>JAKOZZ010000272.1 GCA_029779755.1 Pseudomonadota bacterium
ATTGCTACGACCGCCATTTCGGCGGCGTGTTCTACCTGTTCCTGCGCGGCGTTGCACCGGCATCGGCGCCCGCATCCGAAGCTTCGCCTGCGACGGCCGCCGCCTCCGCGGGGCCCTCCGGCGGGGCGCGCGTGGCAGGCGCCCAGAGCGGGGTCTACGTCGCGCGTCCGCCGTTCGAACTGATCCGGGTCCTCGAGGGGCTGCTGCCGGGTGCCGACGAGGCCCTCGCGTCATGAGCGATCTCGAACGGCGGGCCGCGTCGGCGGTCGAATCGGAGTTCGCGGCGCTCCTCGTGCGCTACCACCGGCGGCTGGGCGGTGCGGCCGAGGCGGCGCAGGCCGTGGGCGAGGCCGGCGTGCTCGCCTGGCGGGCGAGCGCCGAGGGGCACGTGTGCGTCGCCGTCGACACCGCAACGGCGGCGCTCCTGGCGGAAAGCCCCGTGGTGTCCGCCCTGGACCCCCCCGCTGCGCAGGCGCCGGACCGCCTGCTGGTCCTGCAGGAGGGCCATCTCTACCTGCACCGGATGTGGCATGCCGAGGAGGCGCTCGCGCACGGCCTGGCGGCGCTCGACGTCGCGGCGCCGCTCGCCGGCGAGGCCGAATGTCGCGCCGAGATCGACCGCGTGTGCGGCGACGGCGGCATCGATGCGCAGCAGCGGGCGCTGATCGAGACCGGACTCGCGCGGCGCCTGACGATCGTGTCCGGCGGGCCCGGGACGGGCAAGACGACGACCCTCGCGCGCCTGATCGTTGCCGCCGCGCGGCTGTCACCCGGGCTGCGCATCGCGATCGCCGCGCCCACGGGCCGTGCGGCGGCGCGTCTGTCCGATTCCCTGCTGGCGCAGCTGCCGCGGCTCGACCCCGACCCGGCGCTGCGCCAGCGTCTGCCCGCAGCGGGGACCACGCTGCACCGGCTGCTCGGTCTGCGCGATGCCGCCGGGCGGGGCCGCGCGCCCGGCGACCGCGGCATGCGGCCGCTGGACGCAGACCTCGTGATCGTCGACGAGGCCTCCATGCTCGACCTCGATCTCGCGCAGCGGCTCGTCGCCGCGATCGGGCCGCGTGCACGGCTCGTGCTGTGCGGCGACAAGGATCAGCTGGCCTCGGTCGAGGCCGGCGCGGTCTTCGCGGCGGTGTCTTCGCTGCGGGGTCCGGCGGGCGCGCTGCGTGATGCGGTCGTGCTGCTGGAGCGGAACTACCGCCAGCGCGCGGCGCCCGGGATCGCCGCGCTTGCGACCCGGATGCGCGACGGCACGCTGGGCGCGGACGAATCGGTACCGTCGACCCTCGATCTGGAATTCCGCCTCCCGGTGGGCGCAGACCGGGTGATCACGGACGCACTCGCGGGGTACGGCGGCGTGCTGGACGCGGCCGCGGCCGGAGCCGACGGCACGGCGCTCCTTGCGGCCTGCGCGCGCTTCCGGATCCTGGCGGCGCTGCGCGGCGGGCCGCTCGGCGCCGATGCGCTGAACGCCGCGATCGGCGCACGCATCCGGCTTCGGCTGGGGGTCGATCCGGCGGTGGCCTGGTTCGCCGGCCGTCAGGTCACCGTGGCCCAGAACGCACCGGCGCTGGGGCTGTTCAACGGCGACACGGGGGTGTGCACGGTCTCCGAGGGGCGTCTGGCGGTCGCGTTCCCGGCCGAGGACGGCGTACGGCTGTTCGCGCCGATCCAGCTGCCCGCGGTGCGCGACGCCTGGGTGTCGACCGTACATTCCGCGCAGGGATCCGAGTTCGAAACCGTGTGCTTCGTGCCTGCGCCGGCCGGACACCCCCTGGCGACGCGCGAGCTGGTCTACACCGCCGTGACGCGCGCCCGTGCGAAACTGATCGTCTACGGCGACGTGCGCCTGCTCGCCGAGGCGGCCGCGCGTCCGGTGCGACGCCTCAGTCTGCTCGCCGAGCGCATCACCCGCCTGGAGCAATGACGCACCGCGGACGGACTCTCCCATCCCGGCGGTACCCCCCAACGACACGACCCCCGACAGGAGAACCCAGGATGGCAGGCGAACGCAGGATGGACCCGATCTCGTGGACCGGCTTGATGAAGGAGCGATACGAAGCGCTCGGCTTCCCGCCGTATCAGTGGAGCGTCTACGACGATGCCCCGCTCACGCCCCTGACCAGACCGCTGGCGCAGTGCGCCGTCACGATGCTGACGTCGGGCGGTGTCTCGCTGAAGGCGGCGCCGGGGTTCGACCCCTATGCCCGCAACGACTTCCGGGTCGACGCGTTCGAGCGCGACTGTCCGTCGGACGGGTTCAAGATCGACGACAGCTACTACCCGCATGACGACGCCGAGCAGGACATCAACTGCATCTTCGCGATCGACCGGCTGCGCGAGATGGCGCGCGCCGGCGAGATCGGTTCGGTCACGCCCCGCCTGTGGAGCGGGTTCATGGGGCGCACCTACATGCGCAGCAAGCTGATGGAGGAGGTCGTTCCGGCCTTCGTGCAGCAGCTGAAGGCGGACGGCACGGACGTGTTCGTGGGCGTGCCGGCGTGCCCGCTCGACCAGCAGACGATCGCGCTGGTGTGCCGTGTCGTCGAGCAGGCCGGCATCCCGACGGTGTGCATCACCACCGCGCGCGACATCGTCGAACTGGTCAAGCCGCCCCGCGCCCTGTTCGTGAACGCACCGATGGGCAACAACTTCGGACGACCGGGTGATGCCGCCACGCAGGCGCAGATCCTGCGCGAAGCGCTGCACCTGGTGGCGACCGTCAGCGTCGGCGGTACGGTGGTCGACGCGTCGTTCGCGTGGCCCGAGCCCTTCGTGCCCAGGATGTCGGAGACGACGCGCGAGAAGCAGCTCGTGAAGTGACCCCCGGTCCGGGCGCCCGCAGGAATGCCTGAAATGTGCCGCTCCTCGGCGCATTGCGCGGCGCGTGCGCGGCTATCGTCGGAACTTAGCCGTCCGCTGTCCACCGCCGGACGGCGGGCGCGTTGAGGCAGCACCTGCACGACGTCGGTCGGCACGCGCGCGACGCCGCGTCCGGCGCGCGCCATGGGCACGCCGCGGGGAGGATCACGATGACCACACAGAAGGTGCGCCGGAGCTCCGGCACGCGCGGCGCCGGAGAGCGGCTGTACCGCGCGCCGACGTTCGAGGCCGCTGCCCCGCTCGACCTCGCGTGCGCGCGCTTCGCCTTGCGCGCGGTCGCCACGCTCGGCCCCCGGTTCAACCTGCGCCGCGACATCAACAACGTGATCACGCTGGCCGGCCGGTACTTCGTGTGGCCCGAGCCCATCCTGCTGCGCGTGCGCGACTTCCTGTCGCGCCGCTGCACCGACATGCCAGCCTGGGCCGACTGCGCCAAGCTCGACCCCGACGCGTTCATGCAGCGGCACGGTGCGTGGAACGGACTGTACGACGACAGCGGGCTGTACTACTACCTCGACGAGTACGTGAAGCTGCACGCGAAGGATCTGCAGGCGGTGTTCCAGGTCACGCTGTCGGCGCTCGATCAGCGCCTGGGCAAGAGCCGCGTGCGGCTGGTCGACAACATCGCGATGCTGTCGGCGGTGCTGGGCCTGACCGACGCCGAGCAGTCGGTGCTGCTGCACGCGTCGCTGTGCAAGTACCAGCGCGACCTGCGGCCGGTGCTGGTCGACTGCAAGGCGTCGAGCGCGCAGGAGGCCTACGCGATGCTCGCCCAGGTGCTGGGGCTGAACGCAACCGAGGTCGGCGCGGTCCTCAAGCCGGGCGGGCGCCTCGAAACGCTGGGCCTGATCGAGACGCCGGTCGCCGAGCATGCGGTGACCGACCTCGGCGACCTGATGCGTGTGTCCGACAAGCTCCTGGGTGTGCTCACCGCCGACTATCCCGACGAGTCGTCGATGATGGCCGCCTTCACGCGGCCGGCCGGCAGCACGCACCTGACCGCCGACGACTTTCCGCACGTGGCCTCCGACATGCGCTACCTGGTGGCGCTGCTGCAGTCGGCCGCAGCCGGCGGCGAGCGCGGCGTGAACGTGCTGCTCTACGGCCCGCCCGGCACCGGCAAGACCGAGCTGGCCAAGCTCGTCGCGCAGGCCGCCGGACTGGAGCTGTACGAGGTCGACTGCCTGGACAAGGACGGCCACAGCCTGTCCGGTCGCGAGCGCTACCGTTCGCTGCAGGTGTCGCAGGCCTTCCTGCGCGGGCGGCCGACGGCGGCCGTGCTCTTCGACGAGGTCGAGGACGTGTTTCCGCCCGTGTCGGCCGAGATCGCCGGCCTGCTCGGGGGCGAAGGTGCACGCGGCGCGGGCGTCAACGGCAAGGCCTGGGTGAACCAGACGCTCGAGCAGAATCCGGTGCCCACGGTCTGGATCTCGAACTCCATCCACCAGATCGACCCGGCCTACCGCCGCCGCTTCCAGTTCCACCTCGAGCTGGCGAATCCGCCGCAGAAGGTGCGCGAGAACATCGCGCGCAAGTACCTGCTCGAGCTCGGCGTGGACGAGGGCTTCGTCGCGCGCATCGCCGCGCGCCGCTCGATCACGCCGGCGCAGATCCAGGCGGCCGCGCGCTTCGCGAAGCTGGCGCGCCGCACGATCGACGAGTCCGTCGAGGCGCTGGTCGAGACGCAGCTCGAGCGCGCCGACCGCGCGCTGGGCAACGCCGCGGTCGCCGGCGAGTTCCGCGTGAACGTGACCAGCTACGACCTCGAGCTGCTCAACGTCGAGAGCCGCCATCCGCCGCAGCGCATGATCGATTCCCTGCGCCGCCGGCCGCGGGCCACGCTGTGCTTCTACGGTCTGCCCGGCACCGGCAAGACGGCGCTGGCCGAGCACATCGCGCGCAGCATCGAACGGCCGCTGATGATCCGCCGGGCCTCGGACCTGATGAGCAAGTACGTGGGCGAGACCGAACAGCAGATGGCGCGCATGTTCGCCGACGCACAGCGCGAGGGCGCGGTGCTGCTGCTCGACGAGGCCGACAGCTTCCTGCAGAACCGCCAGACCGCGGTGCGCAACTACGAGATCAGCGAAGTCAACGAGATGCTGCAGGGCATGGAGCGCTTCGACGGCGTGTTCATCTGCACGACCAACCTGTTCGACCGCATCGACGAGGCTGCGCTGCGCCGCTTCTCGTTCAAGCTGAAGTTCCTGCCGCTGACCGCCGACCAGCGCGCGCGGATGTTCGTGGCCGAGGTGCTCGGCGGGGACGCCGCCGCGCTGACGCCGGAGCTCGCTGCGCGTCTGAACCGGCTCGACCTGCTGGCGCCGGGGGACTTCGCCGCGGTCAAGCGCCAGTTCCTGCTGTTCGACGAACGCCCCGATCCGGCGGCGTTCGTCGAGCAGCTCGAGCGCGAGCACGGCGCCAAGCCCGATGCGCGGTACGCGCGGCAGATGGGGTTCGTGCGCTGAACTCCGGGCGCCTCCTGTACGAGGGTCTCGGCGTCCCTTCCGGTGTCTCCCGCCGCCGGTAGGGCGCGGGCGGCCGCCTGTCGCTCGAAGACCGCCGCGTGCGGTTTTTCCTTCTCTAATGCGACAAAACGCGTCGCGACAACGATCGTCCCGCGGACCCCGCTCTCCGCCCCGGCCAGACCCACCGTCGAAGAGGTCGCATGAAGAACACTCCAACTCCACCCCGCAGCCTTGCGGCCGCGTGCATGGGCGTGCTCGTCGCGCTCGTGGCGGGCTGCGGCGGCGGTTCGGATCCGGCGGCGGACAGCGCCGCCGTCGCGGCCGACGAGAAGGCGCGCAAGATCGCGGCGGTCCGTGTCAACAAGACGAGCACAGGCAGCGGCACGAGCGGCACCGGCACGACCGGAACCGCCACGACGCTGCCCGACGCACCGACTACCCGGCAGGACGCGTCGCGCTTCCTGCACCAGTCGGCGTTCGGTCCGAACGAGGCGACGCTCGCACAGGTCCAGACGCAGGGACCGCGCAAGTTCCTCGTCGGCCAGTTCGCGGCCCCGGCGTCGCGCTACGCGTACACGCAGCCCGAGTACGCCGACCGCGACCAGATCCACGTCTATCTCGGCGACTTCTGCGCGCAGTTCGCCGCCGGCAGCGTCCAGCGCGACAACTGCTGGCGCGACTACTACACGTCGATGCCGGTGCAGTGGGACTTCTTCCGCCAGGCGGTCTCGGGCACCGATCAGCTGCGTCAGCGCGTCGCCTTCGCGCTTGGTCAGATCTTCGTCACCTCCGGGGTGGAACTGTACGGGGCCTACGGCTTCGCCGAGTACCACCAGCTGCTGCGCGACAACGCGTTCGGCAACTTCCGCGACCTGCTCGAAGTGGTCACGCTGTCACCGTTCATGGGTGCGTACCTGAACATGGTGAACAACGACGGCGCCTCGCCCAACGAGAACTATGCGCGCGAACTGCTGCAGCTGTTCTCGATCGGCACCTGCATGCTCAATGGCGACGGCACGCTGCAGTCGGGCTCCTGCATCGCGACCTACGACAACGCGCGGGTGCGCGAGTACGCGTACGCGCTGTCGGGCTGGACCTTCCCGCCGGGTGGCAGGCTCTCGTGGTGCAATCCGGTCTGCAACGGGTGGCAGAACCCGCCGTACCTGCGCGGTCAGATGCAGCCGGTGGCGGCGCGGCACGACAGGCTGCAGCGCACGCTGCTGTCGAACGTGACCGCCGCGGCCGGACGCACGCCCCGCCAGGGTCTCGACGCGGTGCTCACCTCGCTGATGGCCCACCAGAACGTCGGGCCGTTCATTGCACGCCGGCTGATCCAGTTCCTCGTCACGAGCAATCCGTCGCCAGCGTATGTGGGCCGTGTGGCGGCTGCGTTCAACACCGGGCGATTCTCCGACGGTCCGGCCGCGTTCGGCACCGGGACCAAAGGGGACATGAAGGCGACGATCGCCGCGATCCTGCTCGATCCCGAGGCACGCGATCCGGTCGTGGCCACCGGCGCCGACTACGGGCTGCTGCGCGAGCCCGCCATCTACACGGCCAACGCGATCCGGGCGATCGACGGCTACACCGATGGCGACCGGCTGGGCCTGTGGGGCTGGGGCGCAGGCATGGGGCAGACAGTGTTCAACGCGCCGTCGGTGTTCAACTTCTACTCGCCCGACTTTCCGCTGACCGGGACCACCCTGGTCGGACCGGCGTTCCAGATCGCCACCACCAACACGACGTTCGCCCGCATCAACTTCGCCAACGACCTCGTGTACTGGTGGTACAACAAAGGCAAGGGGCTCACGCCCAACCCGACGATCCCCGGTGCGACCGGCACCCGCATCGACACCTCGCGGTGGGAGAACCTGATCGTCAACGCGGCCACCGATTCGATCAAGGTCGTCGACCGGCTGAACGAGCTGCTGGTGTCCGGGCGGCTGACCAGCGCGGAGAAGCAGGCGATCGTCACGGCGATGGACGAGTGGAAGCCGACCGACACCTGGCTGACCGACGCCAACAACATGTCGAACTGGAAGCGCGAACGGGTCAAGACCGCGGTCTACCTGATCCTGTCCTCGCCCCAGTACCAGGTCCAGCGCTGAGGAGCCTCCAGATGAAACGACGCGAATTCCTCCGCCGTTCCGCCGGCGTGGTCTCCCTCGGCGCCGGCGCGGGCCTCCTGGCGGCGCACCCCGCCCATGCGCAGTCGGGCGGCTACCGCGCGCTGGTGTGCCTGTTCCTGTACGGCGGCAACGACGGCCTGAACATGGTGCCGCGGGTCGACGCCGACGGGTATGGCAAGTACGCCGCCGTGCGTGCAGGACTCGCGCTGCCCCGCGCGAGCATCACGCAGCTGGATGCCACGTATGGGCTGCACCCGAACCTCGCGCCGCTCAAGGCCCTGTGGAACGAGGGCAGCCTCGCGCTGATCCTGAACGCCGGGCCGCTGGCGCGCCCGATGACCAAGGACCAGTACCTGCAGTGGCGCAGCCTGAACAATCCGGCCTACGTACCCGAGAGCCTGTACTCGCACGAAGACCAGCAGATCCTCTGGCAGAACGCCGACAGCGTGACGATCACCAGCACCGGCTGGGGAGGCCGCCTGATGGACCGCCTGGGGGGGGCGGACCACTTCAGCTTCGCCGGCACGAGCCGTTTCGGCGCGGGCATGAGTTCGCAGGAACTGGTGCTGCCTGGCCCGGGCAGCACCCTCGGTCTGAACGGCTACTGGGATGGACGCGCACCGAATGCACGCCGCGCGGCGCTCGACACGCTGGTGGCGTCGTCGTCGTCGAACAGGCTGCAGGCGCGCTACGCCGCCCTCCAGCGCAGCGCGTTCGACACCAGCACCCGTCTCGGTCCGATCCTGCAGCAGCAGCCCGCCAGTGGCAGCGCGGACCCCGCCAACCCGGAGCTCTCGAGCGCGTTCGGCAACCTCTCGGGGGTGTACGGCAGCGGCATCGCGCGGCAGCTCTACCAGGTCGCGAAGATGATCAAGAACCGGGCGACCGTCGGCGGGAGCCGTCACCTGTTCTTCGTGTCGATGGGCGGCTTCGACAACCACGCCAACCTGCTGTCCGATCATGGCGCGCTGATGGGGCAGATGGGGCCCGCGCTGGCCGCCTTCAGCGCCGCGATGAAGAACCTCGGCATGGCCGACCAGGTGACGCTGTTCACCGAGTCGGATTTCGGCCGGACCTTCCTGCCCAACAGCACGGCGGGCGTCGATCACGCCTGGGGCAACCAGCAGCTGGTGATGGGCGGCGCGGTCCAGGGACGTGCGGCGTACGGCACCTATCCGTCGCTGCTGCTCGGCGGCCCCGACGACGCCGGGGGCCAGAGCTGGGAGCACCAGGGCCGGTGGATTCCGTCGGTCTCGGTCGATCAGTACGCGGCCACGCTGGCCGCCTGGTTCGCACCCGAACTCGTCGCGCAGTTGCCGCAGATCCTGCCGAACCTCAACAACTTCCCCGTGAAGAACCTCGGCTTCATGCGGGCAACCGTCTGAGCGCGGCGCGCCGCTCGTCCGCTTCCCGGATCCGCGGCGCTTGCCATCGCCGCGTCGGGCGGTGATCATTCGCCGCGATGACGACGTTCGAAGACGCCCGTGTCCGCTGGGACCGGAGGTACGGTGAGGCCGATGCGCTGTTCGGCGAGGCGCCCAATGCGTGGCTCGCCGCGCATGCGCACCTGCTGCCGGCCGGCGCACGCGTGCTGAGCCTGGCCGACGGGCAGGGCCGCAACGGCGTGTGGCTGGCGCAGCGCGGCTGCCGGGTGACCGCGTTCGATCTGTCGCCGGTCGGCATCGAGCAGGCGCGGCGGCGCGCTCGTGCGCTCGACCTTGCGATCGACCTGTCGGTGGCCGACATCGCCGACTGGCCGTGGACGGCCGACGCCTGCGACGCGGTGGTCGGCATCTTCTTCCAGTTCGCGTCGCCGGCACTGCGCGCGCAGATCTTCGAGGGCGTGAAGCGCACGCTCGTGCCGGGCGGGCTGTTCGTGCTCGAGGGCTACGGGCTGCGTCAGCTCGAGCACCGCACCGGCGGTCCGGGCGTGGCCGAGAACCTCTACACGATGCCGATGCTGCTGCAGGCCTTCGAGGGCTGGCGCATCGAGGCGTCGCGCGACCTCGACACCAGCCTCGCCGAAGGCACCGGCCACGCCGGCCGGTCCCACCTGCTGTCGATGGTGCTGCGCAAGCCCGGCTGAACGACGTCCTGCGCGCGGCCGGGCCCGGGGTGTCCCGGCTGCGGGCGGCGCACCGTCTACTCGATCTCGCTGCGCGCCTGTTCGACGTCCAGCCGCTCCATCGCGTCGGCCGGTTCGATCGCGGCCGCCTCGGCGTACAGCTGCTCCGCGCGCTTGAGCGCCTTCTTGCCGTCGAGCATGACCAGCCCGTCGGCGAACTCGGTGCGGGCGATCGCCGAATCGGGATTCAGTTCGAGCGCCGTCTCGTAGTGGCGGATCGCCTCGTCGCGCTTGGCGCCGTAGGTCATGCCGCCGATCATGCTGCCCACCTTGTCGATGATCTCGGCGTGCCACGCGCCGAACGCGATGTGCGCGTCGGCGTGCTTGGGCTGCAGCTTCAGCGTCGTCTGCAGCGCATCGCGCACCTTGCCGCCGAGCCCCTGTGCAAGCGCCTTGGTGATCGAGATGCCCTGGCTGTAGCGGCCCATCGCATACGCATACAGGTAGAAGGCGTTGGCGTTGCGCGGGTCGGCGGCCTGCAGTTCCTCGCAGCGCGCACCCACCTCGCTCAGCAGGTCGAGCTTCTTCTTCTCGGCCGTCTCGAGGTAGTTGGCATGGATCAGGGCCGCCTTGTGCGCGGCGTTGTAGCCGGCCGGCCCGGCGGCGAGCCCGGCGTCGTAGGCGGATGCGAAGTCGCCCGCGTGGTAGGCGATCCAGGCCTGGACCACCGCCTTGTCCTTGGGGAAGGGTTCGCAGTCGCCGCGGTGCAGCCGCGCCCACTGCTTCTTGAGGGCGGCTTCCGTGTACACGTACTGCTTGTCGGGGTAGGGGAATGCGGTCCACTTGGGCATGGGTGTCTCCTCGAGCCTTCAGTCTTTAAGGTATTCGGAAGCGAGTCGGGTGAACAGGGTGCGTCCCTCGTCCGACAGGTAGGGCGCGATCAGCACCAGCACCTGGTACGCGCCGCGCGCCATCGCACGGTTCTGGAAGACCGGGTCGTTGAACTGGCGCGCGTTGCTGACGTATTCGAACGACAGCCAGTAGGTCGCCACGACCACCATGTTGGTCGCCAGCGGCTCGATCTCGTGCGCCTCCGCGTGCAGCCGGCGGCTGTCGGCGAGCGCGGCGCACAGCTGGTGCGCCACCTGCTGCTTGCGTGCCACGATCGAGCGGAAGTGCATCTCCAGGCGCCGGTTGCGCGACAGCAGGTCGTTCAGGTCGCGGTACACGAAGCGGTAGCGCCAGATCGACTCGAACAGCAGGTGCAGGAACAGCCACGCGTCCTCGAACTCGATCGGCCGCCCCGGCGGCAGGGTCAGGAGGTGGTCGATCTCGCGCTCGAACTGCTCGAACAGCGCGTTGACGATGTCGTCCTTGTTGCGGAAGTGGTAGTACAGGTTGCCCGGGCTGATGTTCATCTCGTCGGCGATCGCACTGGTCGTGACGTTCGGTTCGCCGAGATCGTTGAACAGCCGCAGCGACAGGTCGAGGATGCGTTCGCGCGTGCGTCGGGGCGGCTTGCGCTCCATGTCAGTCGCTCCGGGAGGACACGCGCAGCGAGCGCTGCAGGTCGTCCAGCGTGTGGCGCAGCCGCAGCATGCCGTCCTCGAACCCGTCCACACGCCGGCCGCGTGGCGGCGGCGCCGAGCGCACCAGCCGCAGCTCGGGGTCGCGCAGCACCTTCAGGTTCAGCCGGATGCCGAACGGTGCGAGCATCGGCTCCAGCGCCTCGCGGCGCGCCAGCAGGTCGCTGCGCGTCTGCTGGTAGGCCTGCTCGCACACGCGCCGCCGGTTGCCCAGCGTGAAGATGCTGGTGAAGAACACGCCGGCGTCGTCGCTGCGCGGCTCGAAGAGCGCGATGCGCGCGTGGGGATGGGTGATCCGGTACTTCTCGAGGCCGACCGTCATGCGCGAGCGGATCGCCGTGCGGATGGACTGCGACAGCACGATCGGCAGGCTGGCGTGTGCGATGCGTCCCGGCGGGCCGTTGGCGGGCGCCGTGAAGGGCACCAGCGGGTTCACGCACAGCAGCAGCTCCACGCCCTCGTTCAGCGCGACCGACGCGTGCAGGGTCTTGTTCAGCGCGCCGTCGACGAAGTAGCGCCGGCCGATGCGCACCGGGGGGAACAGGCCGGGCATCGCACTGGAGGCGACGACCGCCCGGCTGATCGGCACGTCGTCGAAGCCCGGCGCGCCGAACTCCACGGGGCGTCCGTTGTCGATGTCGGTCGCGACGATGCGCAGCAGCGTGTCGAGCCGGCGGAAGTCGTTGGTGCGGCCGGGCTCGGCGAAGATGCGCTCCAGCGTGCGCTCGGCCGGACCGGCGTCGAGCAGCCCCGCCGGCATCATCCGGCCGACGCGTTCGAGCGCCTGCCAGAGCACGGCGCGCACGCCGCGTCCGCCTTCGCTGAGGCCCGCCTCGAGCACCTGCTGCGCAGCGGAGGGCGCCGAGCGCACCGCGCGTGCCAGAAGATGACGGGCAGGGTGCAGCATCGCGGCCGGGTCGAGCGCCTCGACCTCGTCCTCGACGAACATCCGCACCATCTGGTGCGGCGTCTTGCCGTTGGCGAGGCCGGCCGCGATGAACGCGCCGGCGCTCACGCCCACGTAGGCGTCGAGGCGATGCAGCTCGACGCCTTCGAGCGACTCGGCCAGCGCCGCGAGCACGCCCAGTTCATACGCGGCGCCAAGGAATCCGCCGCCGGCCAGCGCCAGACCGACCCGTCCGGATCGGTGCGCGGCGCGCGGTGCCCGGCGACGGGAGACGGGGCCGGGCACGCGTTATTCGGCCGCCGGTGCCGACGCCGCGGGCGCAGCCGGGGCGGCGGCAGGCGCAGCCGACCGGGTCGCGGCCTTGCGCGGCGCGCGCGCCGGGGCCTTCGCGGGCGCCTTCGCCGCTGCGGCCTTCTTCGCGGCTGGCCTGGCCGGTGCCGCCTTGGCCGCACGCGGGGCCTTCGCCGCTGGCGCCTTTGCGTCACGGGGCTTGGCCGCCGCCTTGCGACCCGCGGCCGACGGCACCTTGCCGCCGAGCGCCTGGACGCTGGCGGTGAGCTCGTCCACGCGCCGGATCAGCGCCTGCACGTCCTTGCTGGTGGGCACGCCGAGCCGGCCGAGCGCGCGCGACACGCGGTCCTCGAAGACCTGCTCGAGCTTGTCCCACGACACCGTTGCCTGCTTGCTGACCATGTCCTTCACCTCGTTCACCCTGCCCGTGACTTCGCCGAGCCGCTCTTCGGCCATGGCCTTGGTGCGCGACTGGATGTGCTTGCCTTCCTTCACGAGCGACTCGAACGCCTTGGTCCGGTCCGCGCGTGCCTTCGAGAATGCGCCGAGGCCGGCCAGCCAGATCTGCTGCGCCGACTCGCGGATCGCGCCGGTGAGCTGGTTGTCCTGCTTGCTCTCTGCGAGCGCCTTGAGTTTCTTGACCATGTCGATCGCTCCGTGCTCGGTCCGGCCCGCTGCCGGGACATCGATGACGCCAGTGTAGGGCGTGGCCCTAGAGACGGCATACTAAAGCGCAGGCGCCGTGCACCGCAGCACACGGCGTCCGGTGCGGCGCGCGGGTTGTCCGCGACTTGCCCGCCGCCCGCGGCCGGAGCACTCTTCGACCGCAACCGCATCCTGTGGCGCGGCGTCCGGCGAGCAGCCGCTGCGGCGCGCCCCCCGCATTCGAACGCACTTCGGAGGAGAGAGTCGATGGAATATTTCGTCACCGGCGCGTCGGGATTCATCGGAAAGCGCCTCGTCAGGAAGCTGCTGGAGCGCCGTGGCGCGGTCGTGCACTTCCTCGTCCGCGACGCCGATCCCGAGAAGGTCGATGCGCTGCGCGCGTACTGGGGCGTCGATGCCCGGCGTGCGATC
>JAKOZZ010000294.1 GCA_029779755.1 Pseudomonadota bacterium
GTTCCCGCTGGTGGAGCTGGCCACGCAGTGCGAGATGCTGCGCCTGCTGATCCGCAAGACCGCCTGGGAGATGGACCAGATGCCGCATCCGGAGGTCGAGAAGAAGCTGTCGGACAAGGTGTCGATGTGCAACTACTGGGCCAACCGGCTGGTGTGCGAGGCGGCCGACCGGGCGATGCAGGTGCACGGCGGCATCGGCTACTCGCGGCACAAGCCGTTCGAGCACATCTATCGTCACCATCGGCGCTACCGCATCACCGAAGGCTCGGAGGAGATCCAGATGCGCAAGGTGGCAGGATTCCTGTTCGGGTACATGGGCCCGAACAAGTTCTGAGCCGCGCGGCCAAGACACGAGGAGCACGCCCGCATGACGATCGCGGACGAGGAGTTTCGGGCCGGTCTGCTGGCCGCGATGCAGCGCGCGCTGCCCGGCGTCGAGCGCATCGACGGATTGCGGCGCCTGTCGGCGGGCGCCACGCTGCAGACCTGGTCGTTCGACGCCGTGGCGCCGGACCGCACCTGGCCGCTGATCCTGCGGCGGTCGCCGGGCGGTCTGCGTGCCGCGCGCACCTTGTCGCTGCCCGACGAGGCGGCCCTGGTGCGCGCGCTGCGGGCCGCCGGTGCACCGGTGGCGGAGGTGGTCTACACGGTGCAGCCCGAGGATGCGCTGGGCGACGGGTTCGTGATGATCCGCATCCCGGGCGAGACGATCCCGCGCAAGATCCTGCGTGACGCCGAGTTCGACTCGGTGCGCGGTGCGCTGGTCGGACAGCTCGCGCGTGCGGCTGCGAAGATCCATGCGACGGATCCGGCAACGGTGCCGGCCGACCTGCGTGTGGCCGGTCCGCGGGGGATGGTCGACGAGTTCCGCGGTCGCTACGAGGCCTACGGCGTGCCCCGCCCGGTGCTCGAGCTCGCGTTCCGATGGCTGGACGACCATCTCCCCGCCGAGCCCGCACGCCCGCACCTCGTCCACGGAGACTTCCGTCACGGCAACGTGATCGTGGGGCCGGGCGACGGGCTGCGCGCCGTGCTCGACTGGGAGATCGCCCACCTCGGCGATCCGGTCGAGGATCTCGCCTGGCTGTGCCTGCCGCCGTGGCGGTTCGGCAACCTCGACCTGCCGGCCGGCGGGCTCGGCACGCGCGAGGCGCTGGTGCAGGCCTATGAAGCGGCGGCCGGCACGCAGGTGGATCCGGCGCGACTGCGCTTCTGGGAGATGATGGGGAGCATGCGCTGGGCGGTCGGCTGCGCGGGCATGCTCGAGTGGTTCCGCAGCGGACGCGACCGCACGGTCGAGCGCGCGATGATCGCGCGCCGTGTGTCCGAGAGCGAGATGGACCTGATGCGACTGATCTGCGGGAGCGCGTGACGATGCTCGACCAGCCCAACCCCGACGAAGTGCTCGAGGTCGTCGCGCAGATGCTGCGCGAACAGTTCGCGCCGCAACTGCCCGGGTCGGCGGCGTTCCATGCCCGGGTGGCGGCCAATGCCATCGACCTGGTGCGCCGGCAGATCGCCGCCGGCGAGCGCCTGGAGCAGGCGTCGCTCGCCCGGCTGCGTGCGCTGCTCGGCCACGACGGTGACGCCGACGCGCTCGAGCGCGAGCTCTGCGAACGCATCCGCGACCGTTCGCTGGATGCGTCGACGCCCGGGCTGCTCGATCACCTGATGGCCAGCACGCTGGCGAAGATGTCGGTCGACCAGCCCGCGTACGCCAGCTATCGGCGTGCGCTGAAGGAGCATCCGGGCCTCGACCCGACCTGACCACGACGCGCGTCTTCGGCACCGCTGAAGGTGCTGGCCCGCGCGGGCCGCGGGGTGCGGCGCGCGTGCATCTCGCGCTGCGCCCGCCGTTCTAGAGGTGACCGACCAGCGACGCGCGCTGCGACAGCTCGATGAAGTTGCCGTCCGGGTCGCGCACGAACGAATAGCGCACGGTGTCGCCCAGCACGATGGGCGGACGGCCTTCCTCGCCGCCGCGCGCCAATACCCCGGCATGCTCGGCCACGCAGTCGCGGATCTGCACGGTGGTGTAGCGCCAGCCGGGCGCGCGCCACTCATCGCAGCGTGCGACGCTGCGCGTCTCGACCACCATCACCTGCGTGTCGCCGCACAGGTAGACCCCCTTGCGCGGCGACGCGAACTGCATCACGTGCCGCCAGAAGTGGTCGTGCGCGTCGCGATCGTTCACGCCGAGTTCGATCGCGATGCCGACGACGCCCTCGTCGCCGGGCGGCACCAGCAGCACGGCGTTGCCGTCGGGGTCGGCCAGCGCGCGGCGCTGCGCCAGTCCCGGGCGCGCGATCCGCACCCGCAGGATGCCGCTGGGCGGCGCGGGCGAGAGCGGGTCGCGCGCGTGATTGACCTTCAGGATCGAGCCGTTCACGTGGTGGCGCAGCTGCTGCATGCCGCCGCCGAGCTTGCCGATGTGATCGAACTCGAGACCGACCGTCTGCTGCCAGAAATGCAGCTGCTCGTCGCGCCGGTTGGTGAACAGGCCGACGTCCATGTGGGGTTTTGCGAGGTCCATGGCTGAAGCGTGACAGCGTTGCGCGCGCAGGCCAAGCGGTTCGTGCATTCACCCGACCGGCTGGCCGTCCTCCTTGGTGAAGGGGCCGCGCTGCGGCTGCGGCAGCAGATCCAGCACGGTCTCGGACGGCCGGCACAGGCGCGTGCCGAGGGGCGAGACGACGATCGGCCGGTTGATCAGGATCGGATGCGCACACATCGCGTCCAGCAGCTCCTCGTCGGTCCGGCCCGGATCGCCGAGGCCGAGCTCGTGGAACGGCGTGCCCTTCTCGCGCAGCAGCGCCCGCACGCTGCCCCCGGTGGCGGCCACGATCGCCGCCAGCTGCGCGCGGGTCGGCGGCGTCTTCAGGTACTCGATCACGACCGGCTCGATCCCGGCGTTGCGGATCAGCCCCAGCACGTTGCGGGACGTGCCGCAGGCGGGGTTGTGGAAGATCGTGACGGTGTCGGTGCGTGCGTCGTTCATGGCGATCGAGTCTAAACGGTCGATGCCCGTCTCGGATGGTGTGGTGATTGTCGGACGACTTCGGAGTGCGGGGGTACAGTACGCGCCGACGCGGGGTATTCGGGAAAACGAGAGGTGCGTTCCGATTGCCCCGTGCCTGCAGTGCGTGGCCCGGCTCGAACGGGTCCGGTCCGCGCCGACATCGTGCTCGCACGTCCTGGAGTGTTTCAGAGGCAGAACAGATGACCGTACCAAAACTGGAGTTCCCGCCGTTCCGGCTGCCGCCGCAGTCGGAGGCCCTGCGCGCCGAAGTGCGCGAGTTCCTCGCGCAGACGCTGCCCAACATCAAGACCGAGGACCGGTTCGCGACCTGGACCACGCGTTCGCCCGAATTCAGCCGAGCGCTGGGCGCGCGCGGCTGGATCGGGATCACCTGGCCGAAGAAGTACGGCGGCAGCGAGCGCAGCTTCCTGGACCGGTTCGTCGTCACCGAGGAGCTGCTGGGCAACGGCGCGCCCGCGGGCGCACACTGGGTCGCCGACCGGCAGTCGGGGCAGCTGCTGCTGAAGTTCGGCAGCGAGGCGCAGCGCGAGGAGATCCTGCCGCGCATCACGCGGGGCGAGTGCTACTTCAGCATCGGCATGAGCGAGCCCGACTCGGGCTCCGACCTGGCGTCGGTGCGCACGCGTGCCGAGCCCGTGGGCGACGGCTTCCGCGTCAACGGCACCAAGATCTGGACGTCGGGCGCGCATCGCAACCACTACTGCATCGCGCTCGTGCGCACGTCCGGCCAGCACGGCGACCGCCACAAGGGGCTGAGCCAGATCCTCGTCGACCTGAAGACCCCGGGCGTGACGATCCGTCCCGTGATCAACCTGGCGGGCCGCCACGAGTGGAACGAGGTGACGTTCACCGACGCGTTCATCCCCAAGGACTGCCTGATCGGCAACGAGGGCGACGGCTGGAAGCAGGTGACCAGCGAGCTCGCGTTCGAGCGCGCCGGCCCCGAGCGGTTCCTGCAGAACTTCCACGTGCTCGGCGAGCTCGTGCGCGTGCTCGGGCGGCATCCGTCCAAGCGCGTCGCCGCGATCCTCGGCCGCCTGGTGGCCCGGCTGTGGACGCTGCGGCAGATGGCCGTCGCGCTCGCGGGCATGCTGCAGGATGGCAAGTCGCCGGTGATCGAGGCGGCGCTGGTCAAGGACCTCGGCACGATCTACCAGCAGGACCTGCCGGAGATCGCGCGCGTGCTGGCCGAATCGGATGCGACCGACGAGGATCTGCTCGCCGACTTCCTCGACATCGCCCAGTACTCCACCATGATCGCCCCGAGCTTCACCATCCAGGGCGGTACCACCCAGGTGCTGCGCGGCATGGTCGCCCGCGGCCTCGGACTGCGTTGAAAGGACGCGCACCATGGATCGTGAATCGAGAGAAATGCTGCTGGAGACCGCACACCGCTTCTTCGGCGACAAGTGCGGGCGCGAAGTCGTCAACGGCGTCGAGAAGGACCAGTGGCCGGCCGAGTTGTGGGCGGGCATCGAGGAGCTGGGGCTGACCCTGGTGGCCGTGCCCGAGGAGCAGGGCGGCGTCGGCGGAACGCTGGAGGACATGCTCGCGATGGTGCGCGTGGCCGGCGCGCATGCCGTGCCGGTGCCGCTGGCGGAGACCGCGCTGGCCGGCATGCTGGTCGCAGGTGCGGGGGGCTCGCCGGGCGACGGCCCCGTCACGCTGACGCTGGGGGCGCTGGTGCTGAAGGAGGGCCGCCTCACCGGCAAGGTCGATCGCGTCCCGTTCGCGACGGTGGCCAGGCGCTTCGTCGCGGTGGTCGACGACGGCGACACGCCGAAGGTCGTGGTGGTCGATGCGGCACAGGCCACCGTCGTGGCCGCGCAGAGTCATGCGGGCGAGCCGTACGGCACGGTGCGGTTCGAGGGCGCCGAGTGCGCGTTCGTCGGCGCATCGCCGGTCGGCGCGGCGCGGGCGTACGAACTGGCGGCCCTCACCCGCACGCTGCAGATGGCCGGCGCCGCCGAGACCGTGCTGAGCACCGCGGTCACGTACTGCCAGGAACGCGTGCAGTTCGGGCGCGCGATCTCCACGTTCCAGGCGATCCAGCACCTGCTCGCGGAGCTCGCCAGCTACGTGGCCGCCGTGATCGCCGCGGCCGAGGCGGCGGCGCGCGATGCGCAGGAAGGCGGACTGGCCGACGGCGGCAGCTTCTCGATCGCCGCCGCGAAGTCGCAGGCGTCGGAGTTCGCCCATCGCATCGCCGCGATCTCGCACCAGTGCATGGGCGCGATGGGGTTCACCCACGAGCACATCCTGCACCACTACACGCGCCGGCTGTGGGTGTGGCGGCGCGATTTCGGCAGCGAGACCTTCTGGGGCGAGAAGATCGGCACCGCCTACGCGGCGGCCGGTCCGAAGGCGCTGTGGACGCTGATGACGGCGAGCCGTTACGCCGCCTGATCGGGCGCGGGCGGGGCGTGGGCGGGGCGCGGCGCTAGCCGGCGCCGCCCTTGCGGCCCGTGCCGCTTGTGCCGGCATTGCCGCCCGTGCGCGCCGACGCGCGCGTGCGGGACGGCGTCGCGGGCCGGGCGGCGGCCTGCGGCGCGGTGCCTGGTGCCACGGCCAGGCTGCGCACGAGCAGGTCGATCATCTGCCGGCTCACCTTCTTCAGGTCGAGCTTCGAGTCGCGGTTGAGCTTCTGCAGCATCACGCCGCGCAGTGCCCCCATGATCAGCGCAGCCACCACGTTGGGCTGCACGTCGCGCCGGATCTCGCCCGCCGCGATGCCGGCGCGCACGTGGTGCTCGACGTACCGCACCACGCGCGCGTTGTACTCGGCGATCTCGTCGCCCATGCCGCTGTCGTCGATCAGCGACTCGGCCATCAGCAGCAGCAGGGCCCGCGTGTTGGTCCACTGCGAGTCCTTGCGCCCCAGGTACGTGGTGATGAAGCCCTCGAGCGCGTCGAGACCGTCGCGCCGCGGCGGCCCGGCGTGGATCAGCGCCTTGAACGTGTCGTCGAGGTGATGGGCGAGCGCGATCAGCAGGCCGCCCTTGCTGCCGAAGTGGTGTGCGGCGAGCCCGCGGCTGTAGCCGGCGACCTCGCCGACCTTCTCGAGCGTCATGCCGACGCAGCCCTTGGCCGCGACGATCTCGCGGGCTGCGTCGAGCAGTCGGCGCTCGGCGAGGGCGCGACGCTCGGAACGCATCGTCGACTTGCGGGGCGCACCGGTCGGGGCGGGGGTCCTGGGCTCTCGGGGCTGGGTCATCGGGCGAGGCGCATCGGGTCGGTTCCGGAGTGCCGCGCGTGACATCGGAGGCGGCCGCCGGAGCGTTCGGTTCGGGCTCCGTAGGCTAACCGCACGCGGCCGCACTCCACAAGACGGTGCAAGCCCGGACGCGCGTTGCACGGCGCGGAGGGGCTTGCTAGACTTGTTGGCGAACCAGCCAATCACAAGCGCTGGCGAGGAGACAGCCTGCATGCAAGAGCGCACCGTCGACATCACGACCCGCGACGGTCAGATGAACACCTGGGTGTTCCATCCGGACCGCCCCGGTCCCCATCCGGTGATCCTGTTCTACATGGACTCGCTCGGCATCCGCGAGGAGCTGTGCGACATGGCGCGGCGTCTCGCCACGGTCGGCTACTACGTGCTGATGCCGAACCTGTACTACCGGATGGCGCGCAGCGTCGACCTCGACGGCGACCGCATCCACGACCCGGCCTACGCCGGATCGCTCGAGCTGATGTGGAAGCTCAACCGCAGCCTGACGAACACGATGGTCGAGCAGGACACGCAGGCCATGTTCGCGTTCCTCGACACCGAGGCCGCCGCGCGGCCCGGCAAGGTCGGTGCGGTCGGCTACTGCATGAGCGGGCGCTTCGTCTTCCGCGTGGCGGGCGCGTTCCCGGACCGGATCGCCGCCTCGGCCTCGATGTACGGCGCCCGTCTGATCACCGACCTGCCCGACTCCGCACACCTGCTGGCCGAGCGCATCCGCGGCGAGATGTACTTCGGGTGCGCGCAGTTCGACGAGTACGCGCCGCAGGAGGTGATCGACCGCCTGCGGGGCATCATCGCCGACACGAAGATCAACGCCTCCATCGAGGTGTACCCCGAGGCGCACCACGGCTTCGCGTTCCACACCCGCAAGACCGTCTATCACAAGGCCGCCAGCGAGCGGCACTACGAGCGCCTGTTCGACCTGTTCCGCCGCAATCTCTGACGCGTCCCCACGGCCGGGCATCCGTCCGGCCGCATCCACCGTCCACGTCCATCCATCCGAGGAGACTTCCATGACCCGTCGCACCATGCTGCAGGGCGCCGGCGCGCTGGCCCTGTCGCTGTCCGTCTGCGCCACCGCCTTCGCGGCCGACCCCGTCCGCATCGGCCTGGCCATGCCCCTGTCGGGCGCGGCCGCCACCTACGGCAACGACGGCCGCCAGGGCGCCGAACTCGCCGCCGAAGAGGTCAACGCGGCAGGCGGCATCCTCGGCGGGCGCAAGCTCGAGCTGATTTACGAGGACGACAAGGGCACGCCGCAGGGCGGGGTCGCCGCGGTGCAGAAGCTGATGACGGTGGGCCGTGCGAAGGTCATCACCGGCGGCATGAACAGCTCCGTGGTGCTGGCCGAGTCCTCGGTCACCCGCAACAAGATCCTGCAGGTGAACATGGGCGCGCAGGCCGACGCCATCACCGACCAGGGCAGCCCGTTCCTGTTCCAGGTCAACAACACGGTGTCGATGAACTCGCGGGCCTTCAACAAGTACCTGACCGACGTCCTCAAGCCGAAGACCGCCGCCTACATGGGCGAGAACACCGAGTTCAACAAGACGGTGCTCGAGCACCTGAAGGCGAGCCTGGCCGCCGCGAAGATCGAGCTCGTCAGCGTGTCGACGTACGACGCCGACACCAACGATTTCACGTCGATCATCACGAAGGTCAAGTCGCAGAACCCGGACCTGCTGTACGTGTCCGACGCGTACCCGTCGCGGGCGGCCCAGCTGTGGAAGCAGGTGCGCCAGCTCGGCGGCTTCAAGCACGAAGCGATGTCGCCCGGCGTCGTCACCCCGGGCATGCTCAAGCCCGCCGAAGGCGCGATGAACGGCGTGATCACCGGCGAGATCTTCGTCGCGTCGGAGCCCAGCCCGGCCAACCAGGCGTTCGTGCAGGCGTTCCGCAAGAAGCACAACGTCGACCCCAACAAGGTCCACCTGGTGGCGTACGAGGCGATCAAGGTGATCGCCGAGGCGCTCAACCGCGCGGGCACCGACTCCGACTATCCCAAGATCGCGAAGGTGCTGCGTGACAACCCGTGGCCGACGCCGCGCGGCATGCTGAAGTTCGACGAGAAGGGCCGCGCCAGCGCGCCGTACTTCTACATCCAGCAGGTCAAGGACGGCCAGCTGGTGCTGCTCACCCAGTCGCGCAACTGACGGGGCGCCGCGGTCATGGACCTGTTGCTGCAGACGCTGGTGAACGGACTCGTCGTCGGGTCCGGGTACGCCGTGATCGCGGTCGGCCTCACGCTGGTGTTCGGCATCCTGGGCATCGTGAACTTCGCGCACGGGGCGTTCTACGCGCTGGGCGCGTACGCGGTGTTCCTTGCGCTGTCGGTCGGTGTCCCGTACCTCGTCGCGCTGCCGATCGCCGTGGCGGTGGTGGTGGCGGTCGGGTTCCTGATCGAGCTGTCGATCGTTCGGCGCAGCCTCTACGGGGTCGGCAACCACGGCTCGCTCATCGTCACCTTCGCGCTCGCCCAGGTGCTGATGGCGCTGATGCTGCTGATCGCCGGGCCCGACCCGCACCCCGTGCGCTCGCCGTTCGGGCAGTCGAACCTCGAGGTGTTCGGCCTGATGGTGGCCGGGCAGCGCGTGTTCATCCTGCTGGTCTCGGTGGCGGTGCTGTCGGCCTTCGGGCTGTGGCTGCAGCGCAGCGTGCGCGGTCAGCAGATCACCGCCGTCGCGCAGAATCCGCGCGGCGCGCTCTACTCCGGCATCAACGTGCCGATGATCCGCACGATCTCGTTCATGCTGGGGGTCGGCGCCGCCGGCCTGGCCGGCGGGCTGCTGGCCCCGATCACCACCGTCTTCCCGACCATGGGCAACGGGTCGCTGATCACCAGCTTCATCGTCGTCATTCTCGGCGGCATGGGCAGCATCTCGGGCGCGATGCTCGGGGCGCTGCTGATCGGCCTGGCCAACGCCCTGTTCGAGACCTACGTGTCCGTGCAGTGGACGCCGGCGCTCGGCTGGGTGCTCGTGATCGCCATCCTTCTCTTCGCACCGCAGGGCCTGCGGGGCAAGGCGCAACTCGACAGGTACTGAAGATGTCCTCCACACGCGCGTTCCGCATCAACGGAGCGCACCTGATCGTCGCGTGGCTGCTGGTGATCGCGGCCTTCGGTACCCTGGTCTCCAATCCCTTCGTGGTGACCCTCGCCGGCTACACCAGCGCGTTCGCGCTGTTCGCGCTCAGCATCAACGTGATGCTCGGCGGGCTGGGCGAGGTGCCGCTGGGGCAGTGCGTGTTCTTCGGCCTCGGCGCCTACGCGGCGGCGATCGGCATGAAGTCGTTCGGCCTGCCGTTCGAGCTGGCGCTGCTGATCGCGATGGCAGTGTCGATCGCCGCGGCGGCGGTCATCGGCGCGCTGACGCTCAAGCTCACCGGCGCGTACTTCTCCATCGTGTCCTGGGGGCTGACCGGGGTGGTGCTGGTGGCCGCCATGAACCTGGAGCACGTCACCGGCGGCCCGCTCGGCATCTTCGGGTTCCCCACGATCACGTTCGCCGGCGTGGACCTCTCCGAGCCGCGCGGCTACTTCCTCGTGTGCGCGGTGCTGCTCGTGGCGACGGTGGTCGTGCTGGCCGCGGTGCGCGATTCGCGCTTCGGTGCGGCGATCGAGAGCGTGCGCCAGAACCCGCACCTGGCGCGCTCGATGGGGGTCGACGTGTTCCGCCAGCGCCTGAAGGCGTTCATGCTCAGCGCGCCGATCGCCGCGATGGCGGGCGCGCTGTGCATCCCGTACACCCAGATCGTCACGCCCGAGGTGTTCGCGGTGAGCAACACCGTGGACGCGCTGCTGATGGTGCTGCTGGGCGGATCGCGCCTGCTCGTCGGGCCGGTGATCGGCGCGATGATCTTCAGCATCATCCCGTACTTCTTCAACATGGATCCCAACGTGCGGATCCTGATCTTCTCGAGCGCGATCATCCTGATCATGATCTTCGCGCCGGGCGGCCTGCATCAGCTGATGTCGGCCGTCGCCGACCGCTTCACCGGAGGGCGCCGTGCACCGTCCGGGACCTGAGGCCGCGCCCGCCACCGCGGTCGCCGGGAGCGCGCCGGCGGGCGTGGCGCCCGCCGCTTCGACCGGCGTCGCGGCCGGTGCGGTCGTCTCGGCCGTGCGCGCGCGCGGCGTGGTCAAGCGCTATGGCGGCGTCGTGGCGCTGGCCGGCGTCGACCTCGAGATCGGCACCGGCGAGGTCTTCGGCATCATCGGACCGAACGGCGCGGGCAAGTCGACGCTGTTCGACGTGCTGTGCGGCATCACCAAGCCCACCGAAGGCGAGGTCTTCCTGTTCGACCGTCCGGTGAACGACGTGCCGCCGCACGAGATCGCCCGCCAGGGCGTGGCGCGCAGCTTCCAGCGCACGGCGGTGTTCGGCGAGGCGACGGTGCGCGAGAACCTGCTGTTCGGCCGTCATGCGGCGTCCTCGCATTCGGTGCTGGGGCGCATCCTGCACAGTGCGGCCTGGCGTCGGGACCGCGACGCCTTCGAGGCGAAGGCGCGCGAAGTGCTCGAACTCACCGGGCTCACCGAAGACCAGCACCGGCCGGCCAACGTGCTGGCGTACGGGGTGCAGCGGCGTCTCGCCGTGGGCATCGCGCTGATGAACGACCCCAGGCTGCTGTTCCTCGACGAGCCGGCCGCGGGCATGAACGGCAAGGAGAGTGCCGACTTCGTCGAGCTGGTGCGGGCGATCGAGCCGGGCCGCACGATCGTGATCGTCGAGCACGACATGACCGTGATCAGCGCGCTGTGCCGCCGCACGCTGGTGATGGTCGACGGCCGGCCGGTGACGGTTGGCCCGCCCGGCGAGGTGTTCCGGCATCCGGAAGTGATCGAAGCCTATCTGGGAGCCGACGATGAGTGACCTGCTGCGCGTGGAGAACGTGTCCGCGGCCTACGGCAAGGTGGTCGCGCTGCGCGGCGTGTCGCTGCACGTGCGCGCCGGCGAGGTGGTCGCCATCCTCGGCGCCAACGGCGCCGGCAAGACCACCCTGCTCAACGTCGTGACCGGCGTGGTGCCGCTGGGCGGCGGCGACATCCTGTTCAACGGCCGCTCGATCGCGGGCATGAAGCCGTGGCAGCTCAGCCGGCTGGGCATCGCCCACGTGCCCGAAGGGCGCGAGATCTTCCCGATGATGACCGTCGAGGCCAACCTGAAAATCGTCGACGCATTCGGCAACGGTCCGGTCTTCACCGTCGACGACGTGCTGACGATGTTCCCGCGCCTGCGCGAGCGCATCGCCCAGCGCGCGGGCAGCCTCAGCGGCGGCGAGCAGCAGATGCTCGCGATCGGCCGCGGACTGATGGCCCGGCCCTCGCTGATCCTGTTCGACGAGCCCTCGCTGGGCCTGTCTCCGGTGCTGTCGAAGTTCGTGCTGGCGTCGATCGCGACGCTGCGCGAACGCGGCATCGCCAGCCTGCTGGTGGAGCAGAACATGCGGGC
>JAKOZZ010000296.1 GCA_029779755.1 Pseudomonadota bacterium
CCGGCTGCTTTCGTTCACGCGGGCGGCTGCCGAACTGCATCTGACCCAGTCGTCGGTCAGCCGGCAGATCGCGACGCTGGAGCGCCAGCTGGGTCGTGCGCTGTTCGTGCGGCGCACGCGGGCGCTCGAACTGACGACGGCCGGTGCGCACCTGCTCCAGGCCGTGCAGCACGCGCTCGCGACGCTGGACCGGACCGTCGACGAGATCCGGGGCACGGCCGGCGTGCGCCGCGTCACGCTGACGACGTACGCGTCCTTCGCCTCCTTGTGGCTGGTGCCGCGCCTGGCGATGTTCCAGCGCGACCATCCGGACATCGAGATCCGCCTCGATGCCTCCGACCGCCTGGTCGACCTGCGTGCCGAGGACGTCGACGTCGCCGTTCGGTGGCTGCCGAGCGACCGTCTCCCCGCGGGCGCGGTCACTCTGTTCGACGACATCGTCACGCCCGCGCTCAGTCCGCGTCTGCTGGCCGGCGCGCGCCTGCGACACCCCGCCGATCTCGCGCGCTGGCCGCTGCTCGACCTCGATGCCCGGGTGCCCGGCGTGCATGCGCTGAACTGGCGTGCCTGGTTCACGCATGCCGGGGCAGGCGAGGTCAGCCCCTCTGCCGGGCGCCTGATCTTCTCCTTCGTCGACCAGGCGGTGCAGGCGGCGGTGCGCGGCCAGGGGGTGGCGCTCGTGCGCTCGCCGTTCCTGGAGGATGTGGTGGCGTGCGGCGATCTCGTGATGCCGTTCCCGGCGCGGCGCATGCCGGTCGGGTACCGGCACGTCCTGGCGGTCGACGCCGTGTCGGGGCGCCGGCCGGAGGTGGCGGTCTTCGTCCGGTGGCTGCTCGAGCAGGCGCGGCAGATCCCGCGTCTGGAGGACTGAGCCTGCCCGCGTGTGCCGGGCCAGCGTGCCGACCCTCGACCGGGGCTTCCTCCGCTCCGATGCGACCTGCGACGCCGCCGGTGTCTGGAAGGGGCGCTTCTTCCGGCGGGATGACCATGTCGCGCGGTTACGACCGCAATCGACTCCACCACCCTCAATCAGAAGTTCAGGCCAGCGACAACCGCGACCCCGTTCCCTTCGATCCCGCTCCGGATCAGACTCCCCTCCACGCATTTCGCGAGGAGACTCGAGATGAACCGAACGATCAAGTGCCTCGTCGTCGGCGCGCTCGCGCTGCTGACGGCTTCGGTGGCCGCGCAGTCGACGTACCCGAGCAGGCCGATCCGGTTGATCGTGCCGACACCGGCCGGCGGTCCGAGCGATGCGGCGGCGCGCGCATTGGCCAAAGGCATGACGGCCGCGCTCGGGCAGGAGGTGCTGGTCGAGAATCGCCCGGGCGGGAACACCGGCATCGGTGCGGGTGCCGTCTTGAACGCAGCGCCTGACGGGTACACGCTGCTGTTTGCACTGGCATCCAGCGCCGGGCTTCCGCACCTCAGCAAGTCCTCGCCCTACAAGTCACTTTCCGAATTCGCACCGATCTCGACGATCGGCGGCAACACCCAATGCCTGGTGGTGCCCGCGACCCTGCCGGCCAGGACTCTGGCCGAGTTCGCCACGTACGCCAGAGCCAGCGGGCAGCCGCTGATGCGCGGCTCGAACAACGTTTCCGAAGACATGGTGGCGGGCCAGGTGACCGGCGCACTGGGCTTCAAGCTCGAACGCGTGCCCTACAAGGGCGCGCCACAGATGCTGCCTGACCTGCTCGAGGGCCGTATTCAGGCCGCCGTGCTGCCGGTCGGTGCCAGCATTCCCCATGTGCGTGCCGGGCGGCTGGTCATGCTCGGGTGCAGCATGTCCGAACGGATTGCTGCGCTGCCGACGGTGCCCACACTCGGCGAGTCAGGCGTCGCGGCGACCCCGCTGATCACGGCGCACTTCGTGCTGGGGCCGCCGCGGGTTCCTGTGGAGATCGTCGCGCGGCTGGCCGCCGCGGTTCGCCAGACTGCGCTGACGCCCGAGTTCAGGCAGGACATGGATCGTCTTCTGATCGTAGGGGCCGTTCGCACCCCGGAGGAGACCCGGGAACTGATCTCGCGCGCCGAGGCGCAGTACGTGCAGTTCGTTCGCGATACCGGTGCGAGCATCGATTGAGAGGATGTGCTCAGCGATGGGACAGCCAGCTCGACGCACGACGGCTGCTGCCATGATGCCATGCAGGGCGGCCGTCGACGCTGGACTGTCCCTTGGCGTCCGTGCGCTTCGCCAGATCGGCGCAACAGGTGGCGACAAAATCCGCAAAGACGCGAAGCCGCAGCGTTCGACGAAGTTCGGGGCGGAAATAGATCGCCAGCGGCGGCGGGTCCATCATTTCCCATTCGAGCAGCACCGGTACGAGGCGGCCGCTTGCCATTTCGTCCTGCGCGGTGGCGGGGGAGACCCGCATCACGCCCGCATCGCCCAGCGCGAGTTCGAGGAGGTGGTCGCGGTGGTTCGAACTGAGCCAGCCGCGCACGACGATCTCCTCGATGCGCTCGCCCTGCCGGTCCGTCTTGCGGTAGCGCCAGAGGTCGAGCAGTTTGCCGTAGGGATTGCGATAGCACAGACAGACGTGCTCGGCCAGATCGCTCGGGTGTTTCGGGGTGCCGTGACGCTCCCAGTAGGTCGGAGTGGCCGCAGTGACCTGCGGCAGCACCGGCAGTTCGCGCCGCACCCAGTCGCCCGCCTCGAACCAGCCGTGCAAGACGAGCAGGTCGCAGTCCTGGGCGGCAGGTTCGTTCAGGTGAAGGACGGTGCGAAGGTCGAGCGTCAGGTCCGGGAAGTTGCCGTGGAAGGTATGCAGCGCCGGCACGATGCAATGCTGAACGAAGAAGGGCGTGCCGCCGACCACCAGGGTGCCCTGCGGGCGTTGTCGCGCCTGCCGCAGTCCTTCGTCGGCCGAGCGCAATTGCGCGAGCAGCGGCGCACAGGCCTCGGCGTACTGCGTACCGTCGGCCGTCAGCACGAGCCCTCGACCGCTGCGCTGGAACAGCGTGGCGCCGAGTTGCGCTTCGAGTGCGCTGACCAGCTTGGCCACGGCCTGCAGGCTCACGCCCTGCTGACGCGCTGCAGCCGAGAAACTGCCGGTCTGCGCGGCCGCAAGGAAATATTCGAGTGCCTTGAGTTTGTCCACCTTGAGGGGATTGTGACGTGAGCAAGCAGACATTCGCAACCGCGGAACAGCGCGCCGCTGCGCGGCAGCTCGTCGATCTGATCGGAGGCAACTGGGCCACCCAGGCGATCGGGGTGGCGGCGCGACTCGGACTCGCTGATCACATCGCCGCGGGCTTGACCCGGGTGGATGCACTCGCCCGGGAGTGCGGGTGCGATGCATCCGCGCTTCGTCGACTGCTGCGCGGTCTGGCCGCGCTGGGCGTGCTGAATCTCGACGACGACGAAGGCTGCAGCCTGACCGCGACCGGTGCGCTGCTGCGCCATGATGCGGTGCTCGGGCTGAGTGCGCATGCGCAGTGGTGGTCTCAGCAGGCGTGGGGCGTATGGTCGGATCTGATGGGCAGCGTGCAGACCGGGCGAAGTGCGCGCCAGCGTGCGCACGGGCAGCGGGGATTCGATCACCTCGACGCCGACGCGCAGTCCGCGCAGTTGTTCCATCGTTCGATGGTCGAACTGACGCGGCTGGTGGCGGCGGACCTCGCAGGCACGCCCGCGCTGCCGGACACGGGCGTCGTGATGGACCTGGGAGGAGGGCATGGCGAGTTGTTGCTGGAGGTGCTGCGTGCACGACCGGGACTGCGCGGAGTGCTCTTCGATCTCGACCATGCTGTCGCGGGTGCGCAGGCCCACCTGCGCGAAGCCGGGATCGGCGAGCGCGTATCGGTGCGGTCGGGCGACTTCTTCGAGGCCCTGCCAGGCCCCGTGGACGTGGTCATGCTCAAAAGCGTGCTCCACGACTGGAATGACGAGGATGCCGTGCGCATTCTGAAGCGGGCACGTGATGCGCTCGCACCGGATGGAACACTGCTGGTGATCGAGCGCGTCATGCCGGACCGGGTGCGGGATCTGCCAGAGCACCGCGTCACCGCGCGGAGCGATCTGAACATGCTCGTCGGCCTGGGGGGACGCGAGCGCACGGTCGCGGACTACGACGCCTTGCTGCAGTCTGCGGGCATGTCTCGACGGTGCATCCTCGCTGCGGTTGCGGCCTTCTCGGTGATCGAAGCCGCCGTCCCGCCCGCGTGAACGCCGAGGCGCGTCAGCCGACCCCGATCAGCACCGTCGACGGGATCAACTGTCCCGACACGTCGTACGCCACGCGCCCTTCGTCTGCGCCGTAGATCACGTAGTGCGCGATCGCGCCGTTCGTGCGGCTGCCCAGGAAGTCGGGCAGGTGCCCGTCGACGTAGGCCGCCACGTCCGGGTTGTCGGTGAGGTAGCGCTGGCCGTCGTAGCGGTCGAACCGCGGCCCCGCGCTGCGTCCCTCCCAGACGCCGTACAGGTTGTAGTGCAGGAAGAGGGTGGCGGTGTCGAGATTCAGGCCTTTCAGGTCGCCCCACCGGTTCGCGTAGTACGCGGGGTCGAACCAGGCGTTCGGGTCCAGGCCCTGGGCGGCGCCGGCCGACAGGTAGTGGTCGGCGGCGGTGGTCAGGTCCACGCTGCCCGCCAGCGACGGGTTGCTCAGCAGGTAGAACGCCGGGTCGAACAGGAACGTGCGCGACTGCGCGTACTGCGGCGCGACCGTGCGCGCCGGATTGAACAGCGCAAACGTCTGCCCGCCGAACCAGGCCTGTTCCACCTGCAGCAGGGTGTCCGTGCCTTCGTGGCCGGCCGACGCGGCGCTGGTCGTGTCCGTGATGGTGGCCGCACGTGCGCCGCGATCGATGGCGAGGGCGTAACGGCCGACCGGGCCGGCAAACACGGCCACGTCGGTGCCCTGGCCGCCGTCGAGGCGGTCGTTGCCGCCGCCGCCCACCAGCACGTCGGCGCCGGCGAGTCCCGTCAGCACGTTGTCGAGCTGATTGCCGTTCAGGCGGTCGTCGCCACCGCCGCCGGTGGCACGCTCGATCCAGGTGCCGAAGGCGATCGTCACCGTGTCCGGGTCGGTCCAGGACGAGGCGAAGTCCTCGCTCCAGAACGTCAGCGGTGCGCCCAGCGTGCTGAAGGCGCCGGCGTTCAGGTCGATGCGGGCGCCCTGGGTCGCGGCCTGCCAGACGATCGTGTCGGTGCCGCCCGCATCCCACAGCGTCTCGAAGTACCGCTGCCCTTCGACGTAGACGTAGGTGTCGTCGCCAGGGCGGTGCTCCATGTTGGCGCCGTACATCCACTGCAGCGCCAGCACGTCGTACAGCATCGGCGTGGTCGGCTCGAAGTCGACCCACGACCCGGGCGCGCCGGCGTAGGCCGTATAGCTCATCACCGAGACGCCATAGGCGTCTTCACTGGGCCGCAGGGTGTCCGCGCCCTCGTCCGGATGCTTGAGGCCGACCGCATGGCCGATCTCGTGCAGCAGGGTCGACCAGCCGTACGCACCGGGCACGTAGCCGTCCCAGGGTGCGCGCTTGTTCAGCCACACGTCGCCGGCCTTCTCGCCGGGCCCCACCGGGTAGGTGCGGGATTGCTCCGGCGTGTCGTACGTGGTCCAGGCGAACCGCATCGAACCCGCCCCGGCGCCGTCGTCGGACACTTCCACGAAGCGCACGGCCGCGACGTGCTCGAACAGCCGCAGCGCGGCGCGCACGGCATCGCGCTCCGTGTCGCCCAGGGGCGTGAAGCCGTTCACGGGCTCCTGGCTGCCGCCGGGTCCGTAGTTGGCGTCCGTTCCGGACCACACGCTTCCGACGTCGGGGAAGCTGAACGTGACGCCCGTGACACCGGGTTCGGTCTCGCCAACCCAGTAGTAGTCGCCCAGCAGCGCGTAGATCCAGCGGTCTTCGATGGGAATCGTCAGGTCGTTCGACATGGGGCGGCGTGGCGTCGTGGGCGGCGAGGGGTCATTCGCGGTAGAAGGTGACCGAGACGGTCACGCTGGCGGGGTCGATCGAGAGCACGGTGCGCGATTCGCAGAATCCGCCGGTGCAGTCGTCCTCGGGCTGCCAGTTGATCGTGTAGCCGTTGGG
>JAKOZZ010000311.1 GCA_029779755.1 Pseudomonadota bacterium
GTCGCCGCTGCTGGCCGAATCGCTGGCGGGGCTGCCGCCCGCGCTGGTGATCACCGCCGGCTACGACCCGCTGCGCGACGAGGGCCTGCAATACGCGCAACGCATGACCGAGCACGGCAGCCGTGCCACGCACATCTCGTTCGAGCGTCAGATCCACGGGTTCATCACCATGGGCCGCGTGATCGACGAGGCCAACACGGCAGTGGCGCTGTGCGCCGCCGAGGTCCGGCGCGCACTGCACGGCTGAGGTCGCGCCCCGGGACGGGGCATCGGGTCTGGGCCTCGGGTCTCGGCCTCGGGTCTGGTCATCGGGTCTGGTCATCGGGTCTGGGCATCGGCCGCGCGCCTCGTGCGCGGGACCGATGGAAGCCGCCGCGCGCCCGCCTAGCATGGGGGCATGAAGCGGCTCGGAACGCTGGCGTCCTGGATCTCGCGGCTGCCGCCCGGTGCGGTGGTGGTCGCCGCCTGCTGGTCGGTCCAGCAGCTGCCCGTCCTGCCCGGTCCGCGCTGGGGTCCCCTGGCGTCGTGCATCGGGCTGCTGCTGTGCGCGGCCTGCCGGCGGGCCGACCGTCACGCCGACCGGCTGGTGCTGCTCGTCGGCGTGGCGCTCGCGGCTGCCGGGTGGGCGCTGTACAAGGCCGACCAGCACCTGGCGCACCGTCTGCCCCCCGTGCTCGAGGGCATCGATCTCGTGGTGCGCGGCATCGTGCGCGAGATGCCGCAGGACACCGAATTCGGTCAGCGGTTCCGGTTCCGGATCGAGGCGTGCGAGGGCAGCAGTGCGGGCTGCCCCGCGCAGCGCGAGGTGCGGCTGTCGTGGACCCGTCCGACGTCCCGCGCGCGCAGTGTGGTGGAGGCGCGCGGTGCGGCGGACGCCCCCTTCGGCGTTCGGGCGGGCCAGCGCTGGCGGTTCACGGTGCGCCTGAAGCGTCCGCACGCGCCGCTCAATCCCGGGCTGTTCGACGCCGAACTGCGCGCGCTCGAGGAGGACGTCGCCGCGCACGGCAGCGTTCGGCAGTCGGCCCGTGTCGATCCGCCGCGCCTGCTGGACGCCTTCGTCGCCACGCCCGGCACCGTGGTCGAGCGCATGCGCGAAGCGCTGCGTGCGCGGATCGTGTCGGCGCTGCCGGACGCCGACCCGGCGGTGCGCGGCATCGTCGTTGCCCTGGTGGTGGGCGACCAGGCCGCGATTCCCGCACGCTGGTGGGAGGTGCTCAACCGCACCGGCATCGGGCATCTCGTCAGCATCTCGGGTCTGCACATCACGATGCTGGCGGGGCTCGCCGCGGCCGGTGCCGGCTGGCTCTGGCGCGCCCGCGCGCCGACCCGGCTGTGGGGCGGCACGCCGCTTGCGCACTGGCTGCCGGCGCCGCAGGCGCGGTGGCTCGTCGGCGTCACTGCCGCGTTCGTGTACTCGGCCCTGGCCGGCTGGGGCATCCCGGCGCAGCGCACGTGCTGGATGCTCGCCGTCGCCGGTGCGGCAAAGCTCACTGGCCGCGCGGATGCACTGCCCGGCGTGCTCGGTACGGCGGCTGCGGTGGTGTGCGTGTTCGATCCCTGGGCGCCGATGGCGGCGGGGTTCTGGCTGTCGTTCGGCGCGGTCGCCGGCATCGTGTGGTTCGGATCGGTGCGGCACCGTCCCGTGTTCGCCGCGCGGCGCGCGCAAGCGGACGACGGCGCCCTGGTGGTGCAGGAGGCATCGTCTTCGTCGGGTGGTTCGGCTCGGTCGGGTCTTGCGGCGCCGTCGGGTCCTGCCGCGCTCCGCGGGGCATGGTTCGCACCCGAGGCCCCGCCCACGCACGACGCTTCGGCACCGCCTGACGCGTACCGCCCGCGCGCCGCCTGGATCACGCGTGCCGCTGCGCGTGGTGCCGCTGCCGCGCGCCCGGCCGTCGTCGAAGGCCTGCGCTCGCAGCTCGCCGCGAGTCTCGTGCTGCTGCCGATGGGCGCAGTGTTCTTCTCGTCGCTGTCCCTGGTCGGGCCGCTGGCGAATCTGGTGGCGATTCCCCTGGTGTCCGGGTTGGTCACGCCGCTCGCGCTGGCCGGCGCGGCTCTGTCCGTCCTGTGGGCGGCCGGCGGGGACGTCGTCCTGTCGGCGGCCGCCTGGCTGACGGCGAGGGTGCTCCAGTGCATGGTCTGGCTGGATCACGAGGGCGCCGGAGCGGTCGCGCTCGCCAGCCCGACGCCGGGAGCGCTCGCACTCGCGATCGCGGGCTGTGTGCTGCTGCTCGCGCCGCTGCGGGTCCCCGCGCGCGGGCTTGCGCTGTTCGCGTTCGTGCCGATCCTGACGGCCCACCCACCGTCACTGCCCGCGGATGCCGTGCGCATCACGACACTCGACGTGGGGCAGGGGATGGCCCTGCTGGTCGAGACGCAGGAGGGTCGTCTGCTGTACGACACCGGCCCACGCTTCGGCACGGAAAACGACGCCGGCGCGCGCCTCGTCGTGCCGTATCTCCGCGCCGTCGGCATCCGCGGGTTGACGCGCCTGGTCGTCTCACACCTCGACCTGGATCACTCCGGCGGCGCGCTCAGCGTGCTGCGTTCGGTCGCCGTCGAGGAGGTGGTGTCGTCGCTGCCCGACGATCACGAGATCGTCCGCGCGGCCCGTCGTCATGTCCCGTGCCGGCGAGGGGAGGGATGGCACTGGGGCGCGGTCGAATTCGTCTGGCTGCACCCGGAGGGCGAGGAGGCCCATGGGGCGCGGCGGGTGCGCAGCAACGCCCGCAGCTGCGTGCTCCAACTGCGCAGTCCCGGCGGAAACGTGCTGTTCACCGGCGATGTCGAAGCCGCGCAGGAGCGCACCCTGCTGGCCGCCTTAGGCGCGCAGGGGTTGCGCAGCGACGTGCTGATCGCCCCGCACCATGGCAGCGCAACGTCGTCGACGTCCGCATTCCTCGATGCGGTCGGGCCGCGGTGGGCCGTGTTCCAGGTCGGCTATCGCAACCGGTTCGGGCATCCGGATGCGCGCGTGCTCGCGCGCTACGAGGCTGGATCGATCAGCGTGCTGCGCACCGATGCCCTGGGCGCGATCCGCATTCTCCTGCAACCGGGTGCGCCGCCGCGCATCGAGTCCGCGCGTGAGGACAGACCGAGATACTGGCGCATCAGGATGTCTGGGTCCCCCGACAGCCCGGATCCCCCGGATCGCCCGGACCGTCCGGGTCGCCTGGGTCGTCCCGAACGGCCGGATCAGCCGGACACGCTCGTGTCACCCGCCCCGCCGCATGCCGCGGCGACCACGACGCCATGACACCATGACATCCGGCGAAGGCATCGGACACGGCACTGCGCGTGTCGGATGCCTGCGGTGCGCCGCCGTGCCCGGCCGGGCGCTACTGCGCCGTCCAGCCGCCGTCGATCGCCCAGGCCACGCCGCGCACCTGGTCGGCACCCGGCGAGCACAGGAAGACGGCGAGCTCGCCGATCTGCTCGGTGGTCACGAACTCGGCCGACGGCTGCTTTTCGGAGACGAGATCGACCTTCGCCTGCTGCGCGCTGATCCCGTTCTGGGCGGCGCGCGCGTCGATCTGCTTCTGCACCAGGGGCGTGAGCACCCAGCCGGGGCAGATTGCGTTGCACGTGATGCCCGTGCGCGCGGTCTCGATGGCCACCGTCTTGGTCAGGCCCACGATGCCGTGCTTGGCGGCGACGTATGCGGACTTGTCCGCCGAGGCCACCAGGCCATGCGCCGACGCGATGTTGATGATGCGGCCCCAGCCCCGCGCACGCATGCCCGGCAGCGCGCACCGGATGGTGTGGAAGGCGGCGGACAGGTTCAGCGCGATGACGGCGTTCCATCGCTCGACCGGAAACGTCTCGATCGGCGACACGTGCTGGATGCCGGCGTTGTTCACCAGGATGTCGATGCCGCCGAAGCGCGCACTGACGGAAGCCGACATCGCTTCGATCTGCTCGGGCTGCATCAGGTCGGCGCCCTCGTAGGCGACCTGCACGCCGAACTCGCGTTCCAGGCCTGCGCGGAGCGCGTCGATCTGTGCCGGGTCGCCGAACCCGTTCAGCACGACATTCGCCCCCCGTGCGGCGAGCGCGCGCGCGATGCCCAATCCGATCCCGCTGGTCGAACCGGTCACCAGTGCCGTCTTCGATTTCACGATCCATGCTCCCTGTTAAGATCCTCGGGCATTTTACTCGGGGGCACCGTGACCGAACCCTTGCAGCGGCATGTGCAGTGCGTGAGTCCGCGCGGTCTTCATCGCATCGGCTACACCGAATGGGGGCCGCGCGATGCGCCGGTCGTGCTGTGCGTGCATGGTCTCACCCGCAACGGGCGCGACTTCGACCCGCTGGCCAAGGCCCTGAGCGATCGCTACCGCGTCGTGTGTCCGGACATGATCGGACGCGGCACCTCCGACCGCGCGGCCGACACCCAGCTGTACGCGATGCCGCAGTACCTGTCCGACTGCGTCACGCTGATCGCGCGTCTCGACGTCGCGCAGGTCACCTGGCTCGGCACGTCGATGGGCGGCATGATCGGCATGCTGATGGCGGCGCTGCCCGAGGCGCCGATCGCCCGACTCATCCTCAACGACATCGGCCCGGAGATCGACGAGCGCGGCCTGCGGCGCATCGGCAGCAACATCGGCGGCGACCCGCACTTCGCCACGTTCGAGGAGGGCGAGCGGGCGCTGCGTCAGACGACCGTCGAGTTCGGGCCGCATACCGATGCGCAGTTCCGCTTCCTGTCGCGGCACTACGTGATCCGTCACGAGGGGCGCTGGCAGTATCACTACGATCCCGAGATCGCCCGCGCGCTGGCGGGCGCGCTGACCACGCCGCTGCCGGCGCTCTGGAACGTCTACGACGCGATCCGCTGCCCCACGCACGTGATCCGTGGCGGCGACTCCGATCTGCTGTCGGTCGACGTCGCGCGCCAGATGACGCAGCGCGGCCCGCGCGCCAGCCTGACCGAGTTCCCTGGCGTGGGCCATGCGCCCACCTTCATCGCCGACGCGCAGATCGCGGTCGTTGCGGCACTGCTCGACGGCACCTCGCGCTGACCCCGTCCCTGGAGAGGAATCGATGACGATCAAACGCATGCACGTCGGACCCCGGCTGTCCGAGATGGCCATCCACAACGGCGTCGTGTACCTCGCAGGACAGGTCGCCGAAGACACGACGCTCGATGCCGCCGGCCAGACGCAGCAGATCCTGTCGGCGATCGACCGTCTGCTGGCGGAGGGCGACAGCGACAAGACCCGCATCCTCCAGGCGACCATCTACCTGAAGTCGATGAACGATTTTCCGGCGCTCAACGCCGTCTGGGACAAGTGGGTGGTGCACGGCCACACCCCGCCGCGCGCCACGGTGGAAGCCGGACTGGCCAAGTCCGACTATCTGGTCGAGATCAAGATCGTGGCCGCTCAGCGCTAGAGCGTCGGGCTCCAGGCGTCAGGGGACCGCGCGCCGACGCGCGCGGCCGCCCGTGAAGGCGATTTATTTCCAACCGGCCCGGTCGATGATCTTGGCCGCGGTGATCTGACTGCGACCGATCGAGCCGATCGGCAGGGTGTCGGTGCGGAATTTGCCCAGCGCATCCAGCGCTTCGTTGCGCACGCGCACCGACGGCACCACCGGCCACTCGTTGTTGCCGTCCGCCAGGTAGATCTGCGCGTCGTCGCTCGCCAGGTACTCGAGGAACTGCCGCGCGACGTCGGGATGCGGCGCGTTGCGGGCCACGGCGCCGCCGGAGACGTTCACGTGCGTGCCCCAGGTGGACTGGTTGGGCGTGACCACGCCGATGCGGGACACGATTTCCCGGTCTTCGGGCTTGGTCGAGCGCATCATGCGCACCAGGTAGTAGGTGTTGGTGAGCGCGACACCGCATTCGCCGCTGGCCACCGCCTTGATCTGGTCGGTGTCACCCCCGCGCGGCGACCGCGCGAAGTTGCCGACGACGCCACGCGCCCATTGTTCTGCGGCGGCCTCCCCGAGGTGTTCGGACACCGCCCCGATCAGCGACAGCATGTACGGGTGGGTGCCGGAGCGCGTGCAGACCTGACCCTTGAGTGCCGGCTTGGCGAGGTCCTCGTAGGTCTGGACCTGCTCGGGGCGGATCGTTGCCTTGTTGTAGACGATGATGCGGGCGCGCGTGGAGAAGCTGAACCATTCGCTGCCCTTGTCACCCATCGGAGCGCGCAGGTGGGCGGGAATGCGCGATTCCAGCACCTGGGAGCGGATCGGCTGGAACAGCCCCTCGATCTGCGCTTTCCACAGCCGCGCAGCGTCGACCAGCAGGATCACGTCGGCCGGGCTGTTGCGGCCTTCGTTGCGCAGTCGCTCGAGCAGCGCTTCGTCGCCGGCCTCGATGCGATTGATGCGCACGCCCGTCTTCTTGGTGAAGTTGGCGTACAGCGCCTCGTCGGTCTGGTAGTGCCGGGCCGAGTACAGGTTGAGTACGCGCTCCTGGGCGGCGGCCAGCGTGGACACGCCGGCGAGCACGAGGGCTGCGATGCTGCGGGACAGGAGGGTGGGCAGGCGGCGGGGTGGTCTGATCATGGCGGTGTGCGGTGTGCGGTGTGCGGTGTGCGGTGTGCGGTGTGCGATTCAAAGCGCGTGCAGGGCGGAGCCGGATGTCGGGGCCGGGCGGTCCGTCGTGCGGCCGGGCGCCCACGGATCGGAGACCGGAGTGCGCAGAGTCTAGGTGAATCGCTGCGCGAATGCAAATACGAACGGTTCGCGTTCAAAGAAAAAGCACCATCGATAGAATTCCGGGATGACGAGGCAAGACGAATCCGCTCCGTGTGACCGCTCGGATGCATCGGCGTGCGGCGACGATACGCGCCGCCGTGTGCTGCTGGCCGGCGTTGGGCTGCTGACCGTGCCGGCCGGCTGCGCCCAGGTGTCCGGGCCCGGTGGCGCTGGCCGTGCCGCAGTGGCGGCACCGCATGGCGGTGCGGACCCGCAGCGCGGGAGCGCGGCGCAGGCATCCGGTGACGCTTCGTCCCCCACCTCCATCTCAGGCTCGGGCTCGGGCGCTGCGCGCCCCGTCCGGATCGGTCTGGCGCTCGGCGGCGGGGCGGCACGGGGCTTCGCGCACGTCGGCGTCGTGCGCGCGCTCGAGGAGGCCGGCATCCGCCCCTCCGTGGTGGCGGGGACGAGCGCCGGCAGCGTGGTGGGCGCGCTGTATGCGAGCGGCATGCCGCCCGATCGCCTGGAGGCGGTCGCACTGGCACTCGAACAGGGCGCGCTGGGCGACTGGTCGCTGAGCCTGCGCAGCCTGATGCGCGGCCAGGCCCTGCAGTCGGTGGTGAACCGTCACGTCGGCGCGCGCCCGATCGAACGCTTCGCCTTGCCCTACGGCGCTGTCGTCACCGACCTCTACAACGGCGCGATGCGCGTGCTGCGCAGCGGTGATGCAGGACTCGCCGTGCGGGCGTCGAGTGCGGTTCCGGGCGTCTTCGAGCCGGTGCGCATCGACGGGCGGGAATACGTCGATGGCGGGCTGTCCAGTCCGATCCCCGTGCGGGCGGCGCGCAGTCTGGGGGCGGACGTCGTGATCGCCGTCGACATCTCGGCGAAGCCGAAGTTCCAGTCGACGGACTCGATGGCCGGCGTGCTGCTGCAGACCTTCGCCATCATGTCCGGGCATCTGGCCGAAGCGGAACTGAAGGAGGCCGACCTGGTGCTGCGGCCCGAGGTCGGAGACCTCTCGGCAGCCGAGTTCTCGAGTCGTGAGCACGCGGTGCTGCAGGGGCGGATGGCGGTGCGCAAGGCGCTGCCGGAGATCCGCGCATTGGCTGCGCGGCGCGTGGCGGTGCGCTGAGGGGCGTCGCCGCGCGGCAGCGTCGGATCGACGGCGGCGGATCGGCGGTGTCCGGGTCGACGGTGCCGGGATCGCTGGCGGCCGGATTGGCGGGGTGGGCTCGGCGGCGGCCGGATCAGTGGTTGTACAGCGGGGTGCCGGAGTCGCCGTACGACGGCTCGGCGCGCGGCAGCGCCACCCCGGTGAGCGGCAGGGTGGGCGGCGGCGCCGACGTCGCGTTCATGACGGGTGCGCCCGCCGATGCGGCCGTGCGGGCCACGCCGGCCGAGGTCTGGGGGAAACCGGCCTGGGCCAGCTCGATGCGGCGTGCGCCGTCGAACCGACGGGACCAATAGGCCTGGTCCATGCGCTCGATGCGGACGCTGCCGCCGGACGAAGGGGCGTGCACGAACTGGTTGTTGCCGATGTACACGCCCACGTGCGAGAACGCCCGCCGCAACGTGTTGAAGAAGACGAGATCACCCGGCTTCAGCTGCGCGGGTTCGATACGCTCCCCTCGGTGGCTGATCTCCTCCGCACGGCGGGGCAGGACCAGGCCAACCGCTTCCCGGAACACGTGCCGCACCAGACCGCTGCAGTCGAGGCCGGTATCGGGAGAGTTTCCGCCGAACCGGTAGTTGACACCCAGCAGCGACAGGGTGCGCAGCACGAGTTCGGCGGCGAGATGCGACTCGGGCTTGTCGGGGGCCTGGGGGTCTGCCCCCGCGGCGCGGGCGAGCGGCACACCGCTGGTGGCGAGCGCCACGCACAGTGCCACCATTCCGAGCCAGGCACGGCCAAGCCGCACCCCGGGTGTCGGCCGGTGCGCCGCGTCGAGGAACTTTGTCACCGAGGGAAGCCTGATGTGCATCGGGCGCAGGGTAAGGAAAAGGCGGGCTGCTGTCAAAAGCGTCCCCTGGGCATGGGCCTCTGGCGCGGGCCTCGAGCGCCCCTGGGCGCCCCCGGGCGCCGGCGTGCGCCGCCGGGTGTCAGCGGTGCGTAAGCGCGCCTCGTAGAATGGACGCGCAGGCACGCGGCATGCACGCCGACGGGGCGTCGGCCGCCGCGGTGGCGCTCGGTGCCGCCGTTCCGTGCAATACCAACACCCAATCGGAGGGCACATGGATCTGAGCAGCGTGCATCGGCGTTCGATCGAGGACCGCGAAGGCTTCTGGGCCGAGCAGGCCGCGCTGATCGACTGGCACAAGCCGTTCGACAAGGTGCTCGATTTCACGAATCCGCCGTTCACGCGCTGGTTCGTGGGCGGTGAGACCAACCTGTGCCACAACGCCATCGATCGGCATCTGGCGACGCTGGGCGATCGTCCCGCGCTGATCTTCGTGTCCACCGAGACCGGAGAGGAGCGGATCCTCACCTTTGCGGAACTGCACCGCGAAGTGATGCGCATGGCGGCGATCATGCAGGCGCAGGGCGTGGGCAAGGGCGACCGCGTGCTGATCTACATGCCGATGATCCCCGAGGCGGCCATCGCGATGTACGCGTGCGCGCGCATCGGTGCGATCCATTCGGTGGTGTTCGGCGGGTTCGCGTCGCACAGTCTGGCGACCCGCATCGACGACGCGACGCCGAAGCTGATCGTGTCCGCCGACGCGGGCTCGCGCGCGGGCAAGGTCGTGCCGTACAAGCCGCTGCTCGACGAGGCGATCGCACTGGCGGCCCACAAGCCCGCGCGCGTGCTGCTCGTCGACCGCAAGCTCGCGCCGATGGACCTGGTCGCGGGACGCGACCTCGACTACGCGACCTTGCGTGCCGCGCACTTCGATGCGCAGGTGCCGGTCACCTGGCTCGAGTCCAACGAGATCAGCTACACGCTGTACACCTCGGGGACGACCGGCAAGCCCAAGGGCGTGCAGCGCGACGTGGGCGGCTATGCGGTCGCGCTCGCCGCGTCCATGAAGTACATCTACTGCGGCAATCCGGGCGAGACCTACTTCTCGTCCAGCGACATCGGCTGGGTGGTCGGGCACTCGTACATCGTCTACGGACCGCTGCTCGCCGGCATGGCGACGATCATGTACGAGGGCACGCCCGTGCGGCCCGACGCCGGCATCCTGTGGCAGCTGGTCGAGCGCTTCAAGGTGACGGTGATGTTCTCGGCGCCGACGGCCATCCGGGTGCTGAAGAAGCAGGATCCGGCCTGGCTGACCCGCTACGACACCTCGTCGCTGCGCGCGCTGTTCCTGGCGGGCGAGCCGCTTGACGAGCCGACGGCCAAGTGGATCGCCGAAGGGCTCGGTCGCCCGGTCATCGACAACTACTGGCAGACCGAGACCGGCTGGCCGATCCTGACCGTGGCCCATGGCATCGAGAAGACGCCCACGCGCTTCGGCAGCCCGGGCATGGCCATGTACGGCTACGACGTGCGCCTGCTCCACGAACAGACGGGCGAGGAGGTGGGCGTCAACGAGAAGGGCGTCGTCGCGATCGTGCCGCCGCTGCCGCCGGGCTGCATGCAGACCGTCTGGCGCGACGACCGGCGCTTCGTCGACACCTACTTCACGAGCATTCCCGGCCGGCAGGTGTACTCCACCTTCGACTGGGGCATCCGTGATGCCGACGGGTACTACTTCATCCTGGGGCGTACCGACGACGTGATCAACGTCGCCGGGCATCGTCTGGGCACGCGCGAGATCGAGGAGTCCATCTCCAGTCACCCTGCGGTGGCCGAGTGCGCGGTCGTCGGGGTGGCCGATCAGCTCAAGGGGCAGGTCGCCATCGCGTTCGCCGTGCTCAAGGACGCAGGGTCGGTCGCCGCGGCCGACCAGCGCCTGGCGCTCGAAGGCGAGATCATGCGCACGGTCGACCGCCAGCTGGGGGCGGTGGCACGGCCCGGTCGGGTGCACTTCGTGACGGTGCTGCCCAAGACGCGCTCGGGCAAGGTGCTGCGCCGCTCCATCCAGGCGCTGTGCGAAGGGCGCGATCCGGGCGACCTGACCACGATCGAGGATCCGGCCGCCCTCGATCAGGTGCGCAGCGCGGTCACGCCCGGCTGAGACCACGCGCGGTCACGCTTCGCTGAGTCCACGCGCAGCCAGGACGACGCGCGGTCACGCCTGGCCGAACCGGGGCGCGGCCGCGCCCGGCACGAACGACCGCGCGGGCTCAGCCCGGCAGCGACACGATCGGCGCCGGCTCGGCCAGTGCGCCGACCTGCTCGCGCAGTTCGAGCACGCGGTCCTGCCAGTAGCGCGGGCTGTCGAACCAAGGGAACGCCGCGGGGAAGGCGGGGTCGCTCCAGCGCCGCGCGATCCAGGCGCTGTAGTGGATCAGGCGCAAGGTGCGCAGCGCCTCGATCAGGTGCAGCTCGCGACGGTCGAACGGCTGGAACGCCGTGTAGCCCGAGAGCAGCGCGCCGAGCTGCCGCGAGACCGATTCTCCGTCGCCGGACAGCAGCATCCACAGGTCCTGCACGGCCGGGCCGGTGGCGCAGTCGTCGAAGTCGACGAAGTGCGGGCCGGCATCGGTCCACAGCACGTTGCCGGGATGACAGTCGCCGTGCAGCCGGATCGACGCGAAGCCGTCGGCCCGCGCGAACGCGGCGCGCACGCCGTCCAGTGCCTGGTCGCAGATCGCGGTCCAGGCCGCGCGCAGGTCGGGCGGCACGAAGTCGCTGGCCAGCAGCCAGTCGCGCGGCTCGCGGCCGAGGCGCTCGATGTCGAGCACGGGCCGATGCACGAACGGCGCGTGCGCGCCGGCGCGGTGGATGCGGCCGATGAACCGGCCGATCCACTCCAGCACGCCCGGCTGGTCGAGCTCGGGCGCCCGTCCGCCGCGTCGCGGGTAGACCGCGAAGCGGAAGCCCGCGTGATGGAACAGCGTGCGGCCGTCACGCCGCAGCGGCGCCACCACCGGGATCTCGAGCGCGTCGAGCTCCTGTGTGAACGCGTGCTCCTCGACGATCTGCGCGTCGCTCCAGCGGCCGGGGCGGTAGAACTTGGCGACCACCGGCGCTTCGTCCTCCAGCCAGATCTGGTACACACGGTTCTCGTAGCTGTTCAGGGCGAGCATGCGCCCGTCGCCCAGGAAACCGACCGACTGCAGTGCGTCGAGGATGCACTCCGGTGTGAGGCCGGCGTAGGGGGCGGACTGCGTCCGTTCGGGGAGGGTCGTCATTGGGGCATGATAGCCCCCGCGGCGTTGCCTGCCCGTCGAGGAGTCCGTGCGTGAAGCCTCTGCTGACCCTGCTGATCCTGCCGCCCGCCGGGCCGATGCTGCTCGCGCTGCTGGGCGGGCTGCTGCGGTTGCGCGCGCGCCGGTCCTGGTGGGCGGGTGCGATGATCGCCTGCGGGTTGGGGCTGAGCGTGCTGTTCACGCTGCCGGTGGTGGCCCATGCGCTGGTGTGGCTGGTCGAAGGCCCGGAGTCGCGCCCGCCGTCCGAGGACACCCTGCGCGCAGCGGCGCGGGGCCCGGATGCCGCCTCGGCCGTCGTGATCCTGGGCGGTGGCGTGCACTGGGACGATCGCGAGCGCCCGCAGCGCCTGACACCCAACGGCCGCACGCTCGCGCGTCTCGTGCATGGCGCCTGGGTGGCGCGGGTGACGGGATTGCCGGTGCTCGTGAGCGGTGGCGTGGCGCCCGGACGGCGCGATCCGGGCCGCGAATCCGAGGCGAGCGTGATGGCCCGCACGCTCGAGACGTCCCTCGGCGTGCGCGCGCGCTGGAAGGAGGATCAGTCGCCCGACACGGCGGGCAATGCGGTGCAATCGGCCGGCGTGCTGCGCGCCGCGGGGGTGCGGCGCGTGATCCTGGTGACGCAGGCGCACCACATGCGCCGGGCGCGCTTGTCCTTCGAGGCGGCGGGGCTCGAAGTGGTGGCGGCCCCGCATGGATTCGCCGGCAGGCTCGGCGGCACCGAGCTGCGCGACTGGCTGCCCAGCGCCCAGGCGATGCACTGGAGCTGGCTGGCCACACACGAGGCGGTGGGCCTGCTCTGGTATCGGCTGCAGCAGATGCGCTAGCGTCGCACGCGCTGACCGGGACGCTGGCTACAATCCGCGATCACTTTCTGGAGCTGCGATGATCACCCGACCCCAACTCACCCTCGACGACGTCAAGCGCATCGCATCGGCCGCCGAGGCCGAAGCGCTGCGCAACGGCTGGGCCGTGACGATCGCCATCGCCGACGACGGCGGTCATCTGCTGTGGCTGCAGCGGCTCGACGGCGCCGCGCCGGTGTCGTCGCACATCGCGCCCGCCAAGGCGCGCACCGCCGCGCTCGGACGGCGCGACACCGCGGTGTACGAGGAGATGATCAACAAGGGGCGGGTGGCCTTCCTGTCCGCCCCGACCGTGGACGGTCTGCTCGAGGGCGGCGTGCCGATCGTCGTCGATGGCCACTGCATCGGTGCGGTCGGCGTGTCCGGCGCGCGTTCCCCGGAAGACGTGCAGGTGGCGCGCGCCGGCATCGCGGCGCTCTGAGCGGAGCCGCCGTCGTGGCCGTGTTCGATCGTGCCGCGCTGAACCCGGGGGTCGCCCCGCGCGAGGTGTTCGGCTGGGCGATGTACGACTTCGCGAACTCGGGCTACACGACGGTGGTGCTCACGGCCGTCTTCAACGCCTACTTCGTGGCGGCCGTGGCGGGCGATGCCCCCTGGGCCACGCTCGCATGGACGCTGGCGCTCGCGGCGTCGAGCGCACTTGCGATGGCGACGGCCCCCGCGATCGGGGCCTTCGCCGATGCGCGCGGCGCGAAGAAGCGCCTGCTCGCGCTGACCACCGTGGGGTGCGTGGTTGCCACGGCGGCGCTGTCGCTGGCGCAGCCCGGCGCGATCGTGCTGGCGGTCGTCGCCGTGATCGTCTCGAACTACTTCTTCAGCATCGGTGAAGGCCTCGCGGCCGCATTCCTGCCCGAGCTGGCCCGGCCGCGCGCGCTCGGGCGCGTGTCGGGCTGGGGCTGGAGCTTCGGCTACTTCGGCGGCATGCTCACCCTGGGGCTGTGCCTGGCGGTGGTGATCGGCGCGCAGGCCGCAGGCACGCCCGCCACCGAGTTCGTGCCCCGCACCATGCTGATCACGGCGGGTGTGTTCGCGCTGGCTGCGATCCCGACCTTCGTGCTGCTGCGGGAACGGGCGTCTCCGGCCACGGCCGACGTCGCGCACCACGGCCAAGGGGCCCTCGAGCGGCTGCGCTCCACCTGGCGCGAATCCGCGCGCTTCGCCGACCTGCGGCGCTTCCTCGTGTGCGGCTGCTGCTATCAGGCCGGCATCGCGGTGGTCATCGCGCTGGCGGCGATCTACGCCGAGCAGGTGATGGGCTTCGGCAAGATGCAGACGATGCTGCTCGTGTTCCTGGTGAACATCGCGTCGGCCATCGGCGCGTTCCTGTTTGGCTATGCGCAGGACCGCATCGGACACCAGCGTGCGCTGGCCGTGACGCTGTGGGGCTGGCTGGTGATGGTGGCGCTTGCGGCGCTCGGCCGCTCGTTCGAGATGTTCTGGCTGGCCGCGACGGTGGCGGGCCTGTGCATGGGGTCCAGCCAGTCGTGCGGCCGCGCGATGGTCGGCACGATGACGCCGCCCGACCGGCTCGCCGAGTTCTACGGCCTCTGGACCTTTGCCGTGCGACTGGCGGCGATCGTCGGGCCGGTGACCTATGGTGCGGTGACGTGGATCACCGCCGGCAACCACCGGCTGGCGATCGGCATCACCGGACTGTTCTTCGTCGCCGCGCTGGTGCTGCTGCGCAGCATCGACGTCGACCGCGCCGCTCAGGCGGCGTCGAGGGACTGCGCGATCCAGTAGAGGCCCTCGAGCACCAGGTTGTCGTGGTAGCGGTAGGGGATGGTCAGCCGCGGGGCCACCACGCGCGCCGTGCCGCCCGAGATCACGCAGACCAGGTCCGGATTCTTCTGGTGGTGGATGTGGTAGAGGCGCTCGATCGCGCCGGCCTGCGCGTGGGCACAGCCTGATGCGATGCCGTCGACGGTCTGGCGCGGGTAGTCGAGGTATTCGCCCTGGGCGTCGGGCAGGGCGGCGGTGTGCTCGTGCAGCACGCGCTGCATCAGGCCGAGGCCGGGCATGATCGCGCCGCCGGCGAACTCGCCGTCGGTGGTCAGCAGGTCGATCGTCGTCGCGGTGCCGCACACGGCGATCAGTGCCGCACGGTGGCCGAGCAGCGCGCGCGTGCCGATCAGGGCCGCCCAGCGGTCGCTGCCGAGCTGCGCCGGGTTCATGTAGCCGTTGCGCACGCCGCACTGGCTGGGCATCGACGTGATCCAGTGCGCGATGGGCGGCTCGGGCCAGGCTTCGAGCGCGCGCAGCAGCAGGTTGCGCACGCGGGTGCCGGCGACATTGGACACGACCACGCGTTTGGGCAGCGGCTGATCGCGCCACATCGTCGCCAGTTCGGCGATCTCGTCCAGCAGCACGCGTCCGAAGGCGGTGCAGACGTCGCTGGCGGCAATGCCCGGCGTGTTGTCCGAGGGGTAGCGGCCCCACTTCAGGAACGTGTTTCCGATGTCGATCAACAGGTAAGGGCTCATCTCGAGTGCACAGCCTTCGGGGGAGGGGATCCTGCGCTGTGCGGCAGGGGGGACGAGGACTCGGGGACGCCTCGGTTCTGGTGGTGGCGCATGCCGTTCAGCCCGGCGCGAACGCCGGCCCGAGCGGGCGCAACCGCAGTCCCGGGCGCAGTCGCGTCCAGGGGAAATCGGCCGGGTCGGCCAGCGCCGGCCCGGGGGAGCGCACGATCAGGACTTCGCGCGCGATCGGCTGGAAGTCGGCCCGGAAGTGCACCGAGCTCTTCAGCGCCACGATGCGCTGGCGCACCGGTTCGATGCCGACGTGCCGGAACATCTCCTGGTCGGCCGCCTGGCACTTGCGCGAGGCCAGCACCACGCGCACGCCGCCCTGGCGCAGCACGGCCATCGGCCCCAGCGCCATGCGAAAGCCGGAGAACATCGGCCCGGTGCAGGTGAACTGGCCGTCGCCAAGCTGCTCGACGGTGAAGCGACCGGCCAGCGGTGCGTGGCCGGGGACGCCGGAGATCTCGCCGAGCGCGAATTCGACGGTGGCGCCGCGCCCGGCCTCGTGGGCGCGCTGTGCGGAGGCGGGGTCGATCAGCAGGCCCAGCACGGCGTCCTCGGCGCGCTGGCGCAGCAGCGCGGCCAGCAGGCCGACGGTGTCGCCGTTGCCGCCGGCGCCGGGATTGTCCTGCGTGTCGGCCAGCACGACCGGGGCGCCGGAGGCGCCGCGGGCCATGGCGCGCTGCACCGCTTCGTCGGGGGTCAGCAGCTCGAGCGCGAACTCCTTCTCGGCGTCCTCGATCGCAGCGGCGAGTTCATCGACTGCGGCGCGGGCAGCGCGTGCGTCGGTCGCGTAGCCGACCACCGACATGCCGCACTCGTCGAAGTCCGCCATCGGGAAGCCGGGCGCGAACGACAGGTCGACGCCCGTGCGCCGTTCGATCTGCTCGAGCAGCGCGAACAGACGCCGGCCCGGCTCGATGAACGTGGACTGCGACGGGATGCCGGTCAGGTAGTCGAACGTGCGGTAGGCCTTGGCGAAGCGCCGGCCCCCCGAGATCAGGCGCATCAGCAGATGGGCGGCGCGCGCGCCCGTCTCGGCCATGTCGACGTGCGGATAGGTGCGGTAGATGGACAGCGCGTCGGCGTGCTCGACCATGGCCCGGGTCACGTTGGCGTGCAGGTCGAGACTGGCGACGATCGGCACGTTCGGGCCCACCAGCTGGCGCACGCGGCGCAGCAGCTCGCCTTCGCCGTCGTCGTGGTGCTCGGTGACCATCGCACCGTGCAGGTCCAGGTAGACGCCGTCGACCCGGCCGGCGTCCCGCAGCAGTCGCAGCAGGTCGCCGACGATGCGCTCGAAGGCGTCGACGGTGACGTGTGCCGACGGTGACGCGGCGGCCCAGGCCAGCGGCACGAGCCGGTGTCCGCCGTTGCGCAGCGCGGTGATCGCCCCCTGCACGGGGATGTTCGCGCCGGCGACGGCGTCGAACAGGCCTTCGCCGCTCTGCACCGTCGGCCAGCCGCCGCCCTCCTCGAAGGCGCGGAAGTCGGCCTTCGACGGAGCGAACGTGTTCGTCTCGTGCTGCATGCCGCCCACGGCAATCACTGCCATCGTCGCGTGTTCCTCTGTGCTGTCCACCCGGGTCGGGCCGGCGACCGCCCGGGGGCGGTCGCTGCGGCGCCGGATGTCGCGATTATGCAGATTTGCGCCGCCGCGGGTGTTCCGAAGGCCGAAACCGGGGGCGCGTCGCCGGTGTCGGGCTGCGGATGGCCTAGACTCCAGCCCTGGACGCGCGGGCCGGGCGACGGCCACGATGCACGCGCACCCGGATCCCTTCGATCCCGCCCAGCCCTCGCGGGGGCGCACCGTGCGGGAAGTTGCGCACCGTGAACGGTCGCCCGCCGAACTGCGCACCGCGAACGGTCGCCCGCCGCACCGGTGCCTGCGCCTGAACGAAGTGCTGACAGACCTGACCACCATGAAGATGCGTTCCGTACTGATCGCCAATCGCGGCGAGATCGCCATCCGAATCGCCCGTGCGGCCGCCGAGCTCGGCCTGCACAGCGTCGGGCTCCACACCGTCGACGACGCCCGCGCGCTGCACGTGCGCAAGGTGGACGAGGCCCGCGCGCTGCCGGGCACCGGTGCGCCCGGGTATCTCGACATCGAGGCCGTGCTGCAGCT
>JAKOZZ010000313.1 GCA_029779755.1 Pseudomonadota bacterium
CGCGCGCTGCATGCGCGCGAGCCAGTACCGCACGGCGTCCTCGGTGTCGGTGCAGCCGCGGAACCCCGCCTGCCACAGCTTCACCGGGCTGAGCACCACGTCGACCGGATCGTCGACCCCGGCGGCGAACGCACGGTCGGCGAACTGCCACGACCGCCCGACGAACGCGTCCAGCGTGCCGCTGCACAGGCCGTGCCGGGCAACGAGCTCGGCCCAGACCGGTTCGTACTGCGGCATCTGCCGGGCGAGCACCATCGCCCGGTCACCGCCGGGTGTCATGCCGAAGTGGGCGGCGATCGACGGCCACAGGTCCTGCCACACCATCACGTCGCCGTTGACCACATTGTAGGTCTGGCCGGCCGCAACCGCCTGCGTCGCGCAGAACTCGACCGCCTGCGCGATCACGCGACTGTCGCTGCCCGCGGACACGTAGCGCCCGCCGCCCGGCCAGTGCAGGGGCTCGCCGAGCGCGCGCATCACCGCCGCGTACGCGCCGACGGCGGCCATCAGGTTCATCGGGCTGCCCTGGGCGTCGCCGAGCACGACGTGCGGCCGCAGGATGCTGTAGTGCCACGTGGCGCCGGGCTGGCGCGCGCGCAGCAGGTCTTCCTGCAGCCAGTAGAAATTCTCGTGCGGATGCCGGGGCCAGCGCTCCTTCGCCGGCACCGGCACGGGCGCGACGTGCGAGCCGTACGCCTTGGTGCCCTGCAGCAGGGTCACGTGCCGCAGACCGCGTGCGACCGGTTCGAGCGCGTCCATCAGGTTGCGCAGCATCGCGAGGTTCACCGACATCTGCCGGGTGTCGCGCCAGCCGGCGACGACATCGGGCTGTTCGTACAAGGCGGCGTAGACCAGGTGCGTGGCCCCCGCGCAGCCGGGGTGCGGCGCCCGCATTGCGGCGCGGCACGCCTGCGCGTCCGTGAGGTCGAGCGCGACGTGATGCACGCCCGACGGCAGCGCAGGGGCACGGCGCGACAGCGCGATCACCCGCCAGCCCGGCAGCGCCGCGAAGTGCTCGACGACGGCTGCGCCGATGAGTCCGGTGGCGCCGGCGACGATCAGCGTGTTCGACATTCCGCTCCCTGATGCCGTGCGGCGACCGGCGCACGGCGATGGTGATGGCGATGGCGATGGCGAGGATCGAGCGAACGATCGGGGCGATCTTCCCGTCATGCCTGGCCCGCGTCAAACCTCGGAGCCATGGATCGGATCGGGTGCGGCGACGGATCGGATCGGGTGCGCATCACCG
>JAKOZZ010000323.1 GCA_029779755.1 Pseudomonadota bacterium
CGCTCGCCACGCTGGCGTTCGGGGAAGTGATGCGCGTGATCGCCAACAGCTGGAAGGACCTCACCGGCGGCCCGGTCGGCGTGTCGGTGCCGTTCTCGCAGCCGAGCCTGTCGGCGATGCAGTTCCAGTCGCTGCGGCCCACGTTCTACCTGCTGCTGGTGGCACTGATCGTGACCTGCGTGGTGTTCGAGCGCATCCGGCGCGGCGCGCTCGGCCTGCGGCTGCGCGCCCTCAAGAACCACCCCGATGCGGCGGCCTCGCTGGGGGTCGACACGGCGCGCGCCAAGTTCGTCGTCGCCGTCGTGTCGGGCGCGCTGACCGCGATGCTCGGCGTGCTGTACGCACAGTTCATGTTCTTCTTCGACCCCGACACGGTGTTCAGCGTTGCGGGCATCTCGGTGCGCATCGCGCTGATCGCCATCATCGGCGGCATCGGCACGATGGCCGGGCCGATCATCGGTGCGCTGCTCATCATCCCCATCGAGGAGCTGACCAACACGCTGTTCTCCGCGAAGGCCGCGGGCCTGTCGCAGCTGGTGTTCGGCGCGGCGCTGATCGCCGTCGTGCTGCTCCAGCCGCGCGGCCTGATGAGCCTGCTGCCGGCACGTCTCGGAGGCGCACGATGAGCGCGCTGCTGCGGGTCGCCGGGCTGCGCAAGCGCTTCGGCGGGCTGGTCGCGACCGACGACGTGAGCTTCGAGGTGTCCGCCGGCGAGATCGTCGGCCTGATCGGACCGAACGGCGCAGGCAAGACGACCCTGTTCAACCAGCTGGCCGGCCTGATCCGTCCCGATGCCGGTCGCATCGAGGTCGGCGGCGTCGACCTCACCGGCATGGCGCCGCACCGCGTCTGCGGCCAGGGCGTGGTCAAGACCTTCCAGAACGTCGCCTCGTTCGCCGACATGACGGTGCTCGAGAACGCGACGGTGGGCGGGCTGGCGCGCGCCGGTCTCGACGAGGCGCGCGCACGCGGGCTGCGTGCCCTGCAGCGCGTCGGACTGGCCGGTCGCGAGCACGTGCTCGCCGCCGACCTGTCGCTGCCCGAGAAGGCCCGTCTCGAGATCGCCCGCGCGCTGGCGACCGGGCCGCGCCTGATGCTGCTCGACGAGGCGATGGCCACGCTCACGCATCACGAACAGCGCGAGGTGGTCGACCTGGTGCGGGCGCTGCGCGACGAAGGCATCACGTTCCTGGTGATCGAGCACCACATGAAGACGATCATGTCGATGTGCGAGCGCGTGCTCGTGCTGAACTTCGGCCGGCTGATCGCGCAGGGCACGCCGGCGCAGGTGTCGCGCGACCCCGCCGTGATCTCCGCCTATCTCGGCAGCTCGGTGCCGGAGGCCGACCATGCTTGAACTGCACGCATTGCGCGCCGGCTATGGGGCGGTCGAGGTCCTGCACGAGGTCTCGCTGCGGGTGGACGCCGGCGAGATCGTGTCGCTGATCGGCCCGAACACCGCGGGCAAGAGCACGCTGCTGCGTGCGATCTCCCGGCTGGGCGCCGCCTGGACCCGCGGCGACATCGTGCTCGACGACCGTTCGCTGATGTCGAGCCAGGCGCACGAGATCGCGGGCCGCGGCATCGCCCACGTGCTCGAGGGACGTCACATCTTTCCGCGCATGACGGTGGCCGAGAACCTGCGGCTGGGCGCCTGGTCGCGCCGCGGAACGCAGACCGACGCGGATCGCGCTGCGCGCATGGACCGCGTGATCGCCCTGTTCCCGCGTCTGGGCGAGCGCCTGTCGCAGGCCGCGGGCACGCTGTCGGGCGGCGAGCAGCAGATGGTGGCCGTGGGACGCGCGCTGATGCTCGAGCCGCGCCTGCTGCTGCTCGACGAGCCCAGTCACGGGCTCGCGCCGAAGGTCGTCGACGAGATGCACGCGGCGCTGCTCGAGATCAACCGGCAAGGGGTGTCGATCCTGCTGGTCGAGCAGAACGCCCAGCTCGCGCTGGCGGTGTCCTCGCGCGCGTACGTGCTGTCCGGCGGGCGGATCGAGCTCGAAGGCCCGTCGGCGCAGCTGGTGCAGGACGACCACGTGCGCAGCGCCTATCTCGGCATCTGACCGCCGCCCACGCGACGGGCGGGCGAGGCACGGCAGCGAGGGCCACGACATGAGCACCGGCAGCAAGTCGGCGGACGAGACCGCCTTTCTCGGGCAGCTGGGCGTGCGCGTGCGCCGCGCGCGTGCACGGGCCGGCATGACGCGGCGGGCGCTGTCCGAGCGCTCCGGCGTGTCGGAGCGCTATCTCGCGCAGCTCGAGGCGGGCGACGGCAACATCTCGATCCTGCGCATCCGGCGGGTGGCGGTGGCGCTCGGTGCCGACCTTCCGGAGCTCATCGGCCAGCATTTCGATGCCGGTCGTCGCGGCCGCATCGCGCTGGTCGGTCTGCGCGGTGCGGGCAAGTCGACGCTGGGGGCTGCGCTCGCCGAGCGTCTCCAGGTGCCGTTCTTCGAGCTGCCGATCGAGGTGGCGAAGGACCTGGACACGCCGCTCGACACGCTGCTGGCGTCCGACCGCGACACCTACCGCGCCGGGGAGCAGCGCACGCTGCTGCGCCTGGTGGAGCAGAACGAGCGCTGCGTGATCGCCACCGGCGGATCGCTGGTGATCGAGCCCCAGACCTGGCAGCTCGCGCGCAGCCGGTGCTTCACCGTCTGGCTGCGCGCCGCGCCCGACGAGCACCTGAACCGGATCATCGCGTCGGGCAATCTGCGTGCGGTGAGCGTGCGCGAACACGCGCTGATCGAGATGCGCACGATGCTCGCGCAGCGCGAGCATCTGTATGCACAGGCCGATGCGCGGCTCGACACCGGCGCGCTCGACGTCGAGCGCAGCCTGCAGGAGCTGCTCGCCCTGGTCGGCGAGGCGCCGCCCGTGCCGGGTCTGTCCGCCGGGCAGTGACATCCGCCGGGCAGTGATGTCCGCCGGGCCGTGATGTCCGGCGCGCAGTGCTGTCCGGTGCCTGGCCGGTCTCCGTGCCCGTGCGTGCCGACGGCCCGGGCTCAATCCACCTTGGCGCCGCTGCGCCGGATGATCGGCGTCCAGGTGCGCAGTTCGTCCTGCATGAACTTCGCAAGCTGCTCGGGCGAGCCGCCGATGGGGTCCATGTAGGCGCTCTGGAGCCGCGCGCGCACCTCGGGCATCTGCAGGAGGGCGGTGAGCTCGCGGTTCATGCGCGCGACGATGTCCGCCGGCGTCTGGGCCGGCGCGAGCATCGCCATCCACGCGACCGCCTCCACGTCGGGAACGCCGCTCTCCTTCATCGTGGGCACCTCGGGCATCTGCGGGCTGCGCGCGGCGGTCGACACCGCGAGCGCCTTCAGCCGTCCCGCGCGCACCTGCGGCATCACCGCCACCGCCGGCACGCAGGTGAACTGCACGTCGCCCTGCAGCACGGCCATCACGGCGGCCGGCGACGACGGGTACGGGATGTGCACCGCGTACGTGCCGGTGCGCACCTTCAGCAGCTCGACACCCAGGTGCGAGAGGCTGCCCACGCCGATCGACGAGAAGTTGAACCCGCCGGGCGTGCGCCGCATCGCCGCCACCAGGTCCTTCATGGTGTCGATGCCGGCGTCGCTGCGCACCGCGCACACGTTGGCCTGGCCGCCGACCAGCATCACCGGCGCGAGGTCCTTGTACGGGTCGTAGGGCAGTGCGCGGTAGAGCACCGTGTTGTTGACCAGCGGGCCGTTGGTGCTGATCACGAACGTGTAGCCGTCGGCCGCCGCGCGCGCCACGTAGCCGGTGCCGACGTTGCCGCCCGCGCCGGGCCGGTTCTCGACCACCACGGGCTGGCCGAGCCGTGCGCCCAGACGCTCGCCGAGCAGGCGCGCCAGCACGTCGGGCGACGAGCCCGGGCCATAGGGCACGACGATGCGCACCGGGCGCGACGGCCAGGGCTGCGCCTGCGCGTGCGCGACGGTGCAGGCGGCGACGGCCGCGAGGCCGAGCAGCAGGCGGCGGACAGGACGGGACGGGGAGGTCATGGGTGGCGTTCCGGTGGGGGCGGAGCGGTCGGCGACGCGGGCGGTCGGCGACGGGCGTGCGGGTTGTACCATCGACGATTCTATGCGCTGCCCGTCCTCCCCTCCGGGAGCGGCGCGCACGCCGCGCGGCGTGCGGACGGATGGCGCACCACGCCTTCACACCCAAGGAGACATCATGCGCGAATTCGAGACCCTGGCCGAGATGAAGGGCCTCATCGGCCAGGAAGTGGCCGTCAGCGACTGGCAGGTCGTGACCCAGGAACGCATCGACAAGTTCGCCGAGGCGACCGGCGACTTCCAGTGGATCCACGTCGACCCCGAGCGCAGCGCGAAAGGGCCCTTCGGCACGACGATCGCGCACGGCTTCCTGACCCTGTCGATGCTGCCGCTGTTCTTCCAGAACGCGATGAAGATCAAGGACGCCAAGATGGGCGTCAACTACGGACTGAACCGGGTGCGGTTCACGTCGCCGGTGCCGGTGGGCAGCGAGCTGCGCGCGCGCATGAAGCTGGTGTCGATCGAGGACATCCCGAACAACGGCGTGCAGATGGTCTGGGAGGTCACGTTCGAGCGCAAGGGCAGCGACCGTCCGGTGTGCGTGGCGGAATCGATCTCGCGCCGTTACGCCTGACGGACATCCGCCGCGCGGTCAGTCGTCGCGTGCCCGCGCGTGCGGCAGCTCGATGCCGGTCAGCTTCTGGAACATCTTGATGACGGCCGAGTCGTCCTCGCCGCCCAGCCCCGACGCACTCGTGGCGAGGTACATCTGGTGCGCCGCCGACGTGAGCGGCAGCGGGAAGGTGAGCGCGCGCGCCGAGTCGAGCACGATGCCGAGGTCCTTCACGAAGATGTTCACCGCCGACAGCGGGGTGTAGTCGCCCGCGAGGATGTGGGGCACGCGGTTGGCGAACATCCAGCTGCTGCCGGCGCTGTTGGAGATCACCTCGTACAGCGCGTCGGGATCGATGCCGGCGCGGATGCCCAGGGCCATCGCCTCGGTGGCCGCGGCGATGTGCACGCCCGCCAGCAGCTGATTGATCATCTTCACCTTCGAGCCCATGCCCGGGCGGTCGCCGAGGCGGTAGACCTTGGCGGCGATGGCGCCCAGCACCGGCGCCGCGGCGTCGAAGGCCGCCGTGCTGCCCGAGGCCATCACGGTCATCTCGCCCGAGGCGGCGCGTGCGGCACCGCCCGACACGGGCGCGTCGAGGTGCAGCAGGCCGCGCGCCGCCAGCCGCTCGCCGAGCGACTCGGCGAACGCCGGCGCCACCGTGCTCGATGCGATCACCACCGCACCGGGCCGCAACGTGCCGGCTGCCCCTTGCGGCCCGAACAGCACCTGCTCGGTCTGGTCGGCGTTCACCACCAGCACGACGACCGCGTCGACGTGCGGGCCAAGGTCGGCCGGCGTGCGGTGCACGTGCGCACCTTCGGCGGCGATCGACTGCAGCACGGCTTCGCGCACGTCGCAGGCGTGCACCACGAACCCCTTGGCCAGCAGCGTCCGGGCGACCCCGAGGCCCATCGCGCCAAGGCCGATGACGCCGACGGCGGTGTTGCGCTCTCCGGCGGGCGTGTTGCGGTCGGTGGCGCTGCCGTGTGTGTTCATGTGCGTCTCCCTGGTCGTCAGTGTCGGCCGTGGTCGAGGCGTCCGGCCGGAAGGGTGAACGCCACCGCGAAGGCGATCAGCGCTGCGACGCTCGATGCGAGAAAGGCGTGCTGGAACGCACTGCGCAGCAGCTCGGGCGGGGCCATGCCGAAGAGTTCGAGCATGCCGGCGCGGCCTGCGCCGGCGGCCGGTGCGGCGGCCGTGCCGCTGCGCACCTCGTCGAACAGCAGCGAGGTCAGCGTCGCCACGCCGATCGCACCCCCCAGCGAGCGGCACAGGCCGGTGGTGGAGGTGGCGACCCCGACCAGCCCGCGCGGCACGGACATCTGCGCGGCGACCAGGCAGGGCGACATCGTCAGGCCGAGGCTGTAGCCGAGCAACAGCATCAGGCCGGCGGTCAGCCAGGGGGACGCGGGCGGCGCCAGCGCCAGGCCGAGCTGCGCGGTCATCGTCAGGCCGGTGCCGACGAAGATCGCGATGCGGTAGTGCCCGGTGCGCAGCATCACCTGCCCGGCGCTGAACGCGCCGGCCGGCGTGGCCAGCGTCATCGGCAGCATGCGCAGCGCGACTTCCTGCGCGCTCGCCAGGCCTACCGCCTGCATGCGCATGGGCAGCAGGTTCACCGCGCTGACCATCACGAAGAACTGCATGCCGAGGATTGCGCAGGCCGCGAGGATCACCGGGTTGCGCATCACCACCGGCGGCAGCAGAGGCTCCTCGGCGCGGCGTTCCTGCAGCGCGCACAGGGCGAGCAGCAGCGCGCTCAGGCCGAACAGCATCAGCGTCGACGCCTCGGTCCAGCCGTGCCCCTGGCCGATGCGGGTCAGGCCGATCAGCAGTGCGCCCAGCCCGCCGGCGAGCAGCAGCGCGCCGAGGTAGTCGATCGCGTGGCGCACGCCGGCGCGCTCGGGGCCGGGCAGCACGCGGTGCACGAGCCACAGCGCCAGCGCGCCGATCGGCAGGTTCAGCCAGAAGATCGCGCGCCACGACAGGTACTCGGTCAGCAGTCCGCCGAGGATCGGGCCGCTGATGGCCGCGGTGGCGAAGGTGCCGGCCAGGTAGCCCTGGTAGCGGCCGCGCTGCGGGCCGGGCGCAAGGTCGGCGATGGTCGCCTGCGCCAGCGCCAGCAGCCCGCCGCTGCCCAGCCCCTGCAGGATCCGGAAGGCGATCAGCTGGTGCATGTCCTGCGCCAGGCCGCACAGCACGGAGGCGATCAGGTGCACGGCGATCGCCACCAGCAGCAGCGGCCTGCGGCCGTGCAGGTCGGACAGCTTGCCGTAGATGGGCGTCGCCACGGTCGACGACACCAGGTAGCCCGCCACCACCCACGAGGTCAGCTCGAAGCTGCGCAGCTCGCGGCCGATCGTGAGCAGGGCGACCGAGACCACGGTGCCGTCGATCGCCGCGAGGAAGATCGCGGGGATCATCGCCATCACGATGCGCCGGATCGCATCGTGCGGCAGTGCGCCGCCCGTGTCCCCGCCGTGGTCGGGCATGGTCACGGACGACGCGGCACGGGCGCGGGTGGGGCCGGGTCGGCGCGGCGCGGTGAATGGATCAGAAGAACGCCTGGATGCCGGTCTGGGCGCGGCCGAGGATCAGCGCGTGGATGTCGTGCGTGCCCTCGTAGGTGTTCACCACCTCCAGGTTGACCATGTGGCGGATCACGCCGTACTCGTCGCTGATGCCGTTGCCGCCCAGCATGTCGCGGGCCATGCGCGCCACGTCCAGCGACTTGCCGCAGGAGTTGCGCTTCATGATCGAGGTGATCTCGACCGCCGCGGAGCCTTCGTCCTTCATGCGGCCCAGGCGCAGGCAGCCCTGCAGGCCCAGCGTGATCTCGGTCTGCATGTCGGCGAGCTTCTTCTGGATCAGCTGGTTCGCCGCCAGCGGCCGCCCGAACTGCTTGCGGTCGAGCACGTACTGGCGCGCGGTGTGCCAGCAGGCCTCCGCCGCGCCCAGCGCCCCCCAGGCGATGCCGTAGCGCGCGCTGTTCAGGCAGGTGAACGGGCCTTTCAGTCCTTCCACGCCCGGCATCAGCTGGGCCTCGGACACCGGCACGCCGTCCATCACGATCTCGCCCGTGATCGAGGCGCGCAGCCCGAACTTGCCCTGGATCTTGGGCGCCGACAGGCCCTTCATGCCTTTCTCGAGGATGAAGCCCTTGATCTTGCCGTCGTGCGGACCGCCCTGGCACTTGGCCCAGACGACGAACACGTCGGCGATCGGCGAATTCGAGATCCACATCTTGGCGCCGGTGAGCTCGTAGCCGCCCGGGACGGCCTTGGCGCGCGTCTCCATCGAGCCCGGGTCGGAGCCGTGGTTGGGCTCGGTCAGGCCGAAGCAGCCGATCCATTCGCCGGTGGCGAGCTTCGGCAGGTACTTCAGGCGCTGCTCCTCGCTGCCGAACTCGTAGATCGGCACCATCACCAGCGAGCTCTGCACGCTCATCATCGAGCGGTAGCCGGAGTCGACGCGCTCGACCTCGCGCGCGATCAGCCCGTAGCTCACGTAGCCCAGGCCGGGCCCGCCGTACTCGGCCGGGATCGTCGGGCCCAGCAGACCGAGCGCACCCATCTCGCGGAAGATCGTCGGATCGGTGGTCTCGTGGCGGAAGGCCTCGAGCACGCGCGGCTGCAGCTTCTCCTGGCAGTACGTGCGCGCCGCGTCGCGCACCATGCGCTCCTCCTCGGTCAGCTGCTGGTCGAGCAGCAGCGGGTCTTCCCAGTTGAAGGCGGCATTCGAGCGGGCTTTGGCGTTCATCGGTTTCTCCTGCGAGGGATGCGGGTCCGGAAGCACGGCGCTGCATGCTACCGCAAGCGGCGCGCGCGTCCGGAGGACGAGTGTTCGATCGGAAGGCCCTGGCCGGTGCGTGGCGGCTGTGCCGCGCGGCAGCCCGGCCGGAGGGAACGGACGGGCCGAATGCTAGCCCTGCGCGCGGCCGCGGGCAATCGAGTCTTGAGCACCCAGTTATTCCTGGATGTCATAACATGGTGGACACGACCGGCGCTTCGCGGGCGCCGTCATCCTGCCTCCGGGAGGCGCATGCGGCGAACGATTCCCAGCACCCAGGCCCTGATCTGTTTCGAGTGCACGGCGCGTCACGAGAGCTTCACCAAGGCGGGCCGCGAGCTTGCGCTCACGCAGAGCGCCGTCTACCGGCAGGTGGCCGGGCTGGAATCGGCGCTCGGCGTCAAGCTGTTCCGGAGGGGGCGTCACGGCGTGATCCTGACCGAGGCGGGCGCCGCGTATGCGCGGCAGGTGGCGCGCCGTCTCGACGCCGTCGAGCGCGACACGCTCGCCGTGATGTCGCGTCAGGGCACCAGCGGCACGCTCGACCTCGCGGTCGTGCCGACGTTCGCGACCCGCTGGCTGCTGCCCCGCCTGCCGGGCTTCCATGCGCAGCATCCCGACATCGTCGTGAACTTCGAGACCCGCACGCGTCCGTTCATGTTCGCCGAGACCGAGTTCGACGCCGCCCTGTATGCCGGCACCCCCGAGGAACTGGCCAACTGGGCGGGCACGCAGGCGATCCCGCTGCTGCCCGAGGTGCTGGCGCCCGTGTGTGCGCCCCGGCTGGCGGGTGCGCACGGCCGCCTGCGCCCCGAGGATATCGCCCGCCTGCCGCTGCTGCAGCCCTCGACGCGGCCGTATGCCTGGCGCCAGTGGTTCGAGGTCGCCGGGGTGCACGAGGTGCGCGACATGGACGGTCCGCGCTTCGAGCTGTTCTCGATGCTCGCGGTCGCGGCCGCGCAGGGCATGGGGGTTGCGCTGCTGCCCACGCTGCTCGTCGAAGCCGAACTCGCACGCGGCGAGCTCGTGATGCCGTGCCCCGGGCCGGTGCTGGGCGGACGCGCGTTCCATCTCGTGATCCCGGAGCGCACGTCCGGCACGGCGGCGCTGGAGCGGTTTCGGGCGTGGCTCGAGGCGCAGGCGGATACGGCCGCCGGCGGAAGTGGCATGCACGCGCGGCCCGACGATTCGCGGTACGCTCGGAAGCGCGATGCGTCGACGCCGTCTGCGCGCACGCGCGCAGCGTCCGGGCCGGTTGCGCGCACGCCCGGGGCATCGAAGCCGGCTTCCGACGTGTCACCGTCGGGCGCGAAGACCGCCTCCCGTGCGCGCGCGTCGCGCGACCGGCGGCGCTGAATGCCCGGCAGCGGCGCGGCCGCGTTCCTGCGGCGACTCCTCGGGCGCTTTTCGATGGGTGGACGAACAGGCATGAACAAGCAACAGGTGGTGATCGGCGGCGGCTGCTTCTGGTGCACCGAAGCGGTGTTTCTCGCGGTCGACGGCGTGCTCGCCGTCGAGTCGGGCTACAGCGGCGGACACGTCGACAACCCGAGCTACGAGCAGGTCTGCGACGGTACGACGGGCCATGCCGAGGTCGTGCGCATCGAGTTCGACGCCGACCGCATTCCGCTGCCCGTGCTGCTCGAGATCTTCTTCGCGACCCACGATCCGACGACGCTGAACCGGCAGGGCGCGGACGTCGGCACGCAGTACCGCTCGGTGATCTTCCACGCCGACGACGCGCAGCGCGACGTGGCGCGCGCCGTCATCGACGACCTCACCGAACGGCAGGTGTTCGACCGGCCCATCGTCACGCAGGTGGCGCCGCTGACCAACTACTTTCCGGCCGAGGCCTACCACCAGCGCTTCTTCGAACGCAACCCGTACCAGGGGTACTGCATGGCGGTGGTCGGGCCGAAGGTGGCGAAGTTCCGCAAGCAGTTCGCGTCGCGCCTCAAGCGCTGAACGCGCGCGGCGTCTCCGCGCTTCGGGGGCGTCGATCACGACCACACCCCGTGGGGGGCTCGACCACGACCGCGCCCCGGGCGGGCCTCGCCCATGACCGCGTCCCGGGCGGGCCTCGCCCATGACCGCGTCCTGCCGGTCACGAGCCCGAACCGCGCTCCCGGGCCAGGCGCTCGACGATTTCGCGCGCCTTGATCCGCGCCGCCGTGTCGCCCTGACGCGCGGCTTCGCCGTACCAGAGCAGGGCCGTGTCGAGGTCGCGCGGCACCCCCAGCCCGGTCTCGTGCATCGACGCGATCATGTACTGGGCCGCCGCGTCGCCGGTGTCGGCGGCGCGCAGGTACCAGTGCGCGGCCCGTGCGTCGTCCTGCGGCACCCCGCGGCCGAGGAAGTACTGGAGCGCCGTCGCCAGCATGGCCTCCGGGTGTCCGCGGCGCGCGGCACGCTCCAGCCAGCGGGTCGCCGCGACGGTGTCCTGGCGCGTGTGCTGACCCACGTCGAGCATCGTGCCGAGCAGGTACTGCGCATCGGCCCGACCCGAGGCCGCACTCTGCCGCAGCCATGCCATGGCGACCGGGAGGGCGGGCGAGCGGGTCTCTTCGCGCAGTCGCGCCACGGCGCGGCGGAAGCGCTCGGGTTCGTCGCGGGCCGACGCGTGCAGGGCGGGGCGCACGGGCTCGGACGCATGGAGCCGATCGTAGCCCGACAGTGCGGCACCTGCGAGCAGCAGCAGGGCGGCGGCGTGCGTGCGCGCGCCGCGGCGGGTCCGGACGGGCATGAGCGTTGCGCGCATCGATCGCTCCTCGGCGCGGCGTGGCGTGCGGACGACGGCGCCCGGCGGGCCGCACGCCACGCCACACGGTCCGACCCCTGGTGATTCCCCGGAGCGTCCCGATATTAAACTGGCGGGACGTCCTTCCAGGGAGTTGCCATGTACATGCGTTGGTTGTCGAGGTTCACGGTGATCGCAGCGTTGACGGCCGCGCTCACCGGCTGCGGATACAACGATATCCAGTCGACCGACGAGGCGACCAAGTCGTCCTGGTCGGAGGTGTTGAACCAGTACCAGCGCCGCGCCGACCTGATCCCCAACCTGGTCAAGACCGTGCAGGCGTTCGCCGACCAGGAGCGCGAGATCTTCGTGCGCGTGAGCGAGGCGCGCGCGCGCGTCGGGCAGATCAAGGTCGACCCCTCCGATCCCGAGTCGCTGAAGAAGTTCGAGCAGGCGCAGCAGGAGGTGGGCAGTGCCCTGTCGCGTCTGCTGGTCGTGGCCGAGAACTATCCGCAGCTCAAGTCCGACGCCAACTTCCGCGACCTCCAGGCGCAGCTCGAAGGCACCGAGAACCGGATCACGGTCGCGCGCAAGCGCTACATCGATTCCATCCAGCAGTACAACGTGCTGGTGCGTCAGTTCCCGGTGAACCTGACCGCGATGGTGTTCGGCTACAAGACGAAGCCGCAGTTCTCGGTCGAGAACGAGCAGGCGATCTCCACCGCCCCCAAGGTCGACTTCGGCAGGCCGGGCGACGCGAAGAAGTGAATCCGGTCTCGTCGCGGGAGCGCTGAGCGATGCGCGGCCTCCGCCTGGTGCCCATCCACCGCATGTGTCTTCGCCTCGTGCGTGACTGGGCGGTGCTGTGGATGCTGCTGTGCGCGGTGTGCACGGGGGCGGCCGGGCAGGATCTCCAGCCCGTGCCTCCGCTCGCCGCCCGCGTGACCGATCTCACCGGCACGCTGTCGCCGGACCAGGTGCGGCAGCTCGATGCCCAGCTGGCTGCGATCGAGCAGCGCAAGGGCGCGCAGGTGGCCGTGCTGATGGTGCCGACCACGCTCCCCGAACCGGTGGAGGCGTATTCGATCCGCGTGGTCGAGGCCTGGAAGCTCGGGCGCGGTGCGGTCGACGGCAAGCGCGTCGACGACGGGGTGCTGCTGCTGGTCGCGAAGAACGATCGCAAGGTGCGCATCGAGGTCGGCTACGGCCTCGAGGGCGCGATTCCCGACGCACTTGCCCGACGCATCATCGCCGAGGCCGTCTCCCCGAAGTTCCGGCAGGGCGACTTCTTCGGCGGACTGCAGGCCGCGGTCGCCGACCTCGGACGCCTGATCGAGGGCGAGGCGCTGCCGCAGCCGTGGCAGCCGGCCGATGGCGGCGCCCCCCAGGCCTGGTCGGTCGAAGACCTGCTGCCGGTGATGATGGCGACCTTCTTCGTCGGCCTGCTGCTGACGGCCTTCTTCGGACGCGTGGTGGGATCGCTGACGGCGGGCGCGGGCGGCGGCGCCTTCGCTGCGGTCGG
>JAKOZZ010000362.1 GCA_029779755.1 Pseudomonadota bacterium
TTCGCCGAGATCGGGTGCCGCGCGACGCGCGACGGGCAGGACTGGGTGCTCGACGGCGCCAAGCGCTGGATCTGCAGCGCTGCGGTGGCGCAGGTGTTCATCACCTATGCGCAGACCGATCCCGGCACCCGCGGTCCGGGCATCGGCTGCTTCCTGGTCGACGCGACCGCGCCCGGGTTCGAGCGCGAGGCGCCCCAGCGCATGAGCGGCATCCGCGCCGCCGGCATCGGCGGCTTCCGGCTGCACGCGCACCGCGTCGCGCCGGACCACGCGCTGGAAGGGCCCGGGCTCGCGTTCAAGGCGGCCCTGCGGTCGGTGAACAAGGCGCGCGTCTACGTCGCGGCGATGGCGGCCGGCGTGATCGAGGCCAGCCTGGCACGCGCCGTCGGCTACGGGCAGGAACGCCGCACCTTCGGGCGCCCGCTGGTCGACCACCAGGGGCTGAAGTGGTCCCTGGCCGACGTCGCCACGACGCTGGAGGCGCTGCGCGGGCTCGTCTACCGCGGCGCGGCGATGATCGACCGCGGCGAGGACGCGCAGCTCGCCGCTGCGATGGCCAAGAAGTACTGCGGCGACCACACGATCGGCGCCGTCGCGAAGTGCGTGCAGGCGATGGGCGCGCTCGGCATGACCAGCGACGGCGGCCTGCCGCGCCAGATGGCCGCGGCCAAGGCCGTGTGCTATGCCGACGGCACGACCGAGATCATGAACGAACGGATCGGGGCGTTCCTGGGGGCGTACGCGGCGCCGCGCTGACGCCGGCCCCGCGCCTCAGACCGTCTCGGACGGGTCGAAGTCGATCTCGATCTTCGCGCGGTTCGGGTCCTCGAAGAACAGCTGCCAGGTGCCGTAGCCGGGCAGCCTGCGCAGCTCGTGCGCGACGCTCCGCGCCTTCAGCCGGGCCACCGTGTCGGCGAGGCCGCTGCCGCTGAAGGCCATGTGGTCGATCACGCCCGTGACGAGGGCCTCGCGCGGCTTGCCGGCGACCACGTGCAGGATCGCGTCGCTGCCGCCCTCGGCATACAGCCACGCGCCCGGGAACGTGAACGGCGGGCGCGGGCCCGGCGCGAGCCCGAGGAAGTCGCGATAGAACGCGAGGGTCGTGTCGAGATCGTCGGTCAGGATCGTGAAGTGGTTCATTCCGGTCACGCGCATCGCGGTCCTCCAGGGGGCATCCGGTACCATCGGCCGATGACCTGGATCCTCGCATATGCAGCGGCCGGTGCGTTCGTCGGCTTCCTCGCCGGGCTGCTCGGCATCGGTGGCGGCATGACCCTCGTGCCGGTGCTCTCGGCCCTGTATTCCGCGCAGGCCCTCGCATCCGATCACATCGTGCACATGGCGCTGGCCACGGCGATGGCCTCGGTGATGTTCACCTCGAGTTCGAGCGTGTTCGCGCATCACCGGATGGGGGCGGTCGACTGGAGCGTGTTCCGCCGCATGTCGCCGGGGATGGTGGTGGGCGCGCTGGGCTCGACGCTCGCCTCGGGGTGGCTGCCGCAGCGGGTGCTCGCCCTGTCGTTCGCCGTCATCGTGTACGCCGGCGCCACGCAGATGCTGCTCAACCGCAAGCCCGCGCCGGGGCGCACGCTGCCGGGTCCGGGGCCGATGTTCGGCATCGGGCTGGCGATCGGCATGATCTGCGGGCTGGTGTCGGCCGGCGGCGCGTTCCTCACCGTGCCGTTCATGCTGTTCTGCGGGGTGAGCATGCATCGGGCGATCGGCACGGGGGCGGCGGTCGGCATCCCGGTCGCCGTCGTGGGCACCGTCGGCTACGTGGTCGCCGGACTGTCGGCCCCCGGGTTGCCCGACTACACGCTGGGCTTCGTCTACCTGCCGGCGCTGGCCGTCGTCGTCGCCGTCAGCGTGCTGCTCGCGCCCGTCGGGGCGCGGCTCGCGCACCGCATGCCGGTGCTCACGCTCAAGCGCGTGTTCGCTCTGCTGCTGTTCCTGCTCGCCACCAAGATGGCGGTCACGTACTGGTGAGCGCTCCGCCGTGAGCGCTCAGCCGCTGCGTGGCCGAGCGCTCAGCCGTCGAGCGCTCAGCCGCCGCGGGCGTTCCACACGCCCGCCCGCACCCCGGCCGCGGTGACGGCGCCGTAGGCGGTGATGCCCAGGGCCACGGCCAGGAAGTAGCCGTCGAGACCCATGCCGGCGACGTCGGCCAGCAGCCAGCCGCCCCCCACGGCCAGCGTGAAGCGCGCCACGCCGGCCAGCATCGGCCAGCGCATGCGGCGCGCGCCCATCGAGGCGAAGTACAGCGCCATGCCCAGGCCGAAGCCGCCGAAGGCCGGACCGATCCACGACAGCGCCCGCGCCGCGATCGCGATCACCTCGGCGTCGTGCGTGAAGGCCGAGGCGAACGCCACCGGCGCGAGCCCGACGGCCGCGCCGATCGCGCCGGTGAACGCGAAAGCCGCAAGGCCGCCGGTCCATGCGGTGCGCCGCGCCGTGCGCCAGTCGCCCGCGCCCGACGCGCGGCCGACCAGCGCCGTCAGCGCCGATCCGACGCCGAAGGCGAGCGGGATCATCAGGAACTCGAGCCGCGCCGAGATGCCATAGGCGGCGACCGCCGCCGTGCCATGGCTCTTGAGCTGCGCGGTCACCATGATCGTGGTCAGGTTGGCGATCGTGGCGAGCGCGCACGCGAGCAGGCCCACCGACAGGATCGTCCTGAACAGCGCACCGGACCAGACGATGCGCAGCGTCGGCACGAAGCCCGCGCCGCCGCGGATCACGACCAGGGCCATCACGATCGCGCTGATCCAGAACACGAGGGCGAATGCGATCCCGATCCCGACCAGGCCGAATCCCATCGGCTCGGCGAACAGCCATGCCGACAGCGGGATCGCCACCCAGGTCACCACCAGCACGCGCGCGGCCAGCGCGTGGCGCCCGCCGCCGCGCAGCACCGACGCGAGCGTGTTGGTGAGCCAGGCCGGGACCGCGCCGACACCGAACATCACGATCGAGTACCAGGCGGCTTCGCGCGCCACCGCGGGACCGGCGATCGCGCCCAGCAGCGGCATCGGAAACACCGCCAGCGCGATCGCGAACAGCAGGCCGGCGATGGTCGCGACGGCCACCGCATGCATCACGAGGGCCGAGGCCTCGTCTTCGCGCCCGGCGCCCAGCGCCCGCGAGATCGCCGACACCACGCCCCCGCCCATCGCGCCGGCGGACATCTGATTCAGCAGCAGGGAGAACGGCAGCACGACGGCCCAGCCGGCGAGCGCGGCCGTGCCCTGGCGCGCCGCGAGCCAGGTCTCGAACAGTTGGGCGCCGCCCTGCAGCAGCGACAGCAGCATCGTCGGCCCGGCCAGCGCCGCGATGCGCGACATCAGCACCCGCACGGGCGGCGTGTCGTCGGTGCGGGGCGCCGCATTCGGGGTCGTGGACGTCGCGGGCGT
>JAKOZZ010000364.1 GCA_029779755.1 Pseudomonadota bacterium
GCGGCAGGCAGCCGTTCGCGCAGCGTGCGCTTGAGCAGCTTGCCGTTGGCGTTGCGGGGCAGCGGCTCGTCGAGCAGCGTGAACGACTCCGGCACCTTGTAGTCGGCCAGGCGCGCGGCGCAGAACGCCTTCAGCGTGTCGGCATCGAGCGCGGGGTCGCGGCGGGTGACGAACGCGTGCACCCGCTCGCCCAGCACGGGGCAGGGCTTGCCCACGATCGCGCTTTCGAGCACGCCCGGGTGATGGCTGAGCACGTGTTCGACCTCGACCGAGAAGATCTTGTAGCCGCCGCGGTTCAGCATGTCCTTGATGCGGTCGAACACGCACACGTAGCCGTCGGCGTCGATGGAGCCGACGTCGCCCGAGCGCCAGAAGCCCGCGACGAAGCTGTCGCGGGTGGCCTCGGGGTTGTTCCAGTAGCCGGGCACCACCATCGGCCCGCGGATCCAGAGCTCGCCGGCCTCGCCGTGGGGCACCTCGCAGCCGTCGGGCCCCATCACGACGACCTCGGCACAGGGCAGGGGCAGGCCGACGCTGTCCGGGCGCAGCGCGACCCGGTCGGCCGGCAGCAGGGTGGTGGGCGAGGTGGTCTCGGTCGCGCCGTAGGCGTTGATCAGCTGCAGACGGGGCAGGCGCTGCGCCAGCGTCGCGATCGTGGCTTCGGGCATCGGCGCGCCGCCATAGCCGCCGATGCGCCAGGCCGACAGATCGTGCCCGGCGAAGTCGGGCTGCAGCAGGCACAGGTTGTACATCGCCGGCACGAGCACCGTGTGGGTGATGCGTTCCCGGGTGGCCAGCGCCAGGAAGGCGGGCGCCTTGAACTCGCTCATGAGCACGGTCGCCCCGCCGGTCTGCCACATCGCGACAATGATCGCGACCAGGCCCGTCACGTGGCTGGCCGGCACCGCGAGCAGCGAGCGTTCGGCCGCGCGCAGGTCCATGCCCTGCTGGAAATGCATGGCCGAGTGCACGATGTTCAGGTGGGTGAGCATCGCGCCCTTGGGACGGCCGGTCGTGCCCGAGGTGTAGAGGATCACGGCCGTGTCCTCCTCGCGCACGCCGGCGGCCGCATCGCGCGGCGCCGCCCGCGGGCATTCCACCACGCGGCAGCGCAGGCCGGGCACGTCGGCCGCGTCGGGCAGGCGGTCGGCCAGCTCGGCGTCGTGGACCAGCACGCCGGCGCCGCAGTGCTCGACGATGTACGCGATCTCGGGGGTCTGCAGGCGCGTGCCCATCGGGACGGCGATTGCGCCCAGCCGCAGGGTGCCGAGCAGCGCGAACACGAACTCCGGGCGATTGCCGACCAGCATCGCCACCCGGTCGCCGGCGCCGACCCCGAGTTCGGCCAGCCCGCCGGCCACCCGGGCGGCCTCCTCGTCGAGCGCCCGGTAGCTCCAGCGCCGGCCTTCGAAGACCAGGGCGTCGGCGTCGGGCGACTGCGCCAGGGCCCGGGCGAACAGTGCGTGCACGTTGTCGAGGCGCTCGGCATAGCAGCGCACGACGCGGTCGCGGAAGTGCGTCTCGTGGCGGATGGCGGGCGGCGGGGTGGTCGTGGACATCGGGCGACTCCGGAACGAAGGGCGGCGTGCCGAGGCACGGGTCGATCTGGGGTGCGAGTCTACGACGCGCGGAGGCTGGAAAAGAACGGGGCCGCGCAAGCGGCCCCGGGGCTGGATGGGCGCCCGCGCAGTGCGGGCGCCGGCACGGCGACGGTCAGTCGTCGTTGCCGCCGAAGATGCCGAGCATCGCCAGCAGGTTGCTGAACACGTTGTACACGCTGAGGTAGACCGAGAGCGTGGCCGTCACGTAGTTGGTCTCGCCGCCGTTCACCACGCGCTGCAGGTCGACCAGGATGAAGGCCGAGAAGATCAGGATCGCCAGCGCGGAGATGGTGAGGGTGAGCGCGGGCATCTGCAGCCAGATGTTGGCCACCGCGGCGGCCAGGATCACCAGCACGCCGACGAACAGCCAGCGGCCCATGCCGGTGAAGTCGCGCTTGGACACGGTGGCCACCGTCGCCATCACGGCGAAGATCGCCGCGGTGCCGCCGAAGGCCGTCATCACCAGCGAGGCCCCGTTGGAGAAGCCGAGCACGTGCCCCACCAGGCGCGACAGCATCAGCCCCATGAAGAACGTGAAGCCCAGCAGCAGGGCGACGCCCAGGCCGCTGTTCTTGAACTTCTCGATGGCGAAGAAGAAGCCGAAGGCGATCCCCATGAACACCATCAGCCCGATGAAGGGGCTGCCCGAGAAGAACGTGAACCCCGTGCGCACGCCGATCGCGGCGCCGATCACGGTGGGCACCATCGACAGTGCGAGGAGCAGGTAGGTATTGCGCAGCACGCGGTTGCGCTGCACCGCACCGAGCGCGCCCGACGAGGCGCCGAACGATGAGGCGGAAAGTCGGTCGTGTTCGAGAGCCATCTGTGAACCTCACTGAGAGTGTTGACGCGTGTGGACTGTAGGGACTTCGGACACCGAATTCAACCGCGCGATGCTCAGGGTTGCCCCGGTACCCGACGTCAGGCGGTCGGTCGCGGTCGCCTGCGGGACCTTACGGTGCACGGGCTCACGCGGGTGAACCCCCCGGCCGATCGGGGGCAAATCACGGCCTATGTTAAACTCGAATGTTCAGCAGATTCCTGCAAAGTTCACATAAGCTCCTCATTTATCAAGACAAACGCCGGTGTCGGGGCCGGGCGCGGTGCGATCTCGCAGCGCGTCGCACGCAGCCCGCGCCGGACCAACAAGGATCGAACATCATGGCCATCGAACGCACCCTGTCCATCATCAAGCCCGACGCCGTCGCCAAGAACGTGATCGGCCAGATCTACAGCCGCTTCGAAGGCGCCGGCCTGAAGATCGTTGCTGCCCGCATGATGCATCTGTCGCGTGGCGAAGCCGAGGCGTTCTACGGCGTGCATCGCGAGCGCCCCTTCTTCAAGGACCTCGTCGACTTCATGATCTCCGGTCCGGTGATGGTCCAGGTGCTCGAAGGCGAAGGCGCGATCCTGAAGAACCGCGACCTGATGGGCGCGACCGATCCGAAGAAGGCCGCCCCCGGCACGATCCGCGCCGATTTCGCCGACAGCATCGACGCGAACGCCGTGCACGGCTCCGATGCCGCCGAGACCGCACAGGTCGAGATCGCGTTCTTCTTCCCCGCGATGAACGTACACTCCCGCTGAACGGCGCCGCAGAGCAGCGCCGGTCGCGTGCGGCGCCGATCCGCAGCACGCCGCGGCGCCCGGGGCGACCGCCCCCCGGTTCGGGGCGTCGGCCGGTGTCCTCCCTCCAGGTAGCAGAGGTGATCCATGACTGAGCCGGTAGGCAGCGCGCCTGTCAATCTCCTCGGGCTGGATGCCGAGGCGTTGGCGCGCGTCTGCGCCGAATGGGGCGAGAAGCCGTTCCGTGCCCGCCAGCTGATGCGCTGGGTGCATCAGCGCGGCGAGGACCGCTTCTCGGAGATGACCGATCTCGCCAAGTCCTTCCGTGCGCGCCTCGAGCGCGACGCGGTCGTGCGTGCGCCCGCCGTGCTGCGCGATCACGTGTCGTCCGACGGCACGCGCAAGTGGCTGCTCGACGTGGGCGGCGGCGACGCGGTCGAGTCCGTGTTCATCCCCGAGACGAGCCGGGGCACCCTGTGCGTGTCCACGCAGGCGGGGTGCGCGGTCAACTGCCGGTTCTGCTCGACCGGCAAGCAGGGGTTCAGCCGCAACCTCGCGGTGCACGAGATCGTCGGGCAGCTGTGGTGGGCCAACCGCTGCCTGGCGCCGGCGCCCGGTGCGGCCGATCTGCTGACCGAGCGGCCGCGCCCGATCAGCAACGTGGTGTTCATGGGCATGGGCGAGCCGCTGCAGAACTACGCGGCCACGCTGTCGTCGCTGCGCATCATGCTCGACGACAATGCCTACGGCCTGTCGCGTCGACGCGTGACGGTGTCCACCTCCGGCGTGGTGCCGATGATCGACCGTCTGCGCGAGGACTGCCCGGTGGCGCTGGCGGTCTCGCTGCATGCACCCGACGACACGCTGCGCAACGAGCTCGTGCCCATCAACCGCAAGTACCCGCTGGCCGAGCTGATGCAGGCATGCCGGCGATACCTCGAGAAGGCGCCGCGCGATTTCATCACCTTCGAGTACGTGATGCTCGACGGCGTGAACGACAGCGACGCGCAGGCCGAGGCGCTCGTGCGCCTCACGCGCGACGTGCCCTGCAAGTTCAACCTGATCCCGTTCAACCCGTTCCCCGAGTCCGGCCTGCGGCGCTCGAGCGACGCGCGTGTGCGCCGGTTCGGGCAGCTGCTGATCGACGCCGGCATCGTGACCACCATCCGCAAGACGCGCGGCGACGACATCGACGCCGCCTGTGGGCAGCTGGCGGGCGAGGTGCAGGATCGCACCCGCCTCGAGGAGCGGTCGCGTCGGGTGATCCCGGTGGCGGAGGTGCGATGACCGGATCCGCGGCGAACGGCCGGGCGGCCGTCGTGGGCCTGCGGTGGTGCGCGGCCCTTCTGGCCACCCTCGTCTGCCTGGGGCTGACGGCGTGCACGGGGCTCGACGAGCGCGCAGGGGCGGGGGCCGACGCCCGCGACGGCGTGGATCGTTCGCCGCTGCCGGAGTCCAACGAGGAGTCGGATGCGCGCCGTCGTGCCCGCATCCGCCTCGAGCTCGGGGCCAGCTACTACCAGCAGGGCAACTTCAAGGTGGCCCTCGACGAGTTGCGCCAGGCCGTCTCGGCCGACCCGGACTATGCGCCGGCCTACGGGATGATCGGCCTCGTCTACATGGCGATCGGCGAGAACGCGCGGGCCGACGAGAACTTCCTGCGCGGTCTGCGGCTCGCTCCGGCCGATTCCGATCTCAACAACAACTACGGCTGGTTCCTGTGCCAGACGGGCAAGGCGCGCGAGTCGCTCGACTATTTCGCGCGGGCGCTGCGCAATCCCTTGTACACGACGCCGGCCAGGCCGCTGCACAACGCCGGCATCTGTGCGCTGCGCCTGGGCGATACGGCCGCGGCCGAGTCCTATTTCCTGCGCTCGTTCCAGGTCGATCCATCGAATCCGGTCGCGATGTTCAACCTGGCCGAGCTGTTTCTCAAACGGGGCGACGTCGAGCGCGCGCGGTTCTATTCGCAGCGACTGGTCGCCAATTTCGATCCCAGCCCGGAAATCCTCTGGCTCGCCCTGCGCATCGAGCGCAAGGCCGGCAACCGCGATGTACAGGCCAGCCTGGAGTCGCAGCTGCGCAGGCGCTTTCCGGCGTCCGGCGAGGCGGCGAAGCTGGCCAAGGGCGAATTCGAGGACTGATTCGTGTCGGAACCGATCTCCACCATCGAACAACTCGTCGCTGCACGGCAGGCGCGCGGCGTCAGCGCCGAGGACATGCTGCGCGTGCTGAAGATCGCGCCGCGTCAGCTCGAGGCGCTGGAGCGGGGCGACTGGTCGGCGCTGCCCGGCACGCCGTTCGTGCGGGGCGTCCTGCGCGCCTATGCGCGCGCCCTTGAGGTCGACGTGGCGCCGCTGCTCGACACGGTCGGCGGTCGCGTGCAGCCCAACGAACTGAAGCCCGCCGGGCCGCTCGACGAGCCCCTGCGCTCGCGTGGCATGCTGGGGTTCGGAAGCGGCGGCTCGGGGCATCGGCTGGTGTGGGTGGGTCTGGTGCTGCTCGGCGTGCTGGCGTTTGCGCTGTTCTTCGGGCGCGGCACCGATTTCGATGCGATCCCGTCCTGGTTCGACAAGCGCACCGCCGCGACCGACGAAGCGACCGCCGCGCGGCCCGAGGCCGGTGCGACACCCGGATCGACGGTCGAGACGATCGCATTGCCCGGGACCGCATCGACGGCCGGGCAGTCTGCGGAGCCCGCTGCAGGTGCAACAGGCGCGTCGTCGGGCTCGGCCGCCGCAACGTCTGCCGCGACGTCCGTGCCGCCGGCCGGCGCGGGCGCCGGGGCGACTCCGGCGCCCCCGGCTGCGGCTCCAGGTGCTGCACCGGGCGCCGACGGCGCCGCAGCGTCCGCGTCGGGCGCCGCCGGCGCCGCGGGGGCGCCGGCCGGGCAGGGGGCGGGCGGCCTGCGGCTGAGCTTTGCCGGGGAGTCATGGGTGGACATCAAGCAGGCCGACGGCAAGGTGCTGCTGTCGGGCCTGCAGCGCGCGTCGACCGCGCAGACGCTGAATCCCACGGGCAGCGTGACGCTCGTGATCGGCAATGCGTCGGGCGTCACGGTCGAGTTCGCGGGCAAGCCGGTGGATCTCAAGCCCCACATCCGCGGCAGCATCGCGCGCCTGACCCTGCCCTGACATCGACCGTGCATCGACCTTGCCGTGACCCCGATCCTGCCATGACCCACACCCCGAGCGACCCGATGCGATCTTCCGCAGACGAGCCCGGTGCCGGTTGCCCCGGGCCGATGCCGGTCGGACCCGTTCCCCGGCGCGGCACGCGCCAGGCACAGGTGCGGTGGGGGCAGCGCGTCGTGCGCATCGGCGGCGATGCGCCCGTGATGGTGCAGTCGATGACCAACACCGACACCGCCGACGCGATCGCCACTGCGATCCAGGTCAAGGAACTGGCGCGGGCCGGTTCCGAGGTGGTGCGCATCACGGTGAACACCCCGGACGCGGCGGCCGCCGTGCCGGCGATCCGCGCGCAGCTCGACCGCATGGGCGTCGACGTGCCGCTGGTCGGCGACTTCCACTACAACGGCCACAAGCTGCTGACCGAGTTTCCCGAGTGCGCGCAGGCGCTCTCGAAGTACCGGATCAACCCCGGCAACGTGGGCAGCGGCAAGCGCCGCGACGACAACTTCGCACGCATGATCGAGGTCGCGTGCCGCTGGGACAAGCCGGTGCGCATCGGCGTCAACTGGGGCAGCCTCGACGCGGCGCTGCTGGCGCGTCTGATGGACGAGAACGCCGCGCGCGCGCGCCCGTGGGAGGCGGCCAGCGTGATGCGCGAGGCGCTGGTGACGTCGGCGATCGACAACGCCCGCCGGGCGGAGTCGCTCGGGCTTGCGGCCGACCGCATCGTGCTGTCGGCCAAGGTGTCGAGCGTGCAGGACCTGATCGCCGTCTACCGCGCGCTGTCCGCGCGCTGCGACTACCCCTTGCACCTGGGGCTCACCGAGGCCGGCATGGGCAGCAAGGGCATCGTCGCGTCGACGGCGGCCATGGCGGTGCTGCTGCAGGAAGGCATCGGCGACACCATCCGGGTGTCGCTCACGCCCGAGCCCAACGGCGACCGCACCCGCGAAGTCATCGTCGCGCAGGAGATGCTCCAGACGATGGGGCTGCGCGCCTTCACGCCGATGGTCGTGGCGTGCCCGGGGTGCGGCCGCACCAGCAGCACCTTCTTCCAGGAGCTGGCCGACAGCATCCAGCGCTTCCTGCGCGCGCAGATGCCGGTCTGGAAGGGGCTGTATCCGGGGGTCGAGAGCATGCAGGTCGCGGTGATGGGCTGCGTGGTGAACGGGCCGGGCGAAAGCCGGCATGCCGACATCGGCATCTCGCTGCCGGGCGCCGACGAGGCGCCGGTGGCGCCGGTCTTCGTGGACGGCGAGCGCACCGTCACCCTGAAAGGCGATCGCATCGCCGAGGAATTCCAGTCGATCGTCGAGGACTACGTCCTGCGGCGGTATGCGATGAACCCGGCGGCCTCCGCCGATGCGGGCGCGCGGGCCGCCGCGTCTGCGATCCAGACCCAGACATGAGCAAGAACGACAAGATCCAGGGCGTGCGCGGCATGAACGACGTGCTGCCCGCCGACGAGGCGCTGTGGACGCGGCTCGAGCAGAGCGTGGCCGACGTGATGCGCGGTTACGGCTATCAGCGCATCCGCACGCCCATCCTCGAGCACACGCGCCTGTTCGTGCGCGGCATCGGCGAGGTCACCGACATCGTCGAGAAGGAGATGTACGCGTTCACCGACGCACTCAACGGCGAGGAGCTGTGCCTGCGTCCGGAGAACACGGCCGGGGTGGTGCGGGCGGTGCTCGAGCACAACCTGCTGTACGACGGCCCCAAGCGGCTCTGGTACACCGGGCCGATGTTCCGGCACGAGCGACCGCAGAAGGGGCGCTACCGTCAGTTCCATCAGGTCGGCGCCGAGGCGCTGGGCTTCGCCGGACCGGATGCCGACGCCGAGGTGATCGTGCTGTGCCAGCGCCTGTGGGACGACCTCGGGCTGCCGGGCCTGCAGCTCGAGATCAACTCGCTCGGTCAGGCCGACGAGCGCCGCGCGCACCGCGCTGCGCTGATCGCCTACTTCGAGGCGCATGCCGGGCAGCTCGACGAGGATGCGCGCCGACGGCTGCACAGCAACCCGCTGCGCATCCTCGACACCAAGAACCCCGCGATGCAGCCGCTGGTCGAAGCCGCACCCAAGCTGATCGAGTTCCTCGGTGCCGAGTCGATCGCCCACTTCGAGCGCCTGCAGGCGCTGCTCAAGGGCCAGAACGTGCCGTTCCGGATCAATCCGCGGCTGGTGCGCGGCCTCGACTACTACAACCTCACGGTGTTCGAGTGGGTGGTCGACGGCCTGACCATCTGCGGCGGCGGACGCTACGATCCCCTGATCGAGATGCTGGGGGGCAAGCCGGCCCCGGCCTGCGGGTTTGCGCTCGGTGTCGAGCGGGTGCTCGAGCTGATGCGGCGCGAGATGGCGGACGTGCGCGTCGCAGGCTGCGACGTCTACGTCGTGCACCAGGGCGCGGCGGCCGAGGCGGCCGCGTTCCAGGCCGCCGAGCGGCTGCGCGACGCGGGCCTCGACGTGGTCATGCACTGCGGCGGGGGCAGTTTTAAGTCGCAGTTCAAGCGCGCCGACGCGAGCGGCGCCTTCGTTGCGGTGGTGCTCGGCGACGACGAGGTGGCGCGCGGCGAGGCGACGGTCAAGTGGCTGCGGGCGGGCGAGCACGCACCGGCGGCCGGCAGCGGGGCCGGGCAGGGCGGCGCCGCGCAGCCGAACGGCGCGTCGGCGGGGGGTGTCCCGGCGAGCGGCGCCTCGGCGGGCGCGCCGACGCAGCAGCGCGTGGCGCTGGATGCGCTGGCCGATTTTGTCGTCGATGCCATGGTGGCGGCGGACGACGCCTGAGCCCGGCGGCGGGGGCCGGCCGGGTGCAGCGCGCCCGGCGTGCGGCAGGCAGGACGAGGGGCGCGCGGCCACGGGGCGGCGCGGACGAAACAGTACGGAGATGAGCGGGCGATGGCCTACAACTTGGAAGAGCAGGAACAGATCGCGTCATTGCGTGCGTTCTGGGACAAGTACGGCAACTTCATCCTGACGGTCGTCACCGTCGTGCTGCTGGCGATCGCCGGCTGGCGCGGCTGGGGCTGGTACCAGTCCCGTCAGTCGGTGCAGGCCGCGGCGCTGTACGAGCAGGTGCGCACGGCGGTGGAGGCCAAGGACACGGCGCGCATGAAGGAGGCGTCGGGCACGCTGTTCGAGAACTTCAGCGGGACCGTGTACGGACCGATGGCCGCGCTCCTGGTGGCCAGGACGTACCACGAGGCGGGCGACCTGAAGGCGGCGAAAGCGCCGCTGCAATGGACGATCGACAAGGCGCGCGACAGCGAGTTCCAGCATCTGGCGCGCGTGCGCCTGGCAGGTGTGCTGCTCGACGAGAAGGCCTACGACGAGGGGCTGAAGCTGCTGCCGATGGAATCGGCGGGCGCCTTTGCCGGCGCCTACGCCGACCGGCGTGGCGACCTGCTGCAGGCGCAGGGCAAGAACGACGAGGCGCGCGCGGCCTACAAGCTGGCGCTCGAGAAGCTCGACGAGCGCAGTGCGCTGCGCCGCCTGGTCCAGGTGAAGATCGACGCGCTCGGCGGGGTGGGCTCGTGAGCGCCGCGGGCGGCACCGCGTCTCGGCAGCGCCTGCCGGGCGGGCTGCGTGCGCCGGACGCACGAGGTGGCCCGGACGCACGACGTGGTTCGGACGCAGGACGTGGCCCGGACGCACGACTCGGCCCCGACGTGCGACGCGGGCTGGCCGCCCGGCTCGGGCGGGGGGCCCGCCGCGCGGCAGGCGCCACCCTCGTGCTGGCGCTCGCCGGATGCGGCAGCTTCTGGCCCTGGTCCGGACCGCAGAAGCCGCCGATGCCGCCGCCGCCCGAGGTCAGCGCGCCGGTGGCGGCGCGCGCGGCCTGGACCACGCGTGTCGGCCCGGCGGGCGTCGGCTTTGCTCCGGTCGTCGTGGGCGACAGCGTGTTCGTGGCATCGTCCGATGGCCGGGTCGCGCGTCTCGAGGCCGCGACCGGGCGGACCCAGTGGCAGGTCGACCTGGGCCGCAAGCTCACCGGCGGGGTCGGTTCCGACGGCGACCGCGTGATCGTGGCCTCGCGCGACGGTTCGCTCACCGCGCTCGATGGCAACGGCCGCCAGGTCTGGTCGGTGCCCCTGGGGGCCGAGGCGGTCACCGTGCCTTCGGTGGGGCTGGGGCTGGTGATGGTGCGCACCAGCGACAACCGGATCTCGGCCTTCGAGTCGGACTCCGGCAAGCGGCGCTGGACCTTCCAGCGTCAGATGCCGCCGCTGGTGCTGCGCCAGACCGGGGCGATCGCGATCGCGCCCGGCACCGCGTTCGCGGGGCTGCCGGGCGGGCGGATCGTTGCGCTCGGATTGCAGAACGGCGCCGTGCGCTGGGAGGCGAGCGTCTCGCAGCCGCGTGGCGCGACCGAGATCGAGCGGATCGCCGACGTCGTCGGCTCGCCGCTGGTCAGCGGCCGCGAAGTCTGCGCGGCATCCTATCAGGGGCGTGTCGCCTGCTTCGAGGCCGCCAGCGGCCGGCAGCTGTGGAGCCGCGACGTGTCCTCGTCGACCGGGCTGGACGTCGACGCGCGTCTGGTGTCGATCGTCGACGACCGCGATCAGGTGCACGCGTTCTCGCGGTCCGGCGCGAGCGTTTGGCGCCAGGACAAGCTGTCGCGCCGCGAGGTGTCGGCACCCCTGTCGCTGGGGCCGGTGCTGGTCGTCGGTGACGCGAAGGGCCTGGTGTACCTGGTGTCGCGGGACGACGGCGCGATCGCCGGGCGCTTCCCCACCGACGGCACGGCGATCGCGTCTGCGCCGGTCGCGGCCGGACGCATGGCGATCGTCCAGACCACGGGGGGCACCATTGCCGCCGTCGAACTCCAGTAACGTGCGCCCGCCGGTCGTCGCGATCGTCGGCCGGCCCAACGTCGGCAAGTCGACGCTGTTCAACCGCATCACCCGCAGCCGCGCGGCGCTGGTGCACGACCGCCCGGGCCTCACGCGCGACCGGCACTACGGCCGCGCGCGCATCGGCGAGTGGCCGTGCATCGTCATCGACACCGGCGGATTCGAGCCGGTCGCCAAGGACGGCATCGAGGTCGAGATGGCCCGTCAGGCGCGGCAGGCCGTGCTCGAGTCCGACGTGGTGCTGTTCGTGCTCGACGGCCGCAAGGGGCTGACCGCACACGACCGCGAGATCGGCATCGAACTGCGGCGCAGCGGCCGGCGCGTGCTGCTGGCGGTCAACAAGACCGAAGGCATGCCGCGCGAGGCAGTGGCGGCCGAATTCCACGAGCTCGGCCTGGGCGAGCCGTACGCGATCTCGGCGGCGCACGGCGACGGCATCCGCGAGCTGCTCGAACAGGCGGTCGCGCCGTTCTATCCGGAATCGGCCGCACCCGCCGTGGGCGACGACGATGGCGGCTGGCATGACACGCCGACCGCGGCGCAGGCGCAGGCCGCCGAGGACGCGCGCGCGCAGGCCCAGGCGGACGAAGCGGCCCTCGGGCCGCGTCGCGTGAAGGTGGCGGTGGTCGGCCGTCCCAATGCCGGCAAGTCCACGCTGATCAACACCCTGCTCGGCGAGGAGCGCCTGATCGCCTTCGATCAGCCCGGTACGACCCGCGACTCCGTGGCGATCGACTTCGAGCGCAACGGCAAGCCCTACACGCTGATCGACACCGCGGGCGTGCGGCGACGCGGCAAGGTGACGGACGTGATCGAGAAGTTCTCGGTCGTGAAGACCCTGCAGGCGATCGAGGACTGCAACGTCAGCGTGCTGATGATCGACGCGACCGAGGGCGTGGCCGACCAGGACGCGAACATCGCCGGCTACATCCTCGAGGCGGGCCGGGCGGTGGTGGTGGCGGTGAACAAGTGGGACGCCATCGACCTCGAAGCCCGCGAGCGGCTCAAGGCCGAGCTCGAGCGCAAGCTGCAGTTCCTGGGCTTCGCCCGCACGCACTTCATCTCGGCCCGCAAGGGCACCGGCGTCGCGTCGCTGATGCGCTCGGTGGACGACGCATTCAAGGCGGCGATGAAGAAGCTGCCCACGCCCAAGCTCACCCGCGCCCTGATCGAGGCCGTCGAGCGGCAGCAGCCGCCGCGGCGCGGCCCGATCCGTCCGAAGATGCGGTACGCGCACCAGGGCGGCCAGAACCCTCCGATCATCGTGATCCACGGCACCTCGCTCGATGCCATCTCCGAGACCTATCGGCGCTACCTCGAAGGCTGGTTCCGCAAGGAATTCGCGCTCGAGGGCACGCCGCTGCGCATCGAGTTCCGTGTCGGCGCCAATCCCTACGCCCAGTGAACGGTCGGGCAGGGCCGCGTGCCCGGGAGCAGGTCGCATGCCGTTGCGCGTGCGATCCTGCCTTGGCCGACGGGTGCGGTTTGGGGGTATATTGATTTCGCCGGTTCAAACGCCGGACCGGCATGCGCAACCGGACGCCTTGAATTTCCGCGCGTAGCCCCAACAACATCCACATATCAGAATGGAGCCGTAATGAGCAACAAAGGGCAGCTTCTACAAGACCCGTTCCTGAACCTGCTGCGCAAGGAACACGTACCGGTGTCGATCTACCTGGTCAACGGCATCAAGCTGCAAGGCCAGATCGAGTCGTTCGACCAATATGTAGTCCTGCTGCGCAACACGGTCACGCAGATGGTCTACAAGCACGCGATCTCCACCGTCGTACCCGCGCGTGCCGTGAACTTCCATCAAGAAAGCCCGGAAACCTGACGCCCGAACCCACCCCCGCACGCGCCCTGATCGTCGGCATCACCTTCGGTGCTGCGGGCAGGGTCGGCGCCTCGCTCGACGAGATCATCGCGCTGTCGATGTCGGCCGGCTACACGCCGGTCGAGACGATCGCGATGCGTCGCCCGCGTCCCGATGCTGCGCTCTCGATGGGCAGCGGCAAGGCCGAGGAGCTCAGGCAGCTGATCGCCGAACAGGAGATCGGCTTCGCCATCTTCGACAACCTGCTCACGCCGGTGCAGCAGCGCAACCTGAACCGTCTGTGGGGCATCCCGGTGCTCGACCGCACGGAGCTGATCCTCGACATCTTCGCGCAGCGCGCCCGCAGCAACGAGGGCAAGCTGCAGGTCGAGCTCGCGCGCATCGAGCACCAGCTCACGCGTCTCGTGCGCGGCTGGACCCACCTCGAACGCCAGCGCGGCGGCATCGGGCAGCGCGGCGGCCCCGGCGAGAAGCAGATCGAGCTCGATCGCCGGATGCTCGACACGAAAGCCCGCCAGCTGCGCACGCGGCTCGACAAGCTCGACCGGCAGCGCACCACGCGCCGTCGGTCGCGTCAGCGTCGCGACGCGTTCACCGTGTCGCTGGTCGGCTACACGAATGCGGGCAAGTCGACGCTGTTCAACGCCCTGACCGGCGCGGGCACGTACGCAGCCGATCAGCTGTTCGCCACGCTCGACACGCTCACCCGGCGCGTGCGGCTCAAGGACGGCGCCGAGATCGTGCTGTCGGACACGGTCGGCTTCGTGCGCGACCTGCCGCACCAGCTGGTGCAGGCCTTCCGTGCGACGCTGGAGGAGACTGCGCAGGCCGACCTGCTGCTGCACGTGGTCGATGCCGCCGCGCCCGACCGCACCGAGCAGATCGAGCAGGTCGAGCGCGTGCTCGCCGAGATCGGCGCGGACGAGGTGCCGACGATCCTCGTGTACAACAAGATCGACGCTGCGGGCCTGCCGCCTCAGAGCGAGGTCGGGCCCTGTGGTACGATCGATCGGCTCTGGGTCAGCGCCCGAACGGGCGCCGGTCTCGACCTTCTGAACACGGCGCTGAGCGAGCGGGTGGCGCGCTCGCTGGCTGCCCGTCTGCATGAGTCCGACGCGCACGGCGCGGACGCGTTCCAATCCCCTTCGATCGCCTGCGATGCTTCGCAGGCGGGTGCCTGAAAAAAACGTGGTTCACGACATGTGGCATTCAATCCGCAGGATGTTCTCCCTGAACGATCCCGGCTGGGGACGCAATTCCGGTTCGGGCGGAGGCGGCGGCGACGGTCAGCGGCCACGCTCCGGCGGTGACGGTCCCCCCGATCTCGACGAGCTGTGGCGCGACTTCAATCGCCGCCTGAACGGCATGTTCGGCAAGCGCGGCGGCGGCGGTGCACCGCCCTCCGGCGAAGGCAGCGGCGGGCCGGGCATGCGCGGCGCGGGCATGGGCGTCGGCGTGATGGCGCTGGTGGCCGTGCTGTTGTGGCTGGGCAGCGGCTTCTACATCGTGCCCGAGGGCAACGCGGCGGCGATCCTGCGCTTCGGCGAGTTCAAGTACCTGAACGACCGCGCGGGCTTCACCTGGCGCATCCCGTATCCGGTCGAGACGGCCGAGATCGTCAACGTGCAGCAGCTGCGCCAGATGGAGGTCGGCTACCGCAACAACGTGAAGAACAAGGTCCTGAAGGAGTCGCTGATGCTGACCCAGGACCAGAGCATCGTCGACATGCAGTTCGCGGTGCAGTACCGCGTCGCCGATCCCGTCGCCTGGCTGTTCAACAACAACCCCGGGCCGTCGCCCGAGGAGCTGGTCCGCCAGGGGGCCGAGACCGCGATGCGCGAGATCGTCGGGCGTCGCGGCGTCGACCAGGTGCTGTACGAAGAGAAGGAAGCGGTCGCCAAGGACGCGCTCAAGCTGATGCAGTCCATCGTCGACCGCTACAAGGCGGGCGTCAGCCTCGTCGACGTCACCATCCAGCAGGCGCAGCCGCCCGAACAGGTGCAGGCGGCGTTCGAGGACGCCAACAAGGCGGCCCAGGACCGCGAGCGGCTGATCAACGAGGGCAGGGCGTACGCCAACGACGTCATCCCGCGCGCGCGCGGTACCGCAGCCCGTCTCGGTCAGGAGGCCGACGGCTACAAGCAGCGCGTGATCGCCACCGCGGAGGGCGATGCCAGCCGCTTCCGCCAGGTGCTGACCGAGTATGCGAAGGCGCCTCAGGTCACCCGCGACCGCATGTACCTCGAGACGATGCAGCAGGTGTTCACCAACACCAGCAAGGTGTACGTCGATTCGCGTGCAGGCAGCAACCTGCTGTACCTGCCGATGGACAAGCTGCTGCAGCAGGCGGCGCCGCAGGGTGACGCCGCGCGTGCGCCCGCTGCCGCACCGACGCCCGCGCCCGCCACCGACGCCTCCGCCGAGGTCTCCCGCGCCCGCGAAGGGCTGCGTTCGCGTGACCGCGAATCGGCGCGCTGAAGGGATCCTGCCATGCAACGAATCGTCCCCCTGATCCTCACCGTCCTGGTGGCGCTGGGCGTGCTGTCGTCGTCGCTGTTCGTCGTCGACCAGCGCCAGTTCGCGGTCGTCTATGCGCTGGGCGAGATCAAGCGCGTGATCGACCAGCCCGGTCTGCACTTCAAGCTGCCGCCGCCGTTCCAGAACGTCCAGTACTTCGACAAGCGCATCCTCACGATCGACACGGCCGACATCGACCGGTTCATCACGTCCGAGAAGCTGAACATCCAGATCGACACCTTCGTGAAGTGGCGCATCGTCGATCCGCGCACCTTCGTGCGTTCGGTCCAGGGCAGCGAGCTGATCGCGGCCGACCGGATCTCCCGCAGCCTGCGCGACGCGCTGAACAACGAGATCGCCAAGCGCACGGTGGCCGACGTGATCTCGGGTCAGCGCGACCAGATCACCGACAGCGTGCGCGCTAAGGTCAACGACGACGCCAAGCAGGTCGGCGTCGAGGTCGTCGACGTGCGCCTGAAGCGGGTCGACTTCGCCCCCGAGGTGCAGGAGCGGGTGTTCGACCGCATGCAGTCGGAGCGCAAGCGCGTGGCCAACGAGCGCCGGGCGACCGGCTCGGCCGAATCCGAGAAGATCCGCGCCGACGCCGACCGCCAGCGCGAGGTGATCCTCGCCGAGGCGTATCGAGACGCGCAGGCCGTCAAGGGCGAGGGCGACGCCAAGGCCGCGTCGATCTACGGCAGTGCGTTCGGGCAGAACCCCGAATTCGCCGAGTTCTACCGCAGCCTCGAGGCGTACCGTGCCACCTTCCGCAACCGCAGCGACGTGATGGTGCTCGATCCGTCCTCCGAGTTCTTCAAGCACTTCAAGGGGGCAGGCGCGCCTTCCCGGTCGAAGTGACGTCCACCCGGTCGACGTGACGGCATGGGTGAGTCGCTTCTGCTGGCGCTTGGTCTGGCGCTGCTGATCGAAGGGCTGCTGCCCTTCGTCGCCCCCGGGCAGTGGCGCGCCACCGTGCAGCGCGTGGCCGGCATGCGCGACGGCCAGATCCGCTTCATGGGGATGGGTGCGATCCTCGTCGGGCTCTTGCTGATCAGCCTCTGATTGGGCGAAAATGTCGGGTTTTGCGCCCCGGGGTGAGTCCGGGAGGCGCCGGTTCGGCTCGAACGCCGCAGGCCGCACACCGCCGGCCGCACACCGCAGCAGCATCTTTGGCGACACGACATGCCCCGTTGGTTACTCCCTGAAAGCATTGCGGACGTCCTGCCTTCCGAGGCCCGGACGATCGAAGACCTGCGCCGCCGGCTGCTCGATCTGTACCGGTCGCACGGCTACGAGCTGGTGATGCCGCCGATGGTCGAATATCTCGACGCGCTGCTGATCGGCAGCGGGTCCGACCTGAACCTGCGCACGTTCAAGCTCGTGGATCAGCTGTCGGGCCGCACCCTGGGGGTGCGCGCCGACATGACGCCCCAGGTGGCCCGCATCGATGCGCACCTGCTCAACCGCCAGGGGGTGGCGCGGCTGTGTTATGCCGGCTCGGTGCTGCACGCGCGGCCGGCCGGGCTGTTCGCCACGCGCGAGCCGATCCAGGTGGGCGCCGAGATCTACGGGCACGCCGGTCTGGAGGCCGATCTGGAGGTGCTCGAGCTGATGGTCGGGTCGCTGCGTGTGGCCGGCGTGCACCGTGTGCGTCTGGACCTGTGCCACGTGGGCATCGTGCCGGCGCTGCTCGCGCTCGAGCCTGCGCTGGATGCGGCCGAAGTCTACGAGCGTCTGCAGCAGAAGGACGTGCCCGGCCTGCGCGAACTGCTCGCGAGCGCTTCCGCGCCGGTGCGCGATGCGCTGCTCGCCCTGGTCGACCTGTATGGCCCGGTGCACGGTCCGGATTCGGTCCTCGACGCGGCGCGGCGCGTGCTGCCGGCGCTGCCCCAGGTGGGGGCGGCGCTCGACATGCTGCGCCGCCTGTGCGACTCGCCGCTGTGGGCGCGGTTCCCGGAGGTCGAGCTGTCGGTCGACCTGGCCGACCTGCGCGGCCACCTGTACCACAGCGGGATCACGTTCGCGGCCTACGTCGACGCGCTCCCGAACTCGATCGGGCGCGGCGGGCGCTACGACGACGTCGGTCAGGCGTTCGGTCGGGCGCGGCCCGCGACGGGGTTCTCGCTCGAACTGCGCGAGCTGGCCGCGCTGCAGCCGCCGGTGGAGCCGGCGGCGGCCATCCGGGCCCCGTGGTCCGACGATCCCGGTCTGGCGGCGGAAGTGGCGCGGTTGCGTGCCGCCGGCGAGATCGTGCTGTCGGTGCTGCCGGGCCACGAACACGAACAGCAGGAGTTCGCGTGTGACCGCGAACTCGCATGGCAGGGTGGGGCCTGGGTCGTGCGCTCGCTCTGAGCCGGCCCCGGGGTCTTCGGTGCGTCGTCGCGGACGATGCACGTCAACCCGCGCGGACGAACCGCGCGAAGTGATGGATCGAGATGGGAAAGAACGTCGTAGTCATCGGTACCCAGTGGGGCGATGAGGGCAAGGGCAAGCTCGTGGACTGGCTCACCGAGTCGGCGCAGGGGGTCGTGCGCTTCCAGGGGGGGCACAACGCGGGCCACACGCTGGTCATCGGCGGGAAGAAGCGGGTGCTGCGCCTGATTCCGTCGGGCATGCTGCGCGAAGGCGTGGTCTGCTACATCGGCAACGGCGTGGTGCTCTCGCCCGATGCACTGCTGCAGGAGATCGACGAGCTCGAGCAGTCGGGCGTCACGGTCTGCGAGCGGCTGCGCATCAGCGAGTCGTGCCCGCTCATCCTGCCGTACCACGTCGCGCTCGATCAGGCGCGCGAGGCCAAGCGCAGCGCCGGCAAGATCGGCACCACCGGCCGCGGCATCGGCCCGGCCTACGAGGACAAGGTCGCGCGGCGCGCGCTGCGGGTGCAGGACCTCTTCGAGCCGGCGCGCTTCCGCGCGCGTCTGGCCGAGGTGCTGGATCTGCACAACTTCACGCTCGTGCACTACCTGAACGCCGCGCCGGTCGACGAGGGCAGGGTGGCGGACGCCGCGCTGGCGCTGGCCGAACGCCTGCGCCCGATGGTGGCCGACGTGCCGGCACTGCTGGCGGCCGCGATGAAGCGGGGCGACAACCTGCTGTTCGAAGGGGCGCAGGGCGCGCTGCTCGACGTCGACCACGGCACCTACCCGTACGTGACGAGCAGCAACACCGTCGCCGGCGCGGCGGCGGCCGGGGCGGGCGTCGGCCCGCAGGCGCTGCAGTACGTGCTCGGCATCACCAAGGCGTACACCACGCGCGTCGGATCCGGCCCGTTCCCCACCGAACTCTTCGACGACGTGGGCAAGCACCTGGCCACGCGCGGCAACGAGTTCGGCGCCGTCACCGGGCGTCCGCGTCGCACCGGCTGGTTCGATGCGCCGCTGCTCAAGCGCTCGATCCAGCTCAACGGGGTCAGCGGCCTGTGCATCACCAAGCTCGACGTGCTCGACGGGCTGCAGACCGTGCGCATCTGCGTCGGGTATCGCCAGAAGGGCGCCGCGGCGGGCGCGGTGACCGACGTGCTGCCGTTCGGCGCCGACGCCGTCGAGGCGCTCGAGCCGGTGTACGAGGACATGCCCGGGTGGAGCGAGTCCACGTTCGGCGTGCGCGCGTGGGATCGGCTGCCGCTGGCGGCGCGTCGCTACCTCGAGCGTCTGTCGGAAGTGGCCGGTGCGCCGATCGACATGGTCTCGACCGGGCCCGACCGCGACGAGACCATCCTCATCCGCAACCCGTATCTGTGATGCCCGGCAGGGCGGGGCGAACGCTGCGGCGTCGCTCCGCCTGCTGCGTGCATCCCCCGCGCGCGAGGCGGCCATGAACGATCTGCACGTTTCCTGGGACGCGTATCACCGGCTGATCGAGCGCCTGGCCTTGCAGGTGCACGATTCGGGCTGGTCCTTCGACGCGATCGTGTGCCTGGCACGCGGCGGGCTGCGGGTGGGCGACGTGCTGTCGCGGGTCTTCGACAAGCCGCTGGGCGTGCTGTTCACCAGCTCGTACCGCGAGGAGGCGGGCACGCGCCAGAGCACGCTGCAGATCGCCGAGCACCTCTCGAGCGCCGCGCCGCTGCCGGGCCCCCGCTGGCTGCTGGTGGACGACCTGGTCGACTCCGGCGCCACGCTGGTCGAGGTGATTCCGGTGCTGAAGGCGCGCCAGCCGCAGGTGCAAGAGATCCGCTCGGCCGTGATCTGGCGCAAGGGCGCATCGGTCGTCGCGCCGGACTACTTCGTCGAGTCGCTGCCGACCAATCCCTGGATCCATCAGCCGTTCGAGGCCTACGACCACCTGCGCCCGGACGATCTCAGGGGCCGGTGCGGCGGGTGAAGCGCGTCGCGCAAGGCACGCAGGCGTCTTGACGCTTCACGCAGCCGGTTGCCTTTCAGCGTTGCCGGCCCGGAAATGAAGAAAGCCAGCTTGCGCTGGCTTTCCGGATTTGGTGCCCAGAAGAGGACTCGAACCTCCACAGTGTTGCCACCGCTAGGACCTGAACCTAGTGCGTCTACCAATTCCGCCATCTGGGCAGATGACTGCTGCCGATCAGTGATCAACAGAGAAAGAGATTGTAGCCCATGCGCAGAATTTGTCAACGCACTGTGCCGATCGGCTGTAGTGATCGAGTAAAGTGACGGGCGTCGGCCGCGCAATGCCCGACGCAGGCGCCGTGCGGCGCCCCGGGGCGGCGGGGTCGCGCACCGGCACGCATGCCCTCCATGCCATTTCTTCTCAGCGGAATCAACGACACGTGACTCAACGCGCATGGGTGCCTCCCACCCGCGAGGCCATCCTCGAATGTCTTCGGCAGGCGGACGGTCCGCTCGACGAAGCCCAGCTTGCCGAACGTCTGGGCGTCCGTGCGCCGGAGCACGTCGAGATCCTGCACCGCCGGCTCGTCGCCATGGAGCGCGACGGTCAGCTGCTGCCCAACCGCAAGGGCGTGCTGCTGCTGGCGAGCAAGCTCGACTTCATCGCCGGCCGCATCCAGGGGCATCGCGACGGGTTCGGCTTCCTGCTGCCCGATCTGGGCGGGCCGGACGTGTTCCTGCCGCCCCGCGAGATGCAGAAGGCGATGCATGGCGATCGCGTGCTGGTCAAGCGGGTCGGGTTCGACAACCGCGGCCGGCCGGAAGGGCGGATCGTCGAGGTCACCGAGCGCTCCAATCGCCGGCTGGTGGGGCGGTTCCTGTCCGAGCGCGGGGTGACGATCGTCGTCCCCGAAGACCAGCGCATCAAGCACGACATCCTGATCCCGCCGGGGGATGCGCAGTCGGCGCAGCCCGGGCAGGTGGTCACGGTCGAGATCACCGATCCGCCGTCCGGGCACGCCTCGCCGATCGGCCGGGTGATCGAGGTGCTGGGCGAGATCGACGATCCGGGCATGGAGATCGAGATCGCGGTGCGCAAGTTCAACGTGCCGCACCAGTTCGGCGAGGCCGCGCTGGCCCACGCCGAGCGCCTGCCTTCGATGGTCCGGCCGGCCGACATCCGTGGCCGCGTCGACCTGCGCGACATCCCGCTGGTGACGATCGACGGCGAGGACGCGCGCGACTTCGACGACGCCGTCTATTGCGAGCCGATGGGCGAGGGCCGCCGCGGCGGGTTCCGCCTGCTGGTGGCGATCGCCGACGTGTCGCACTACGTGCGCGACGGCGATGCGCTCGACCGCGAGGCGGCGATGCGCAGCACGTCGGTCTATTTCCCGCGGCGCGTGATCCCGATGCTGCCCGAGAAGCTGTCGAACGGGCTGTGCTCGCTGAATCCCCAGGTCGACCGGCTGGTGCTCGTGTGCGACATGGTCGTCAACCCGCGCGGCCAGGTGAAGGCCTACCAGTTCTTCGAGGCCGTGATGCACTCGGCCGCACGCCTCACCTACGACGAGGTCTGGGGCATCCTGTCGGGGCGCGATGCGCAGGCGGTGCGCCGGCGCGCGGCGCTGGTGCCGCACCTGCACCATCTCGCCGACCTGTACCGCGTGCTTGTCAAGGCCCGCGAAGAGCGCGGTGCGATGGACTTCGAGACGGTCGAGACCAAGATCGTCTGCGACGCGGCGGGCCGCATCGAGCGCATCGAGCCGCGCGCGCGCAACGACGCGCACAAGCTGATCGAGGAGTGCATGCTGGCCGCCAACGTCTGCGCGGCCGATTTCACGAAGCGCACGCGCCATCCCAACCTGTACCGCGTGCACGAGGGGCCCACGCCCGAGCGGCTGGCGCTGCTGCGCGAGTTCCTGCGCTCGGTCGCGCTGACCCTCGGGGGCGGCGACGACCCCACGCCGCGCGACTATGCCGAACTGGCGCAGAAAGTGCGGGCGCGCCCGGATGCGATGCTGCTCCAGAGCATGATGCTGCGCTCCATGCAGCAGGCCGTCTACACGCCGCACAACGCCGGGCACTTCGGGCTGGCGTACGACGCCTATGCGCACTTCACCTCGCCGATCCGGCGCTATCCCGACCTGATGACGCACCGTGTGATCAAGGCGCTGCTGCGCAAGAGCCGGTACGCGCCCGCCGCGCTGCGGGCGGATGCCGATCCGGCGGCGGCGGTCGGCGCGGGCGCGGGTGCGGGTGCGACGGTTGCAGCGCCGGCCGCTTCGGGCGGCGGCGCCCGCGGCGGGCGCAAGACGCGGGCCGCGGCCGCATCGTCGCAGGCGTCCGCGTCGCGGGCGACGGCTCGCGCCCGCCCGCTGGCCGACACGGTGCCGGCGCCGGTGGCGGCCGCCGCGGCGGGTGTCGACCTGTGGGAGCAGTACGGCATGATGTGCTCGGCGAACGAGCGCCGCGCCGACGAGGCCTCGCGCGACGTCGAGGCCTGGCTCAAGTGCCAGTACATGCGCGAACGGGTGGGCGAGCAGTTCGCCGGCCGCATCACCGGGGTCGCGCCGTTCGGCGTGTTCGTGACCCTCAACGAGCTGTACGTCGAAGGCCTGGTGCACGTGTCCGAGCTGGGCACGGAGTACTTCCAGTACATCGACGGCGTGCACGAGCTGCGCGGTGAGCGGACCGGCCGCCGGTTCCGCCTGACGGACGAGCTGCACGTGCAGGTGTCGCGCGTCGATCTCGAGGCGCGGCGCATCGAGTTCCGCCTGGTGCAGAAGCAGGGCTTTCGCGAGGGGGTGGCCGCTGCCGGCGCGCCACGGAGCGATGGGGCGGCGTCGCAGGCGCGGCGCAAGGCGGCCGCGCCGATGTCGGAGAAGGCGGGCCAGGCCCGCCAGGCTCGTCTGGAGGCGCGACGCGGCGGTGGGGCGGCCGCGCCCGCACCCTCGTCGGCCGACGCGCGCCGGGGCGCGGGCAAACGCAAGCGTCGCCGCTGATCGGCACGCAGGAGCACGCACGCGGCGCCGCGACCCGGCGCGCGGCGGCGAACCGCGGTGCGCCGCCGGACGGGGTCCGGTGGCGCGCTGCATCATCACGGGAAAGGGCACGATGCTCGTCTACGGCTTCCATTCGGTCTCGTCGCGGCTCAAGCGCGGTGGCGAGGGCATTCGCGACCTCTACGTGGCGAGCGGCCGCGACGACGCCCGTGTGCGCGACCTGCTGCGCCTCGCGGATGCTGCCGGGGTGCGCGCCGTGCTGGTGGACATGGCGCGCATCGACCGCATGTGCCCGCAGCGCCGGCATCAGGGCGTGCTGATGTTCGTCGAGGCGGCGCCCCAGGTCACCGATCTCGACGACCTGCTCGACAAGGTGCCCGAGCCGATGCTGCTGCTGCTCGACGGCGTGACCGATCCGCGCAATCTCGGCGCCTGCCTGCGGGTGGCCGACGGTGCGGGCGTGCACGCGGTGGTGGCGCCGAAGGACCACGCCTGCCCGCTGACGGAAGCCGCGATCCAGACCGCCTCGGGCGCGGCCGAGAGCGTGCCCTACGTGATGGTCACCAACCTTGCAGGGACGATCTCCGATCTGCGCGAGCGCGGGGTCTGGGTGATGGGCACGGCCGACGAGGCCGACGGCACCTTGTACGACCACAGCATCCCGAGCGCGGTCGCGTGGGTGCTGGGCGCCGAAGGCAAGGGCCTGCGCCGTCTCACCCGCCAGCGCTGCGACACGCTGGTGCGGATTCCGATGGCGGGCCAGGTGCCCAGCCTGAACGTGTCGGTCGCCGCCGGTATCGTGCTCTACGAGACGGTGCGCCAGCGGATGGTGGCGGCGGCGGCCCGCTAGATCGGAGCGGCGCTGCGCTCAGGGGCGCGGATCGGATGACCGGGCCTGTGTGGCACGGTACGTCCAGGGCGGCACGGGGTCGGGCGCGGCCCACAGGCCGGCACGCGCCGCCCGTGCGCGCCGCTCGGCCGCGGCGTAGCGTGCCCGCTGGGCGGCCGTCTGGTCCTTCGCGTAGCGCTTGAAGTGCCACGCCAGGCCCGCTTCGACCATCGCGAGTCCCACGTCCGTGTCGCCGGCGTACACGTTCGCGACCAGCCGCCCGAACGGATCGGTCTTGACGGATTCGATGCGCAGGGGCGTGCGGCTCAGGAGTTCCGACAGGTGCGCACGTGCCGCGTCCCCGAAGGGCTGATCGGCCTCCGGGGCGTCGATGCCTGCGATGCGGATGCGCTGGCGCGGGTCGTTCGGGGTGCGGATCGCGAAGGAGTCGCCGTCGCTTACCGAAAGGACCTCGCGCTCGACCTGCGCGCGCGCGCGCGGTGGCTGCGCGGTGGCGTCCGATGCCGGGACGTCCGGTGCACCGGCGGCGGTCGCCGCGATCGCGATGAGGGCGCCCGCCAGCGCGGCGAGGCCGCCGGCGAGCAGGGCCGGTCGCAGGGCGCTCATCCGCGGGCGCCGCCCCGTGCGGGCGGGTGTGGCCGTGCGGGCGCGCGGCGCGGGCGTCTTGGTTGCTTCGTACTCGTCATGGGCGTGCCGCTGTTCGGGCCGCGACTATAGCCGACGCAGGCGCACGCCACCGCGGTGACCGACGATGTAGGTCGAGGGGCCGGGGACCCGCGCAGCATGGTTGCGGTCCGGGGCATGCCGCAGCGTGGTTGCAGGCCGGAGCATGCCGAGGCGTGGTTGCGGACCGGGGCATGCCTCGGCGTGGTGATGCGTCGTCGGGCGCGGCGGCACGCGTACACTCGACGCGTGATCCAGCAGGAGGCGAGGCGGTGAACGCAACACACGGTGACGCCGTCGGTCCGGCGGGCAGTGGTTCGCGTGCCGCGGCATTCGACGACGGGCGGGTGTCGGCCGATGCGCCGGCGCGCGATCTCGTGCTGGCCATGGACCTGGGCGGCACCAAGGCCTTGAGCGGCGTGTTTCACGTCCGGCGCGATGCGGCCGGCGTCCGGTCGGATGCCCCGTGCGCCGAGCCGGTGTTCGAACTGCGGCAGCGCTGCGACGATCACCCCGACCTCGTGTCCCTGCTGGACGCCTTCTTCGCCCAGGCGCAGGCGGCCGGGCACTTCGATGCCGGCAGGCCGGCAGGCGCCTGCATCGCGCTGGCCGGCCCGGTGCAGGGGGACCGTGCGCGGCTGACGAACCGGCCCTGGACGGTCGACGCCGACGCCCTGCGGCGGCGCTTCGGCCTGGATCGGGTGTGCCTGGTCAACGACTTCGCGGGCGCCGCCGCAGGGGTCGAGATGCTGGGTCCCGAGGGCACGCGGTGCCTGCAGGCCGGCGTGCCCGACGACCGGCGGCCACGCGCGGTGCTGGGGCCGGGGACCGGGCTGGGCGTCGCGCTGCTGGTGCCGCAGGACGGGGGCTGGCGGGTGGTTCCAGGTGAAGGCGGGCACATGGGCTTCGCGCCGCGTTCCCCGCTCGAGGTCGAGCTCTGGCGGTTCCTGTTCGGGCGCGGCGCGCGGGTCGACGCCGAGCGGCTGCTGTGCGGCCCGGGCCTTTCCGCGCTCGACGCCTTTCTGCGCGGGCGTGCGGGCGATGACGCGCCGCTGCGCACGCCCGAGACCATCTCCGCACGCGCCGCCGCGGGCGAGGCGTGCGCGGGCGAAGCGCTCGACCTGTTCGCTGCGATGCTCGGCGCGTTCGCGGGCGACGTCGCGCTGCTGGCGGGGGCCCAGGGCGGTGTGTACGTGGCGGGCGGCATGGCGCCCAGGGTGCTGGACGCGCGCCGCTCGGACCTCTTCGTCACGGCCTTCCGCGACAAGGGCGGGCACGCGGCGATGACCGCGCAGATGCCCGTGCATCTGGTGCTCGACGCGCGTCTGGGCCTGCTGGGCGCCGCGCGCATGGCGGCCGACGAGGCGGCCCGGCAGCCGTCGGCCGATCGATCGGCCGACGGCTGACCTCAGCCGCGGCGCGCGACGCCGCCGGCGTCGCCATCCCCATCCCCATCCCTGCGCGTCTCGCCGCCCTCGGGCACCAGCACCACGGCCGCCAGCGGCGGAAGGGTGAGGGCGACGCTGGCGGGCTGGCCCATCCAGGCGTCGGCTTCGGCCCGGACCGCGCCGACGTTGCCGACGTTGCTGCCGCCGTAGTGCTCCGAGTCGCTGTTCAGCACCTCGCGCCAGCGCCCGGCGCGCGGCAGCCCCAGGCGATAGCCGTGGCGCGGCACCGGCGTGCAGTTGACGACGACCGCGCACACGCTGCCGTCGCGGGCACGGCGCAGCCAGCTGAAGACCGACTGATCATGGTCGTGGCAGTCGATCCAGGCGAAGCCGCTGCTGTCGAAGTCGAGCTCGTGCAGCGCCGGGGTGCCCCTCACCAGCCGATTCAGGTCGGCGACCAGCCGCTGCACGCCGCGGTGCGGCGGGTGGTCGAGCAGGTGCCAGTCGAGCGCGCGCGACTCCGCCCACTCGGTGCGCTGCCCGAACTCTCCGCCCATGAAGAGCAGCGTCTTGCCGGGGGTGAGGCCCTGCATCGCCAGCAGCAGCCGCAGGTTGGCGAAGCGCTGCCAGTCGTCGCCCGGCATCTTCGCGACCAGCGCGCCCTTGCCGTGCACCACCTCGTCGTGCGACAGCGGCAGCACGAAGTTCTCCGTGTACGCGTACAGCTGTCCGAAGGTGATGCGCTCGTGGTGGTAGCGGCGGTGGATCGGATCGTGGCGCAGGTAGGCGAGCGTGTCGTTCATCCAGCCCATGTTCCACTTCATCGAGAAGCCCAGCCCGCCCAGCCACGTCGGGCGCGACACCATCGGCCAGGCCGTCGATTCCTCGGCGATCGTCAGCGCGCCGGGAAACTCGGCGTGGACCAGTGCGTTGAGCTGGCGCAGGAAATCGATCGCCTCGAGGTTCTCGCGCCCGCCGTGCCGGTTCGGGATCCACTCCCCCGGCCGGCGAGAGTAGTCGAGGTACAGCATGGAGGCCACCGCATCGACGCGCAGGCCGTCGAAGTGGAACTCCGACAGCCAGAACTGCGCGCTCGACAGCAGGAAGCTGCGCACTTCGTGGCGGCCGAAGTTGAACGTGTGCGTGCCCCAGTCGGGATGCAGCCCCAGGCGCGGATCCTCGTGCTCGAACAGCGCCGTGCCGTCGAACCGGGCCAGCGCCCCGTCGTCGGCCGGGAAGTGCCCGGGCACCCAGTCGAGCAGCACGCCGATGCCGTTGCGGTGGCACAGGTCGATGAAGGCCCGCAGATCGTCCGGGGTGCCGAACCGGCTGCTGGGGGCGAAGTAGCCGGTGGTCTGGTAGCCCCACGATTCGTCGAGGGGATGCTCGGTGACGGGCAGCAGCTCGATGTGGGTGAAGCCCATCTCGCGCACGTACGGCACGAGCGTATCGCCGAGCGCGCGCCAGCTGCAGAAGCCGCCGTCGGGCGCGCGGCGCCACGAGCCGGCGTGGACTTCGTAGATGGACATCGGCGCGTGCAGCCAGTCGCGCGCGGCACGTGCGCGCATCCAGGCGTCGTCGGTCCAGCGATGCGCCGAGCGCGTGTGCACCCGGCCGGCGCTGGCCGGACGGACCTCGAACGCACGCGCAAACGGGTCGTTGCGCACCAGGCGTGCACCGCCGGCGCGCGTGACCAGCGCGAACTTGTACAGCGCGCCCTCGGGGAGCCCGTCGACGAAGCCTTCCCAGACACCGCTCGCACCGAGGCAGTGCATCGGCGTGCGGTCGTGCTCCCAGCCGTTGAAGTCGCCGATGACCGACACGCGCGCCGCGTTGGGCGCCCACACGCGGAACCGCACGGCGTCGCGCCCGTCCCGCAGCACGCGGTGCGCCCCGAGCAGGCGCCAGCTCTGGGTGTTGCGGCCTTCACCGAACAGGAACAGATCCGTGGCACAGTCGTCGCGGGCTGGCGCGATCCGTGCTTCTGCTGCGTTGGAGGGCGGACTCGAACTTGTCATTTGTCAAGGCGGAGGGCTGGCGCCTGGTGCAGGCTGGGTGGGATCCGACACCCGGTCGGCGTCGGCAGCGGGCGCCGTCGGCGCGTCGGGCATCATCACTGTATCGCCGAATCGGCACGCGCACTCCGGCGCGGGAAGGGGAGGGAGATGAACGGTCAGTCAGACACGGTGCGCGCCACGCGCGACGACGAGCATCCGCGCTTCGTCAGCCAGCTCACGCGCAACACCTACGCGATGGTGCTGGCGGGCGGCCGCGGCAGCCGCCTGCATCAGCTCACCGACTGGCGCGCCAAGCCTGCGGTGCCGTTCGCGGGCAAGTTCCGCATCATCGACTTCACGTTGTCCAACTGCGTGAACTCGGGCGTGCGGCGCATCGGCGTGGCCACGCAGTACAAGGCCCAGAGCCTCATCCGCCACATCCAGCGCGCCTGGAGCTTCCTCGACGGGCGGTTCAGCGAGTTCATCGACGTGATGCCGGCGCAACAGCAGATCGAGGCGAACTGGTACCAGGGCACGGCCGACGCCGTCTTCCAGAACCTCGACGCGCTGCGGCACAACCGTCCCGAGTTCGTGCTCGTGCTGTCGGGCGACCACGTCTACAAGATGGACTACGGTCGGCTGCTGGCCTTCCACGTGCGCCAGAACGCCGACCTCACGGTCGCCTGCGTGGAGGTGCCGATCGACGAGGCACGCGGCTTCGGCGTGATGGGGGTCGACGACACGCGGCGGGTCGTGTCCTTCGTCGAGAAGCCCGACGATCCGCCGCCCATCCCCGGGCGGCCCGACCGCGCGCTCGCCAGCATGGGGGTGTACGTGTTCAACGCGCGCTTCCTGTACGAGCAGCTCGCCCGCGACGCCGACGACCCGCGCTCGTCGCACGACTTCGGCAAGGACGTGATCCCGCACTGCGTGTCGCGCTACCGCGTGTTCGCGCAGCCGTTCTCCGAGAGCTCGGTCGGCACGGCGCCGGACGACGAGGCGTACTGGCGCGACGTCGGCACCATCGACGCCTACTGGGGCGCCAACATGGAGCTCACCAAGGTCACGCCGGAGCTGAACCTGTACGACGAGGAGTGGCCGATCTGGACCCACCAGGAGCAGACGCCGCCCGCGAAGTTCGTGTTCGACGACGAGAACCGCCGCGGGTCGGCGATCGACTCGATGGTGGCGGGCGGCACCATCATCAGCGGCGCGACGGTGCGGCGCTCGATGCTCTTCACCCGCGTGCGCGTGCACAGCTTCAGCCTGGTCGAGGACTCGGTGCTGCTGCCCAGCGTGGAGGTGGAGCGCAACTGCGTGATCCGGCGGGCGGTGATCGACAAACGCTGCCGCATCCCCGAGGGCACGCGCATCGGCGTCGATCCGGACGAGGATCGGCGCCGCTTCCACGTCAGCGACTCGGGCGTCGTGCTCGTCACCGCCGAGATGCTCGGCCAGGGATACCACCGCGTCCGCTGAGCGGCCGCTGCCAGGATGAATTCGTGAGCGCTCCCCGACTGGACCTGATCCTGCTGTGGCACATGCACCAGCCCGACTACCGCGATGCCGACGGGGGGGCGTTCCTGCTGCCCTGGGTGTATCTGCACGCGCTGAAGGACTACACGGACATGGCCGCGCACCTCGAGCGCCACCCCGCGGTGCATGCGGTCGTGAACTTCGTGCCCGTGCTGGTCGAGCAGATCGAGGACTACGTGCGCCAGTTCGACGAAGGCCGCATCCGCGACCCGCTGCTGGGGCTGCTCCAGCAGGCCGACCTCGACCGCATCGAGCCGCACGAGCGCGCGCTCATCCTCGACAGCTGCTTCCACAACAACCACGACACGATGCTGTCGCCGTATCCGCAGTACCGGCGGCTGCATGAGGTGTTCTCGCTGCTCGACCGGGGGGGCGGCGAGCGCTTCGCGTACCTGTCGGGCGCCTATCTGTCGGACCTGCTGACCTGGTATCACCTGGTGTGGATCGGTGAGACCGAGCGGCGGGCCGACCCGCTGTTCGCGCGGCTGATGGCCAAGGGCGAAGGGTTCACGCACGGCGACCGCCTGCTGCTGTTCGAGGCGATCGGTGCGATCCTGCGCCGCGTGCTGGGCCGCTACCGCGCGCTCGCCGCACGCGGCCAGATCGAGCTGTCGACCACGCCCCATACGCACCCGATCGCACCGCTGCTGATCGACTTCGCGACCGCACGCGAAACGGTCCCCGCCGCGCCGCTGCCCGCGGCGCCGGGCTACCCGGGCGGCGCCGAGCGCGTGCGGGTCCATCTCCAGGCGGCGATCGACGCGCACACGCGCTGCTTCGGGGCGCCGCCGGCCGGGCTCTGGCCGGCCGAGGGCGCGGTCTCGACGGCGTTCCTGCGCGAGGTCGCGGCCGGCGGTCTGCGCTGGATGGCCAGCAGCGAGACGGTGCTGTCCAACAGCCTGAACGCGCATGCGCCCGAGGCGCGCGTCGGCGGCTGGCTCCATCGGGCCTGGCGCGTGGATGCCGCGCCCGAGGTCACGCTGCTGTTCCGCGACGAGCGGCTCTCGGACCAGATCGGCTTCGAATATTCGAAGTGGCACGGGCGCGACGCGGCCCTCCACCTGGTGGGCGAGCTCGAGAAGATCGCCGCGTCGGCGGCCCCGGGCACCACGCCGACCGTGCTGATCGCGCTCGACGGCGAGAACGCCTGGGAGTACTACCCGTACAACGGGTTCTACTTCTTCGAGGAGCTGTACGGCGCGCTGGCTGCCCATCCGACCATCCGCACGCACACCGTGTCGGGCTGGCTCGACCGGCAGGCCGCAGCGTCGTCCGCGGCGCAGACCGATCACCAGGCCGATGCGCAGCCCGGGGCCCAGGCCCGGTCTCCCGGGCGTCTGCCGGCGCTCGTGGCCGGCAGCTGGGTGCTCGGCACGCTGTCGACCTGGATCGGCGAGGCCGGCAAGAACCGTGCGTGGGACCTGCTGTGCGCCGCCAAGCAGACCTATGACGAGGTGATGGCCTCGGGACGGCTGACGTCGTCGGCCGCGGCCGCGGCGCGTCGCCAGCTCGCCACCGGCGAAGGCTCGGACTGGTTCTGGTGGATGGGCCCGTACAACCCCGACCATGCGGTCGAGCGCTTCGACCGGCTGTTCCGGCGCAACCTGCGGCGGCTGTACGAACTGCTGGGCGCTGCCGCGCCGGCCGGGCTCGACCTGCCGATCAGCGCGGGCACCGGCCACCCCGAGGCCGGCGGTGCGATGCGGCGCGCGTCGGCCTGACGCCCCCGCCCGCCGCCGACCGACGCGGTTCGCCTTCGACCCACGACACGGTTCGCCTTCGACCCACGACCCGGCCCGCCTCCGATCGACGATCGCCTGCTGGCGCACCCACCACCACCCCGAGCACCACCCATGCCTCCTCCGCCCATCTCCCTGCTGTTCGGCGTGCACGCGCACCAGCCGGTCGGCAACTTCCCGGCCGTGATCGACGACGCGGTCGAGCGCTGTTACCGGCCGTTCCTGCAGACGCTGCTGCGCTACCCGGAGTTCCGCTTCGCCGCGCATTTCTCGGGCTGGCTGCTGGGCGATCTGCTCGAACGCTTCCCGCGCGACATGGAGATGCTCGCGACGATGGTGCGCCGCGGCCAGGTCGAGCTGTTCGGTGCCGGCGACTGCGAGCCGGTGCTGGCGTCGATCCCGTCGCGCGACCGCGTCGACCAGGTCGAGGCGATGTCCGCGCGGCTGCAGGCCGCGTTCGGGGTGCGCCCGCGCGGCGCCTGGCTCACGGAGCGCGTGTGGGAGTCGACGGTGGTGCCGTCGCTGCTCGACGCCGGCGTGCGCTACGTGGTGGTCGATGACTATCACTTCCTGTGCACCGGGCGCAGTCTCGACGAGCTCGACGGCTACTGGTCGACCGAGGAGGACGGGCGCCGGCTGGACGTGTTCCCGATCTCGGAGGCGCTGCGCTACCGGCTGCCGTTCGCGCCGGCCGACGATTCGGTGCGCTGGCTCGAGGCGCTGGCCGCCGGCGGACGCTCGTGCGCGGTGTACTTCGACGACATCGAGAAGTTCGGCATCTGGCCGGAGACCTTCGAGTGGGTCTACACGAAAGGCTGGCTGGAGCGCTTCATCGAAGGGGTGCTGGCCTCGCCGGCGATCACCACCGCGACCTACGACGGGTTCCATGCGGGGCATCCGGGGCGGGGCGTGGTCTACCTGCCCACGACGTCCTACATCGAGATGAACGAGTGGACGCTGCCGGTGTCCGCCGCCACGGCCTTCGACGAGCTGGTGCGGCGCGAGCGCGACGCCGGCCGCTATGACCGCAGCAAGGCCTTCGTGCGGGGCGGCATCTGGCGCAACTTCATGTCGCGGTATCCCGAGTCGAACTGGATGCACAAGCGCATGCTGGAACTGTCGGCGCGGTGCGCCGCGCACGCGCCGGCCGGGGCCGCGGGCGACGGGATGCGCACGCTGCTGCACCAGGCCCAGGCCAACGACGCGTACTGGCACGGGCTGTTTGGCGGTCTGTACCTGCCGCACCTGCGCCGCTCGGTGTTCGGTCGGCTGCTCGCCCTCGAACGGGCGCTCGATGCGCGGGCGCCGCGTGCCGCGTTCGCGGCACACGACCTGGACCTGGACGGCCGCATCGAGTGGCGACTGACCGGCGCCGGCGGGCAGGCGTTCGTGCGCGACGACGGGCAGGGCTGCGTGCACGAGTTCTCGAGCCATGCGCTGGCGCACAACTTCACCGACACGCTGGCGCGCCGGCGCGAGGTGTATCACCGCCGCGCGCTCGAGCAGGCGGACGCACATGCGGGCGGGCAGGGGGGCGGCATCGCGTCGGCGCACGACCGGCTCGACTTCAAGCACGCGATCGACGCCGACGACCTCGCCGAGGACACGCGGCCGCGCGCACTGCTGCTCGACAGCCTGAGCGACGCGCACGATCCGCTGGCACCTGAGCGGCCGCTCGACGGGTACCGCGCGATCGACGCCGACCACGACCCTGCAATCGACGCCGATCGCGACCCGCCGATCGACGCCGACCGTGACCCGGCGCGCGCGGCCGACCGCGTGGAGCCCGCCGGCGTCGCGCACCTGGCGCTGCGCTGCGAGGTCCCGGGCGGCGAGGTGGTCAAACACCTGTGCTGCGACGATCAGGGGCTGTCGGTCGCATGGCACCTGCGCGGTCTGGCCGGTCGCCGCCTGACGACCCGGCTGAACCTGTCGATGCCCAGCTGCGACGGCGTCGGCGGCCGCTACGTGCTGGAGGACGGCACGATCCCGTGCGGCTTCGGGCAGCGTCTGGGGCCGGTGTCGCTGACGCGGCTGGACCTCGAGGACAGCGAGCTCGACGGACGGCTGGTGCTGCACGCCGATCGTGCAGCCCGGGTGGACGCAGCGCCGTACCATACGGTGTCGCTGTCGGAGAACGGCCTGGAGAAGATCATGCAGGCGGCCGAGGTGGCATTGACCTTCGACGTCGACCGCGACGACCTGCGCATCGCGCTGCGGATCGCCCCCGCGCGCGCCTGACCAGCACCCGGAACCCCGAACCATGCCCGGCACGCCTTTCCCGCTCGAGATTAACCCCCGCGTCCCGGACCGCCTGGCGCGCCTGGGCGAACTCGCCAACAACCTCTGGTACAGCTGGGACCGCCCGACGCGCACACTGTTCGCGCGGCTCGACAGCGCGGTCTGGCATGCCGTCGGCCACAGCCCGAAGGCGTTCCTGAAGGGGGTCGACCAGCGCGTGCTCGAGAGCGCGGCCGAGGATCCCGTGTTCGTCAACAGCTACCTGCGCGTGCTGTCGTCGTACGACACCTATCACCGGCAGCAGACGCGCGGCAACGGCGGCGCGGCGCTCGGTCCCGACGACCTGGTCGCCTATTTCTGCGCGGAGTTCGGCTTCCACGAGAGCCTGCCGATCTACTCCGGCGGCCTGGGCATCCTGGCCGGCGACCACTGCAAGGCGGCCAGCGACATGCGCCTGCCCTTCGTCGGGGTCGGGCTGCTGTACCGCCAGGGCTACTTCTGGCAGACGATCGACACCGAAGGCCACCAGCAGGCGAGCTACACCGACTCCGACTTCACCGACCTGCCGATCGAGCCGGTGATGGACGCCGAGGGGCACGAGCTGCACGTGCACGTGGAGCTGCCCGGGCGCACCGTGTGGGTGAAGGTCTGGCAGGCGCGCGTCGGCCACGTGCGGCTGTTCCTGCTCGACACCGACCTCGAACGCAACGGCGCCGACGACCGCGACATCGCGCACCGCCTCTACGGAGGCGACCGCACGACGCGCATCGAGCAGGAGATCGTGCTGGGGGTGGGGGGCGGCCGCGCGCTGCACGCGATGGGCCTGCGCCCGACGGTGTGGCACATCAACGAAGGCCACGCCGCGTTCCTGATCCTCGAGCGGGTGCGCGCGCTGGTCGCGGCCGGCGGCATCGAGTTCGCCAGCGCGCTCGAGCTGGTGGCGTCCAACACGGTGTTCACGACGCACACCGCCGTGCCGGCCGGGCACGACCACTTCGCCGACGAGATGATCGAGCGCTACTTCAGCGGCTGGTGCCGCGAGGTGGGCATCCCGATCGAACAGCTCACCGGGCTCGGGCGCACGCCGGCCAGCCACGAGTTCAACATGACGGCGCTGGCGATCCGCGGGTCGCGCTATCACAACGGCGTGTCGCGCATCCATCGCGGCGTGTCGGCCGCGATCTGCGCCCCCCTGTGGCCGCAGATCGATCCCGACGAGAACCCGATCGACTCCATCACCAACGGCGTGCACATCCCGACCTTCCTGTCCGACGAGTGGGCCGAGCTGTTCACCCGTCAGATGGGGTCGGGCTGGAGCCAGAGGCCCACCGACCCGGCGTCCTGGGAAGGCGTCCACCGGCTTCCCGACCTGCAGTACTGGAGCGTGCGCCTGTCGCTGAAGGCGCAGATGCTCCATCTGGTGCGTCATCGCATCGCGGTCGCGCACGCGCGCAACCGCGGATCCGACGCCCACCTCGACCGCCTGCTGCGGCTGGCCGATCCCGACAACCCGGACGTGCTGACGATCGGCTTCGCGCGGCGCTTCGCCACCTACAAGCGGGCGGCGCTGCTGTTCGAGAACCTGGACTGGCTGCGCGAGCTGGTCGCGGACCGCAAGCGCCCGGTGCTGTTCGTCTTCGCCGGCAAGGCCCACCCGGCCGACGAGCCGGGCAAGGCGCTGATCCGCCGCCTGCACGAGGTCGCGTCGATGCGCGAGTTCGAAGGCCATCTGCTGCTGGTCGAAGGCTACGACCTGCGCCTCGGGCGGCGGCTGGTGCAGGGCGTCGACGTCTGGCTGAACAACCCGATCTATCCGCTCGAGGCCTCCGGCACCTCCGGCATGAAGGCCGCGCTCAACGGCGTGATCAACCTGTCGGTGCTGGACGGCTGGTGGGACGAGGGCTACGACGGCAGCAACGGCTGGGCGATCAAGCCGGTCCACGAATCGCTCGACGACGCCAAGCGCGCACGCGACGAGGCACGCACGCTGTACGAGATCCTCCAGGACAAGGTGATCCCGCTCTACTACGAACGCGGTCCGATGGGCTTCTCTCCG
>JAKOZZ010000384.1 GCA_029779755.1 Pseudomonadota bacterium
CCTGTCGCGCATTGCGCAGGCGCGGAATCGCGGTGTAGTCGTTGTTGCCGATCACGAGCGCTCTGCGCTGCCCGGTTCGCGTCACGACCGGATCCGCGGGGCGCGGCGCCGGGTCCTCGGGGCGTGCGACGGCGGCCGCGTCGGTGCGCCCGGCGATCTGGGGCACGGACGGCGCGGCGGCCAGGGCCGGGGCCGGCGCGGTGGCGGGTGCGTCGATGCGCGCGAGTGCCTCCCGGAACGTGGCGAGGCTCTGTGCCGACGCGCGCCGCGACACCCGGTCGACCAGCACGGTCTGATCGGCCGGCTGTTCGTAGTTGCCTGCGATGCGTTCGGCGGCTATGCGCGACAGTGTCACGTGCACGCGATCGCCCGGCGACGGGGACACTGTCGCGCGTGCCGCGGTCGATCGGAACACGAGACCCTGGGTGACGCTCAGGCGCATCGCACGGGCATCCGTCAGGATCCGGACCACCGGCCGTGCGGGGCTCAGTTGTGCGATTGGAAGATCGTCCCTGAGCACCTCGAGCCGACCGTCGATGCGTACGCTCGGGTCGAGTTCCAGGGTCAGCACCGCGCCTTCGACAAGGGACACCGGATCGAGCGCCACGGCCGGCGTCGCAGCGAGCGTGCGTGCCTGCGTGCCCGAATCGCGCGATTCGCCGGATGTGGCCGCGTCCTCCGGCCGGAACTGCACCGACCACGCGAGCACGCCGTCCGGTCCGGCCTTCGTGTCGGCCCGCGCGACCGTCTGGCCGCGCCGGACGTTCATGCCGACGCCCACCACGGCGCGCAGCGGGCCGGACAGGCGCGAATGCACCGCGCCGGCGTGCGCGATCAGGAGCGTGACGCGGCCGTCAGCCGCGTCGATGCGCACCACCCGGCCGTCGGCCGGTGCCGTCACGGCCTGATCGTCCACGAGATGGAACGCGAGCTCGAGCGCGTCCTCCGGACGCGTCGCGTCGAGCGTTCCGCTGGTCGTCGGCACTTCCCACGGCAGCGTGCCTTCGAGCGCCCGCGTGGCGTTCGCGGATGCCAGCGCCGCGCGCAGCGCCTGCGCGCAGGCAGCGGGCGGTGCAACGAGGACGGCGCAGACGATGACGCAGAGGACGAAGAAGCCGGCGACGAATGGGGCCGCCAGAGCCCCCCTCAGCCGACGTGCCGACGCTTGCATCGCAGCCCCCCGGCGCGGACGTGCGCGACCGCCCGGACGCCCGGATCAGAACGCGTCGCCCGGCACCCGGACCCAGCCTTCCATCAGCACGCGCGCGCTGCGGCTCATGATCGCCTTCTTCACGACCCAGTCGCCGCCTTCCTGCGTGGCCTCTGCGCCGACCCGCAGCGTGCCCGACGGGTGACCGAAGCGGACTGCGCTGCGGTTGCCGCCGCCGGCCGCCAGGTTCACCAGCGTGCCGGGAATGGCCGCCGCCGTGCCGATCGCCACCGCGGCCGTGCCCATCATCGCGTGGTGCAGCTTGCCCATCGACAAGGCGCGCACCAGCAGATCGACGTCGCCGGCAGCGACCGTCTTGCCGCTGGACGCGGTGTAGCCGACCGGCTTCGCGACGAACGCCACCTTGGGCGTGTGCTGACGCTTGGCGGCCTCGTCGACGTGCTTGATCAGGCCCATGCGCACCGCGCCGTGCGCGCGGATCGTCTCGAACATCGCGAGCGCCTTCGGGTCGCCGTTGATTGCGTCCTGCAGCTCGGTGCCGGTGTAGCCGATCGCGTCCGCGTTCACGAAGATGGTCGGGATGCCGGCGTTGATCATCGTCGCCTTGAGCACGCCGACCCCGGGCACGTCGAGGTCGTCGACCACGTTGCCGGTGGGGAACATGGCACCGCCCGCGCCTTCCTCCTCGGCGGCCGGGTCCATGAACTCGAGCTGCACCTCGGCGGCGGGGAAGGTGACGCCGTCGAGCTCGAAGTCGCCGGTCTCCTGCACCTGGCCGTTGGTGATCGGCACGTGGGCGACGATGGTCTTGGCGATGTTCGCCTGCCAGATCCGCACGACCGCGACGCCGTCGCGCGGCACGCGCGCCGGGTCGATCAGGCCGTTGCTGATCGCGAACGGGCCGACCGCCGCAGACAGGTTGCCGCAGTTGCCGCTCCAGTCGACGAAGGCGGCATCGATGGACACCTGGCCGAACAGATAGTCGACGTCGTGGTCGGGCCGGCTGCTCTTCGACAGGATGACCGTCTTGCTGGTGCTCGACGTGGCGCCGCCCATGCCGTCGATCTGCTTGCCGTAGGGATCGGGGCTGCCGATCACGCGCATCAGCAGCGCGTCACGGGCCTTGCCCGGCACCTGCGCGGACGCGGGCAGGTCCTGCAGACGGAAGAAGACGCCCTTGCTCGTGCCGCCCCGCAGGTACGTGGCGGGGATCCGGATCTGGGGAACGTGTGCCATGGGGGTCCTCACGCGGCCTTCGTCGAGGCGAGGAAGTCCTGGGCGAAGCGCTGGAGCACGCCGCCCGCGTCGTAGATGGACACCTCCTCGGCGGTGTCGAGCCGGCAGGTGACCGGCACGTCGACGCGCTCGCCGTTCTTGCGGTGGATGACCAGGGTCAGCGTGGCACGCGGGGTGCGCGCACCGATGACGTCGAAGGTTTCCGTGCCGTCGATGCCCAGCGTCTTGCGCGTGGTGCCTGCCTTGAACTCCAGCGGCAGCACGCCCATGCCGATCAGGTTGGTGCGGTGGATGCGCTCGAAGCCTTCGGCGACGATCACCTCGACGCCCGCCAGCCGCACGCCCTTGGCCGCCCAGTCGCGCGACGAGCCCTGCCCGTAGTCGGCGCCCGCGATGATGATCAGCGGCTGCTTGCGGTTCATGTAGGTCTCGATGGCCTCCCACATGCGGGTGACCGTGCCTTCCGGCTCGACGCGCGCCAGCGATCCCTTCTTCACCTTGCCGTCGACCACCGCCATCTCGTTGAGCAGCGTGGGGTTGGCGAAGGTCGCGCGCAGCGCCGTCAGGTGGTCGCCGCGGTGCGTGGCGTAGGAGTTGAAGTCCTCCTCGGGCAGGCCCATCTTCGCCAGGTATTCGCCGGCCGCGCTGTCGGGCAGGATCGCATTCGAGGGCGACAGGTGGTCGGTGGTGATGTTGTCGCCCAGCACCGCCAGCGGACGCAGACCGCGCAGCGTGCGCTCGCCGGCGAGCGCACCTTCCCAGTACGGCGGGCGGCGGATGTAGGTCGACTGGGGCCGCCAGTCGTACAGCGGCCTGACCTTCGTCGACGTGTCGCGGTCGAGCGCGAACATCACGTCGTAGACCTTGCGGAACTGCTCCGGCTTGACCGCAACGCGCATCACCGCGTCGATCTCCTCGTCGCTCGGCCAGAGGTCCTTCAGACGGATCTCCTTGCCGTCGACGACGGCGAACACGTCCTTCTCGATGTCGAAGCGGATCGTGCCGGCGATCGCGTAGGCGACGACCAGCGGCGGCGAGGCCAGGAACGCCTGCTTCGCGTACGGATGGATGCGCCCGTCGAAGTTGCGGTTGCCCGACAGCACGGCCGTCGCGTACAGGTCGCGGTCGATGATCTCCTGCTGGATCTTGGGGTCGAGCGCGCCCGACATGCCGTTGCAGGTGGTGCAGGCGAAGGCGACGACGCCGAAGCCGAGCTTCTCGAGCTCGGGCAGCAGGCCGGCCTCCTTCAGGTATTCGGCGCCGACCCGTGATCCGGGCGCCAGCGACGTCTTCACCCAGGGCTTGCGCGTGAGGCCGTAGCGGTTCGCGTTGCGCGCCAGGAGCGCGGCGGCGATCACGTTGCGCGGATTGCTGGTGTTGGTGCAGCTGGTGATGGCGGCGATGATCACGGCGCCGTCGGGCATCTGGCCCGGCACCTCGTCCCACCGGCCCGCGATGCCCTTGGCCGAGAGCTCGGCCGTCGCCACGCGCGCGTGCGGGTTGGACGGACCGGCCATGTTGCGCACGACCGACGACAGGTCGAACGTGAGCGTGCGCTCGTACTGCGCGTTCTTCAGGCTGTCGGCCCACAGGCCGGCATGCTTGGCATAGGTCTCGACCAGGCGGATCTGCTCGTCGTCGCGGCCGGTCAGCTTCAGGTAGTCGAGGGTCTGCTGGTCGATGAAGAACATCGCCGCGGTGGCGCCGTACTCGGGCGCCATGTTCGAGATGGTGGCGCGGTCGCCGAGCGACAGCGCGGCCGCCCCTTCGCCGCGGAACTCGAGGTAGGCGCCGACGACCTTCTGCTTGCGCAGGAACTCGGTCAGCGCGAGCACCACGTCGGTGGCCATGATGCCGGGCCCCGGCCGGCCGGTGAGCTCGACGCCGACGATGTCGGGCAGACGCATCCACGACGCCCGGCCCAGCATCACGTTCTCGGCTTCGAGGCCGCCCACGCCGATGGCGATCACGCCCAGCGCGTCCACGTGCGGCGTGTGGCTGTCGGTGCCGACGCAGGTGTCGGGGAAGGCGACGCCGTCGCGCACCTGGATCACCGGCGACATCTTCTCCAGGTTGATCTGGTGCATGATGCCGTTGCCCGGCGGGATCACGTCGACGTTCTCGAACGCCGCCTTCGTCCAGTCGATGAAGTGGAAGCGGTCCTCGTTGCGGCGATCCTCGATCGCGCGGTTCTTGGCGAACGCGTCGGGATCGAAGCCGCCGCACTCGACGGCCAGCGAGTGGTCGACGATCAGCTGCACCGGCACGACCGGGTTCACCTTGGCCGGGTCGCCGCCCTGGTCGGCGATCGCGTCGCGCAGTCCGGCGAGGTCGACCAGCGCGGTCTGGCCCAGGATGTCGTGGCAGACCACCCGCGCCGGATACCACGGGAAGTCCAGGTCGCGCTTGCGCTCGATCAGCTGCCTGAGCGAGTCGGTCAGCGTGGCCGGGTCGCAGCGACGCACGAGGTTTTCGGCCAGCACACGCGAGGTGTACGGGAGCTTGTCGTAGGCGCCGGGCGCGATCGCGTCGACCGCCGCGCGGGCGTCGAACCAATCCAGCCGGGTGCCGGGCAGGGGGGTGCGGTAGGAGGTATTCATGCGCGCGATTTTATCCGAATGGGGGGTGCGGCCTCACGGTCCGTACTTGATCGAGCACCCATAGGGCGTGCTCGTCGGCGTGTCGATCGGCTTGCCGGCGAGCGCCTGGTCGAGCGCTTCGCGCACTTGGGCGCGCGCCGACCGGATGTCCTCGGCGTTCGCCGAGCGGATGCTGTCGATGCCGCCGGCATAGACCAGACGCCCCTGCGGATCGACGATGTACATGTGCGGCGTGACCGTGGCCCCGTACGCGCGGCCGACGGCGCCGGATTCGTCCATCAGCACCGCCGTCGGCCGGGCGCCCTGGTCGGCGAACCACTTCCGGAGGTCGGCCGGCGACAGGTGGTCGGCATGCCCGCGTTCGGTCGAGTTGACCGCCAGCCAGGCCACGCCGCGGGCGGTGTAGGCCTTCTGCAGCGCCGGCAGGTTGCCCGACTGCTGGTAGTGCTTGCGCACGAACGGGCAGCCGGGGTTGTTCCATTCGAGCACCACGTGGCGGCCTCGGAAATCCGCCAGCCGCACGGTCCTGCCGTCGACGTCCGTCGCGGTGAAGGC
>JAKOZZ010000385.1 GCA_029779755.1 Pseudomonadota bacterium
CTCGACGCGCGCATGCCGGCCGACGCCGTGCCCGTCGAGATGGCCGAACTGGCGACGTCGCTCAACGACATGCTGGCGCGCCTGCAGGACGACTTCCGGCGCCTGTCGGAGTTCTCGTCCGACCTCGCGCACGAACTGCGCACGCCGATCAGCAACCTGCTCACCCAGACGCAGGTGGCGCTCGCGCAGCCGCGCGACGCCGACGCGTATCGCGAGATCCTCGCCTCCAACGCCGAGGAGCTCCAGCGGATGGCGCGCATGGTCGCCGACATGCTGTTCCTGGCCAAGACCGAGCACGGCCTGTCGCTGCCGAGCCGGGACACGGTGGTGCTGGCCGACGAGGTGCACGCCCTGTTCGAGTTCTACGAAGCGCTGGCCGACGAGAAGCGGGTGCGCCTGCGGGTCGTGGGCGAAGGGCGGGTCGAGGGCGACCGGCTGATGCTGCGGCGGGCGATCGGCAACCTGCTGTCGAATGCGCTGCGGCACACGCCGGCCGACGGCGACGTGACGGTGGCGATCCGCGAGGCCGCCGACGCGGTGGAGCTTGCCGTGGAGAACAGCGGCCCCGACATTCCGGCCGACCTGCTGCCCAGGCTGTTCGACCGGTTCTTCCGTGCGGACCGCGCGCGTACGCATCCCGCGTCCGAAGGGGCGGGCCTCGGGCTGTCGATCACGCGTGCGATCGCTCAGGCGCACGGCGGCACGGCCTCGGCGTCCTCCGGGGCGGGACGCACGCGCTTCGTGCTGCGGTTTCCGCGCGCCGCGCCCGCCTGAGCGGCCGGCGCGGCGTCTGCTACCGTTGCGCACCGTTCAGCGATCGTTGCACACCGTCCAGGAGACCCATCCCGTGCAGATGTCGGCCGACGCACTCGCGCAGTGCAATGAGAACCCCCTGTATCGCACCATCGGCATCCGCCTCGACGCGGTGGCCGACGGCAACGCGCACGCCACGATGACCCCGGCGGCGGCCGTGTGCTGGCCCACGCCCGGTCAGCCGCATGGCGGCATCCTGTTCACGGTGATGGACACGACGATGGCCTTCGCCGCGCTGTCGAACGCCGACGACGGCAGCGGCTGCGCCACGGTCGACTGCAGCATCCAGTACCCGGCGCCGGCACGGCATGCGCCGTACACCTGCCGTGCGACCACGCTGCGCCGTTCCGGCCGCACGGTGTTCGTGCGCGCCGAAGTGCTCGACGCCGCGCAGGCCATCGTCGCGCTCGGACAGGCCACCTTCAGGCTGCTGCCGCCGCGCGCCTAGCGGCACGCGTGGGCGTCCCAGCGCGCCTAGCGGCACGCGTGGGCGTCCCAGCGCGCCCATTCCGGACCTGGCGCCGCCTCGATGCGCACGGGCGCACCCGTCACCGGATGCGCCAGCGTCAGCGCGCACGCGTGCAGCCACAGGCGCTGCACACCGATCAGTGCGGCCACCGCGCGGTTCAGCGGCCCCTTGCCGTGCGTCGCATCGCCGAGCATCGGATGCGCGATGTGCTTCATGTGGCGGCGCAACTGGTGGCGGCGACCCGTGAGCGGGTGCAGCGCGACGCGCGCGCAGCGCGTGGTCGCGAAGCGCTGGCCCGGCAGCGGAAGCGCGAAATGCGCCAGCGTCCGGAAGCGGGTGCGGGCTTCCTGCACGTCGAGGCGTGCCGCGCGCGCGTCGTCCGCCATGCGTGCGAGCGGATGGTCGACGAGGCCATCGGCCTGCGGCCAGCCGCGCACCATCGCAAGGTAGGTCTTCTCGAGCCCCTCGCCGTGCTCGAAGCGCCGGCCCAGCACGCCCGCCGTGGCCGCATCGAGCGCGAACAGCAGCACGCCGCTGGTCCCCTTGTCGAGCCGGTGCACGGGCCAGACGGGGCGCCCGAGCCGGTCGCGCACCAGTTGCAGCGCAAAGCGCGTCTCGCCCGCGTCCAGGCCGGTACGGTGCACGAGCAGGCCTGCGGGCTTGTCGATCGCCACCAGGTGGGCGTCGAGGTACAGGATGTCCATGGCCGGTGATTGTGCGCCGGCGGCCGCGGATTCGAGCGCAAGGATCGGGGTGTTTCGGGTGTCGACCCGGCCCATCATGGGGTCCCGGAGGTCCTGGCCCATCGCGTGATGCGCCGAGCGTCGGGACGGGGCATTGCATCCAGCGGCGACGGGACGGCCCATCGCGCCGACACGCAGGGAGACCGACGACATGACACGCTGCGCGCGATCGCATCCGCAGGTGCACCGAATGGACGCTGCAACGTGGACCCTGCTCGTGGCACTGTCCGTGCTGTGGGGGGGCGCGTTCTTCCTGGTCGGCGTGGCCGTGCACGCGCTGCCGCCGTTCACCATCGTCGCGTGCCGCGTGGCGATCGCGGCGCTCGCGCTGTGGTGCGTGCTGGCAGCGCTGCGCATTCCCATGCCACGGGCACGTGCGCCCTGGTGCGCATTCCTGGCAATGGGCGTGCTCAACAACGTGATCCCGTTCGGGCTGTTCGTCTGGGGGCAGCAGCACATCGCCAGCGGCCTGGCATCGATCCTCAATGCGACTACGCCGCTGTTCACCGTGGTGGTCGCCCACCTGCTGACGACCGACGAGCGGCTCACGCCCCGCAAGGGCGTCGGTGTCGTCCTCGGACTGGGGGGCGTTGCCGTGATGCTGGGGGCGGACCTCTTGCGCGGCGTGGGCACCGAACTTCTGGCGCAGGCCGCGTGCCTCGCAGCCGCGTTGTCGTACGCCTGTGCCGGCGTGCTCGGTCGCCGCTTCGCGCGCATGGGCGTGCCGCCGCTCGCGACGGCGACCGGTCAGGTGAGCGCGTCATCCCTGATCATGCTGCCGGTGGCCGCGTTCGTCGAGACCCCGTGGCGTTTGCCGTTGCCGGCCGGCGAACCTCTGCTCGCGCTGGTGGCACTCGGGCTGCTGTCGACGGCGCTTGCGTACGTCCTGTACTTCCGCATCCTGTCGGTGGCGGGCGCAACGAACGTGCTGCTGGTGACGTTCCTGATCCCGGTGAGTGCCGTGATGCTGGGGGTGTACGTGCTTGGCGAGCACTTCGAGCTTCGGCACGTCACCGGCATGGCACTGATCGGCGCCGGTCTGGCGGCGATCGACGGCCGGATCCGCGTGCAGCGGATCCGGGCCTGGTTCGGGCAGCCTGACGCTTAGGCGGCCGAGCGCGCCTGCCCCAGCCCGATCCGGTCGAGCGCGTCGGCCAGCATCGCCACCGTGCGGTCGACGTTCTTCCATTTCTCGAGCCCGAACAGACCGATGCGGAAGCTCATGAAGTCCGGTCCCTCGTCGCACTGCAGCGGCACGCCGGCGGCCGTCTGCAGGCCTTCGGCCAGGAACTTCCGGCTCGACTGGATCTCGGGATCGGTGGTGTAGCTGACGACCACGCCCGGCGCCTTGAAGCCGTCGGCCGCCACGCTCGCCAGCCCGCGGCGCTCGAACAGGGCGCGCACCTTGTCGCCGAGCTCCTGCTGTGCCGCGCGCATGCGGTCGAAGCCGAGGGCGCGGGTCTCCTGCATCACGTCGCGCAGGCGCGTGAGCGCATCGGTGGGCATCGTCGCGTGGTAGGCGTGGCTGCCGCCTTCGTACGCCTCCATGATCTGCAGCCACTTATTCAGGTCGCAGGCGAAGCTGGAGCTGGTCGTGCCGTCGATCGCAGCGCGTGCCCGCTCGCTCAGCATCACCATCGCGCAGCACGGCGAGCTGCTCCACCCCTTCTGCGGGGCGGAGATCAGCACGTCGACGCCGGTCGCCTGCATGTCCACCCACATCGCGCCGGAGGCGATGCAGTCGAGCACGAACAGCGCGCCGACCTCGTGCGCCGCCTGCGCCACCGCGCTCAGGTAGTCGTCGGGCAGGATCATGCCGGCGGCGGTCTCGACGTGGGGCGCGAACACGACGGCCGGGCGCTTCGCGCGGATCGCCGCCTGCACCTCGGCGATGGGCGCGGGCGCCCAGGGCGACTGCGGACCCGCGCCCGTGCGGCGCGCCTTCAGCACGGTGGTCGACTTCGGGATGCGTCCCATGTCGAGGATCTGCGACCAGCGGTAGCTGAACCAGCCGTTGCGGATCACGAGCACGTCCTGATCGTGCGCGAACTGACGCGCGACCGCTTCCATGCCGAAGGTGCCGCTGCCCGGGACCAGCACGGCCGAGCGCGCGTGGTACACCTCCTTGAGGATGGAGGAGATGTCGCGCATCACGCCCTGGAAGCTGCGCGACATGTGGTTCAGGGCACGGTCGGTGTAGACGACCGAGAATTCGAGCAGGCCGTCGGGATCGACGTGAGGCAGCAGTCCAGGCATCGTGTTCGCTCCGAGAATGTGTGACGCCCCCGGCGGCGTGATGCGCGGCCGGGGGGGCGAGGCGCGCGGGAGAAGGCTCCCGGACGGCTCGACATGACGTCACGATACATCAGCCCGGTGCAATGGCCGTGACACCGGCCGACCTCCGGAGCGCGCGGACCGATCGACAGGCGCATGATCACGCCTGTCCGCATGCCTGCCCGGGCGCTTGCCCGAACCCCTGCACGGAAGCCGAACGATGCCCGCCTCGCCCGCGCCCCCGCCTGCCGCACTGCCGGATGCCGGCGCTGCCGCGCCCGTCGCCCCCGTGGCCGTGCTGATCGCCGGCGCCACCGGTCTGGTCGGCAGCCACGTGCTGCGTCTGGCGCTGGACGACGCGCGGGTGTCGCGCGTCGTGGCGCCCACCCGCAGCCCGCTGCCGCCCCATCCGCGGCTGCACAATCCGGTGGGCGAGCTCTCCGCGTTTCCGGCCGATGCGCCCTGGTGGGCCGTCGATGCCGTCGTGTGTGCGCTCGGCACCACCATGGCCAAGGCGGGGAGCCGTGCGGCCTTCCGCGCGGTCGATCTCGATCTGCCGCTGCTGGTGGCACGCCGGAGCCGGGCGCACGGGGCACGGGTCTGCGCGCTCAATTCGGCGCTGGGCGCCGACCCGAAGTCGATG
>JAKOZZ010000389.1 GCA_029779755.1 Pseudomonadota bacterium
ACTGTCGATCGCACAGCAGACGGCTTCGGCGTCGGCAGCACGGTTCCACCGGCTCGAACTGGCCGGCAGTGCGGTGGCCGCGTATCGCGACGACCTCGCGTGGGTCGAGACGGTGCGCCACGCGGTGCTGGAGGGACGGATCGCGATCCACGCCCAGCCGATCGTTCCGGCGTGCGCCGGCGACACCGGGCTGCACTACGAGGTGCTGGCGCGCCTGGTGGGCGCCGACGGCGAGATCGTCCCGCCGGGACGCTTCCTGCCGGCCGTGTCCCAGTCGCGGCTGCTCGAGCACTTCGACCGCCTCGTGATCACGTCCACCCTCGACCACCTGCACCGTCACCCGCCGCTGCTCGCGGCCACCGCGGTGTGCGCGATCAACGTCACGGGCCCCACCATCTGCGATACCGATTTCCCGTCGTGGCTCGACGGCGCGCTGTCCGAGCGGCGCATTCCGGCCTCGAGGATCGTCATCGAGATCACCGAGTCGGAGTCGATCGCGCGGCTGGACTCCGCGCTGGGCAACGTGCGCGCGCTGCAGGCCGCCGGCGTCGCCGTGGCCGTCGACGATTTCGGCACCGGCCAGGCGACGTTCGACTACATCCGCCGCTTCGCACCACAGTGGCTGAAGATCGACGGTTCGTTCGTGCGCGCCTTCGACACGTCGCCGCTCGACCGCGAGATCGTGCTGTCGATCGTGCGCATCGGCAAGGCGCTGGGCGCGCGCACGGTCGCCGAGTGGGTGGAGGACGCGCCGCTCGCCGAGCGCATGCGCGAGATCGGCGTCGACTATCTGCAGGGCTACGCGCTGGGCCGGCCGATGCCGATCGAAGCGCTGGCCGTGCCGCAACCGTCCGCAGTCGACCTGCGCCCGCCCGCCCTCGCCGTGCACGTCTGAACCCGGCCGTCCGGTCTTGCGCGTCGCCGCGATCCCGTCGCGCCGCCGCTGCAACCGGCATCCGTGGCAGCGCGGTGTGCAGGGTGTCGACTGCGCCGAGGTTCGATGCGATGATCTTCCGTACGACTACAACACGTACAGGAGACCTGCATGCGGATCGATCCTCGGCGTCGCCACGTTCTTGCTTCGCTCGCCGGAGCCAGTCTCGGGGCACTCGGAACAGCCTCGGCCCAGGCCCAGGCGTGGCCTTCCAAGACCATCCGCATCTTCGTCGGCTTTGCGCCAGGGGGCACCACCGACCCGTATGCACGGGTGTACGGTGAATTCATGAGTCAGAAACTCGGCGTGCCGGTCGTGGTCGAGAACCGTCCGGGGGCGGGCGGCACGATCGCGCTCGGCGCGCTGGCGCGCGAGGCGCCGGATGGGCACACCATCGGCATCACGACGTCGTCGTCGGTCTGGGGCGGGCGCATGCTGTATCGCAAGCTGCCGTTCGAGCCGGATCGCGATTTCGTGCCGCTGGGCTGGTTCCCGGTCGGGCCGCTGCTGATGGCGGTGCCGTCGAGCCTGCCCGTGAACACGACCCGGGAGTGGGTCGAGTACGCGAAGAAGAACCCGGTCACGATGGCCAGCTACAACCCGGCATCGGTGCCGCATCTGGCGACCGAGGAGTTCAACAAGCGCTATGGCACCCAGGTCAACGTCGCGCACTACAAGGGTGAAGGGCCGATGTGGACCGATGTCGCCACCGGGGTGGTGCATGCGGGGATCGGCAGCTACGTCGCCCTGACGCCCCATCTGTCGCGCGGTTCGGTCAAGGTGCTGGCCTCCGTCGGCCCGGAGCGCTCGCCCAAGCTGCCGCAGGTGACCTCGTTTGCGTCGCAGGGGTTCGACGGCGAGATCTTCCGCCTCGCGGGGGGGCTTCTGATGCTGGCGCCCGCCGGCACGCCCGAGCCGATCCTGCAGCGCATCTCGCAGGCGTTCATCGAGGGGGCCGACTCGCCCAAGGCGGTGGCGCTGCGCGAGGCCTTCGCCATCGAGGACAAGCCGACCACGATGGCCGAGGCCAGGCGCAAGTGGCGCGAGGAGAGCCCCGTGTGGATCAAGCTCACCGAGCAGCTCGGCATCAAGCTCGACTGAACCCGGCTGCGGTTTTCCGTCTCCGCGCACGACCGGGCCGCCGAGGGCGGCCCGGCGCGCATGCTCCAGGAACCCCCATGTCCCGATCCCTTTCCCGGCGCCGTGCGTTCGGTCGCCTCGCGTTCGCGTCCCTGTTCGGCCTCGCCTGCGCCGCGGTGCAGGCCCAGTCGTTCCCGTCCCGGCCGCTGCACCTGATCATCCCGTTCCCGCCCGGCGGAGTCACCGACATCGTCGGCCGCACCGTGGCCACGCGTCTGTCGACCGAGCTCGGGCAGCCGGTGGTCGTCGAGAACAAGCCTGGTGCCAGCGGCATCCTCGGCACCGAACTCGCGGCGCGCGCGCCGGCCGACGGCCACACGCTGCTGGTCGGCAACATCTCGACGCTCGCGGTCAACGCCGCCACGTTCGCGAGGCTTCCGTACGATCCGCTGACCAGCTTCGTGCCGGTGTCGATGCTCGCGATCCAGCCGCTGGTCGTGGCCGTGCACCCCAAGGTGCAGGCGCGCACGCTGTCCGACCTGGTGCGGCTGGCCAGGGCCAACCCCGGCACGCTGTCGTACGGCTCCGCCGGAAGCTCCATCCATCTGGCCGTCGAGTTCTTCAACACCCTGGTCGGCGCGCAGATGAACCACGTGCCGTACAAGGGCAGCACGCCGGCGATCACCGACCTGGTGGGCGGGCAGATCGACGTGCTGTTCGACCCATTCTCCAGTCTGTACCCGCAGGTGCAGGCGGGCAAGGTGCGCGGGCTCGCGGTCACGACGGCGAGCCGCTCGCAGGTGGCGCCCGACCTGCCCACCGTGATCGAGAACGGCGTGGCCGGCTACGACGTCAGCTCGTGGCAGGGGCTGGGGGTGCCCGCCGGCACGCCCCAGGCCGCGATCGACCGCCTGCACGCGGCGGTCGTCAAGGAGCTCGCACAGCCGGAGGTGAAGGAGGCGTTCGCCAAGCAGGGCGCACAGGCCTCGCCCACCTCGCCGGAGCAGTTGCAGCAGTACGTGCGCGCCGAGGTGGCACGCTGGAAGAAGGTTGCGACCGATGCGGGTGTCAAGCCGCAGTAGCGCAGGCGTGCGGCCCACGGGCCGTGGCCCCCTGAGGGGGGCCATCGTCGGCGCGGTGCTCGCCGCCGCGCTCGCCGTCAGCCCGGCGACCGTTGCCGCTGCCGACATCGACTGGATCCGCGTCGGCGATTTCGACATCGCGCGCACCGAGACCACCGTCGCGCAGTTCCGCCGCTTCGTCGCGGCCACTGGCACGGTCACGGCAGCCGAGCGTGCGGGCGGCGGATCGGTCTACGAGAACGGCTGGGTGCGCAAGCCCGGCTGGACCTGGCGCGCCCCCTTCGGCAGCCCGCCCGCCGACGACGAGCCCGCGGTACATGTCAGCTGGCACGAGGCCCAGGCCTTCTGCCGCTGGGCCGGCGGCGCGCTGCCGACCGACCGGCAATGGACCCGGGCGGCGTACGACGAGCAGCGCGCGCAGCCGCCCGCGCCCTTCGTCGCCGGTCGCAGCTACCCGTATCCGACGAGGGATGTCCCGATCGGTGCCCAGTGTCTGGATGACTGCGGGCCGGCGGCGCGGACGCGCGCCGTGCGTCATGGCGCGCGTCTGCTGCGCGGCGACGGCCATGCGCGGGCGGGCGCCACGCCGGCCGGCGTCAACGGACTGCACGACATGGGCGGCAACGTCTGGGAGTGGGTCGACGCCCCCCAGGACGCCGTCGGCGACGCCCCGCGCCTGACGCGCGGCGGATCGTGGTGGTACGGCGCCGCGCAGATGCAGCGCGCGCATCTCCAGGACAAGCCCGCCGACACGGCGGTCGTCTACATCGGCTTTCGCTGCGCGCGGGGCCGATGAGCCGGGCCCGGCCCGGGCTCCGGCGTTCATGCAGCCGGACGGCGGCGCAGCAGGTACTTGTGGAAGCCGTCCATCACCAGCTCGCGGCGCTGGTTCAGCACCTCCGAGCGCATCGTCAGCACGCCGGTCGTGCGCCCGGGCACCAGTTCGCTGACGATCAGCACCGAGTACAGCGTGTCGCCCGAGTACACCGGCTTCAGGAAGCGGCTGCCCTGCTCCAGGAA
>JAKOZZ010000390.1 GCA_029779755.1 Pseudomonadota bacterium
TTTCCGCGTCCGAACGAGGCGCTGACCGGCCTGCCGTACCGCTACGCGTACACCGTGGCGCTGCCCGAGGGCGGCAACCCGGCGTTCCTGGATGCGCCGCAGCTCTACAAGCACGACCTGCAGGCCGGCACGCGCCAGGTGCACGACTTCGGCACGGGGCAGGTGGCGGGCGAATTCGTGTTCGTGCCCAAGGCGGGCGCCACCGCCGAGGACGATGGCTGGCTGATGGGCTACGTGATCGACAAGGACCGCGACACCACCGATCTGGTGATCCTGGACGCCGCGCATTTCGAGGCGCCGCCGCAGGCCCGCATCACCATCCCGCACCGCATCCCGCCGGGCTTCCACGGCAACTGGATTCCGGCGGGCTGATCTCCGCGCAGCGTCGGATCGTTCGGGGGGCCGGCCGGTCGCGGGATCCGGCCGGGCGCGACACGTGCGGTGCCCCGGCGCTCGGCCCGCCGGGGCGGCCGCTCAGGCGGCCAGCGCCTTCTGGCACGCCGGCCGTGCCGCCAGCCGTCGCCAGTAGTCCTGCAGGTTCGGCAGGCCGTCGATCGAGGTCAGGCGCTCGGCGATCATGATCGAGTAGCCCATCATGATGTCGGCCGCGGTGAAGGTGTCGCCGACCAGGAATTCGCGTCCGGCGATCGCGCGGTCGACCGCTTCGGAGCACAGCCGGGCGCGGCCTTTCATCTCCTCGATCGCAGCCGGAATCTGACCGGCCTCGCCGAACGCGCGCCGGTGGTTGACGATCTCGCCGATCGGCCGTGCGTAGGTCGACTCGGCGAACCAGCTCCACTGCAGGTAGTGCGCATGCGCTTCGGTGCCCGGCACCGGCTGCAGCCGGCCCTGGCCGTGGCGGTCGAGCAGGTACTGCACCATGGCGCCCGACTCGAACATCGTGAACGCGCCGTCGGTCATCGCCGGCACCTTGCCGACCGGGTTCAGAGCGCGGTACTCGGGGCTGGCGCGGTACGGCGACGCAAACGGAATCGTCTTCACCTCGTGGGGGATGTCGAGCTCGTGGCACAGCCAGAGGACGCGGATCGAGCGGGTGCCGGGGGCGTGGTAGATCGTCAGCATGGGGGTCTCGGTGGCGGGTTGACTGCGCGATGATGCCGTGAATCCGCACGCCGACCCACGCGTGTCGGCGCGATCGCTGCGCACCACCCGCGCCTGCGGGCCGGTACCATCGGCGCAGGAGACCTCTCATGACCGCACCCGGCCCCGCGCCCCGCATGATCCGCATCCCCACCAACGGCATCCACCTGCAGGCCGCCGTCGCCGGCACCGGTCCGCTGGTGCTGATGGTGCACGGCTTCCCCGAAGGCTGGTACAGCTGGCGCCACCAGATCGGGCCGATCGCGGCGGCCGGCTTCACCGCGTGCGCGATCGACGTGCGCGGCTACGGCGGATCGGACAAGCCGCCGGCGGTCGCCGACTACACGCTCGAGCGGATCACGGCCGACGTCGCCGGCGTCGTCGAGGCGCTGTCGCCCGACGGCACGGCGGTGCTGGTGGGTCACGACTGGGGGGCGCCCATCGTGTGGAACACGGCGCTCACGCGTCCCGACCGGGTGCGGGCGGTGGCGGGGCTGTCGGTGCCGTGGACCGGCGTGCCGACGGTGAACTTCCTCGACGCGGTGCGCGCGGCCTTCACCGCGAAGGGGCGCTTCTTCTACCAGGTCTACTTCCAGGACGAGGGCGTGGCCGAGGCGGAACTGGAGGCCGACGTGCGCGGTGCGCTGCGGCGCTTCTACTACGCGATCAGCGGCGACGCGCCCGATGGCACCTGGCCGAAGAACAAGCCGCACGGCGCGTCGCTGCTCGAGGGCCTGCCCGACCCCGATCCCTTTCCGGCCTGGCTCACGAAGGCCGACGAGGACCACTTCGTGTCGGCCTTCGAGGCCTCGGGCTTTCGCGGCCCGATCAACCGCTACCGCAACCACGCGCGCGACTTCGCCTGGCAGCAGCAGTTCCGCGACCGGAAGATCACGCAGCCGGCGCTGTTCATCGGCGGCGAGCGCGACCTGGTGCTGAAGATGCTGCCGGGCGTGGACCCGTTCGCGCTGATGGCGCCGCACCTGCCGGACCTGCGCGGTGCGCACCTGCTGCCCGGCATCGGTCACTGGACGCAGCAGGAGGCGCCGGAGGCG
>JAKOZZ010000395.1 GCA_029779755.1 Pseudomonadota bacterium
GAATGCACGGGCGGCGCCGGACGCGTGTTGCGGGCCCCGGGCGCTTTGCTATCCTGCCCCCACCCTGAACGGATGACCCCCTTCGCGCACGCACGCCGGCGCGTCCGGCCGGGCCCGCCGACCGAAAGCCCCCATGGAACGTCGCATCCTCGTCGTCGAAGACCAGAAGGACATCGCGGATCTCGTCGCGATGCACCTGCGCGACCTCGGCCACAGCGTCGACTGCGTGCACGACGGCGGCAAGGGCTACGAGGCCGCCCGCAGCGGCGCCTACGACATCGTCGTGCTCGACGTGATGCTTCCGGTGCGCGACGGGCTGGACGTGCTGCGCGCACTGCGCATGGACCGCATCGACACGCCGGTGCTGATGCTTACCGCGCGCTCCAGCGAGATCGACCGCGTGCTGGGCCTGGAGCTGGGTGCCGACGACTACCTGACCAAGCCGTTCTCGATCCCCGAGCTGCAGGCGCGCATCAAGGCGATCCTGCGCCGCATCGAACGCCAGCCGGCGCCCGGCGGTGGCGCGGGCGAGGCCGAGCGCATCCTGGCCGGCGAGCTCGAGATCGACTGTGCGAGCCGCGAGGTGCGCCTGGCGGGGCAGCCGGTGCCGCTCACCGCCAAGGAGTTCGACCTGCTGCTGCACTTCGCCCGCAACCCCGGGCGCGCGTTCACGCGCATGCAGCTGCTCGACGCCGTCTGGGGCACCACGTTCGAAGGCTACGAGCACAACGTCAACACCCACATCAACCGGCTTCGCTCCAAGATCGAGGCCGACCCCGCCAACCCGCGCTACGTGCTGACGGTGCGCGGCGTGGGCTACCGCTTCATGGACGCACGATGAAGTCGCTCCGGTTCCGGGTCCTCGCACTGATCGCCGGCTTCGGCGTCGTCACGGCGGCGCTGCTGGCCGGCATCCTGTACTCGTCGGTGCGCAGCTACTACGTCGACATCACCTACGAGAAGGCGATCCGCTTCGCCGAGCGCGTGCTCGAGAACCACCCCGACCTGTGGGACACGTTCGAGCAGAACCCGCCCGGCTTCGGCGCGCGTCTGCGCGAGTTCAACCTGTACTCGCCCAACATCGGCCTGTACCTGGTCGACAACGACGGCCGCGTGCTGGCGTCCGCCGGCGAAGGCCGGCTGTTCTGGAGCAACTACCGGGTCGACCTGCAGCCGTTGAAGGCCGCGCTCGCCGCCGGCAACGACGACCCGGTCGAAGGCGACGACCCCGACGGCGAAGGCAAGCGCTGCCTGGTCGCCGCACGGCCCGTGCATGCCGGCGGTCAGCAGATGGGCTGGCTGTACGTGGTGCCGATGTCGGGCGAGGGCAAGAACTACGTGCCCGACCTGATGCGCAGCTATGCGATGCGCACCGGCATCACGGTCAGCCTGATGACGATCGCGCTGGGCGTGCTGCTCACCATCACCATCATCGCGGTGCTCACGCGCCCGCTGATCGGTCTGACCCGCATGGTCGAGCGCGTGCGGGCCTCCGGCTTCACCGAGGAGGTGTGCAGCGCCTCGGTGCCCAACTGCGACCGCTTCGACGAGATCGGCCGGCTGGGACGCACGTTCCGCGACACCTTCGAGCGCCTGCGCCTGGAGATGCACCGCGTGAAGGAGACGGACGCCAAGCGCCGCGAGATGGTGGCCAGCGTGTCGCACGACCTGCGCACGCCGCTCACCGCGCTGATCGGCCAGCTCGAGACGATCCGGATGAAGGCGGGCACGCTCGGCGTCGACGCGCAACAGGAGCTGTTCGGCCGTGCGATGAACAACGCGCAGCACCTCAAGCGCCTGACCGACGCGCTGGCCGAACTGGCCCGCCTCGACAGCCCCGACTTCGAGCCGCATCCGGAACCGATCGCGATCGGCGAACTGGCCGACGACGTGGTGCAGCGCTTCACCGCGCGCGCCAGCGAGGCCGGCCTGTCGCTCGAACTCGTCTACCCGGACGGGCTGCCGCTGACCCGCGTGGACGCCGGCCTGATCGAGCGGGCATTGGCGAACCTGCTCGACAACGCGCTGCGCATCACGCCCGCCGGCGGACGGGTCGTGGTGCGCGTGGCGCGCGACACCGACGGCAGCGTGCGGCTCGAGGTGACCGACACCGGGCCGGGCGTGCCGGTCGAAGACCAGCCACGGGTGTTCGAACGGTTCTACCAGGCCAGCCGCCACCGCGAGCAGCGGGGCAGCGCCGGCCTGGGCCTGGCCATCGTCAAGCGCGTGGCCGAACTGCACGGCGGGCGCGTCGGCCTGAAGAGCCAGCCGGGGCTGGGCGCCACGTTCTACATCGACCTGCCGCAGGGGGCGTAGGCCAGGCGCGGAGCGGTCGGTCGCCGCGCGGTCCGTCGCGGCGCAGCGCGGCGTGGCGCGCAGCCGCCCGCCCAGGCGCTACGATTGACAGCATGCGCCGCCGCATCGCCCACCTCGACATGGACGCGTTCTACGCGTCCGTCGAACTGCTGCGCCGGCCCGACCTGATCGGCCGGCCGGTGGCGATCGGCGGGCGCGGCGAGCCCAACAGCCGCGGCGTCGTCACCACCGCCACCTACGCGGCGCGCGCCTTCGGCATCCGCTCCGGCATGGCGCTGCGCAAGGCCGCCGAGCTGTGCCCCGAATGCGTGTTCCTGCCGGTGGACTTCGACGAGTACCGGCGCTACTCGCGCATGTTCAAGGCGGCCGTCGCCACCGTCACCGACCGCATCGAGGACCGCGGCATCGACGAGGTCTACCTCGACCTGTCGGCGGTGCCCGGCATCGAGGAAGACAACGGCGCGGTCGTCGCGCGCGAGATCAAGCGTCGCGTCACCGACGCCACCGGCCTGACCTGCTCGATCGGCCTGGCGCCCAACAAGCTGCTGGCGAAGATCTCGTCCGATCTCGACAAGCCCGACGGCCTGGCCATCGTCGACGAAGCCGACATCCCCACGCGCATCTGGCCGCTGCCCGCACGGCGCATCAACGGCATCGGCCCCAAGGCCGACGCGCGGCTCGAGGCACTGGGCATCCGCACCATCGGCGAGCTGGCCGCGGCCGACCCGCAGTGGCTGATGGCGCAGTTCACGCCGCGCTACGGCCAGTGGCTGCACGACGCGGCGCACGGCCGCGACGAACGCCCCATCGTCACCGAAAGCGAGCCGGTGTCGCGCAGCCGCGAGACCACCTTCGAACGCGACCTGCACCTCAAGCGCGACTGGCACGCGCTGGCCGCCCTGCTGGCCGACCTGTGCCGGCGTGTCGCGCACGACCTCTCCAGCCGCGGCTACGTCGGCCGCACCATCGGCGTGAAGGTGCGCTACGACGACTTTCGCATCGTCACGCGCGACGTCTCCATCGCCCACCCCACCAGCGCGCCCGACGCCATCCGCCGCGCGGCCTTCGAGGCGCTGTCGCGCGTGCCCACCGAACGCCGGCTGCGGCTGATCGGCGTGCGGGTGGCGGCGCTCAGCCGTGCGGGTGCTGCGCCCGACCTGGACACGGGCGCGCCCCACGACCAGACCCCCGATGCGCACACCGACGCCGGGCGCACCGGGCGCGTCACGCGCGTCGGTGGCGCGGGTCCCAACGCGCCCGAGCCCGCCGCCACACGCCTCGAGGTGCAGGAGAACCTGCGGCTGTTCGACTGAGCCCGATCAGCGCATATTGCTGCGGTCATACTACAGGCTATACAAGGCGGAACCGGCCGATCGAACATGACTCCGAGCACGTTTATCCATCGCGTCAGGGCGAAGAACTTCAAGAGCATCGCCGCGTGTGACGTCCGGCTCGGCGCACTGACCTACCTGATCGGGCCGAACGGAACCGGCAAGAGCAACTTCCTCGACATCCTGCACTTCGTCAAGGACGCCCTGGAGGGTTCCCTGGACAACGCACTGCATCTGCGCGGTGGATTGCAGGAGGTGCGGCGCAGATCGGGCGGGCATCCGAACCACTTCGGCGTGCGCCTGGACTTCCGTCTGCAGGACGAACGCCCTGGTCACTTCGCATTCCATGTCGGCGCCCGGCCGGGCGGTGGCTTCGAGGTCCAGAAGGAAGAGTGCTGCATCGGTCTCGACGGCGATGGCCCGCGCTACGTGGTCGAGCGCGGCATGGCCCGGAAACACACCGAAGACGTCTTTCCGGTCAGTACGCCCGATCGCCTCGCGCTGGTCAACGCGGCCGGCCTGCCTGCGTTTCGTCCCGTCTACGATGCCCTCGTGAGCATGGGTTTTTACAATCTGAACCCGCGCGTCATACGCGATTTGCAGAAACCCCAGGACGGCACGTCGCTCAAGCCGCTAGGCGAGAATATCGCCAGCGTGCTGGCTCGCATGGAACGATACGCACCCGAGCAGAAGGCCTTGGTCGAGGAGTATCTCGGCCTCGTCGTGCCGTCCGTGCACGGTGTGCAACGCGTCGGGGTCGGACACATGGAGACCCTCCAGTTTCGCCAGGACACGGGGGGTGCAAAACATCCTTGGACCTTCCAGGCAAACAGCATGTCCGATGGGACGCTAAGAGCGCTCGGCATTTTCGTTGCGTTGTATCAGGGCGGTGAAGGCCTGCGTCCGTCCCTCGTCGGCATCGAAGAGCCGGAAGTCGCGCTCCATCCGGCGGCGGCGGCAGTCGTTCGAGACGCACTCACGCGCGCATCGACGAGGTGCCAGGTCGTGGTGACCAGTCACAGCCCCGAACTGCTCGACGACGCTTCCGTCGACGTCGACAGCATCCTCGCGGTCTCGTCCGATGATGGCGCGACGGTGATCGCGCCCGTGGACGCCGCCTCGCGCGAGACGGTTCGGAACGGTCTGTTCACCGCGGGTGAACTGCTGGTGCTGAATCAGCTCAGCCCTGACCCGGAGCATCGCGTGACCCCCGAGAGCCGACAGATGAAGCTCTTCGGAGCGGACTGATGACACGCACCATCGTTTGCATCGTGGAAGGCGATGGCGAAGTCCGCGCGATGCCCCTGCTGTTGCGCCGACTGGCCGAGTCGGCGGGTGTGTACGACCTGGATGTCGCGACACCGATCCGCGTACGCAAGGACAGGTTCATCCGCCGCCCCGACGAGTTCAGCAGGCAGCTGAAACTGGCCGCCGCCAAGGCGAAAGGGGGAACCGTACTCGTCGTGCTCGACGCCGACGACGATTGCCCGGTCGAACTGGCGAGCGACATCGCACGCCGTGCCCAGGCCATCGTTCCCCACGTGTCTCTCCACGCAGTCATCGCGCAGCGCGAGTACGAGGCCTGGCTGCTCGCGGCGGCAGACTCGCTGGCCGGCAAACGCGGCCTGACCACGGATCTCCAGGGGCCGGGTGCGCCGGACGGTGTACGCAATGCGAAGGGATGGCTGAGCGAGCGCATGCCCTCGGGGCGCTATCACGAAGTGAGCGACCAGCCGGCACTCACCGCATTGTTCGACCTCGCCCTCGCACGCACCCGCAGTCGTTCGTTCAGGAAGCTGAGCGACACCCTGGAGCGGATCGTCCGCGGCCCGGCGCCTGCCTGATTCCGGCGGGTTTCCGGTTCACGCCTTTCTCGCCCAAACGCCGCGTTCTATAATTTCGGGTTTTCCGCCGACCGGACGGCGCACCTCGTTGCACCGGTCGACGCCAACCCCATTCCCCAGCCGGACAACGCGCATGAGCCAGATCAAGAAAGTGGTGCTCGCCTATTCGGGCGGTCTCGATACCTCGGTCATCCTGAAGTGGCTTCAGGACGTCTACAAGTGCGAGGTCGTCACCTTCACGGCCGACATCGGCCAGGGCGAGGAGCTCGAGCCCGCGCGCGCCAAGGCCAAGGCCGCCGGCATCAAGAGCATCTACATCGACGACCTGCGCGAAGAGTTCGTGCGCGACTTCGTGTTCCCGATGTTCCGCGCCAACACCGTGTACGAAGGCGAGTACCTGCTCGGCACCTCGATCGCGCGCCCCCTGATCGCCAAGCGCCTGATCGAGATCGCGCGCATGGAGAAGGCCGACGCCATCTCGCACGGCGCCACCGGCAAGGGCAACGACCAGGTCCGCTTCGAGCTCGGCGCCTACGCGCTGATGCCCAACGTGAAGGTGATCGCCCCCTGGCGCGAATGGGACCTCACCTCGCGCGAGACGCTGCTGGCCTACGCCGACCGGCACGGCATCCCGGTCGACTTCAAGAAGCGCAAGGGCGAATCGCCGTTCTCGATGGATGCGAACCTGCTGCACATCTCCTACGAGGGCGGCATCCTCGAGGACCCGGCCGCCGCCCCGCCGGAAAAGGGTATGTGGCGCATGACCGTGTCGCCCGAGAAGGCGCCGAGCAAGCCCGAGCACGTCGAGCTCGAATTCGTCCGCGGCGATCTGGTCGCCATCAATGGCCAGCGCATGAAGGCGCACGAACTGCTGGCCGAACTCAACCGTCTGGGCGGCAAGCATGGCGTCGGCCGTCTCGACCTGGTCGAGAACCGCTACGTGGGCATGAAGAGCCGCGGCTGCTACGAAACCCCCGGCGGCACGATCCTGCTGCGCGCGCACCGCGCCATCGAGTCGCTCACGCTCGACCGCGAAGTCGCGCACCTGAAAGACGACCTGATGCCGCGCTACGCCAGCCTGATCTACAACGGCTACTGGTGGGCACCCGAGCGCATCGCGCTGCAGACCCTGATCGACCACACCCAGCAGCACGTGAACGGCACCGTCACGCTCAAGCTGTTCAAGGGCAATGTGATCGTCACCGGCCGCTCGTCGAAAGACTCGCTGTTCGATGCCAAGATCGTCACCTTCGAAGACGACCAGGGCGCGTACAACCAGGCCGACGCGGGCGGGTTCATCAAGCTGAACGCGCTGCGCATGCGCATCGCCGCCAGCAAGTCCGGCGCGCGCACGCCGAAGGTGTCGGTGGCCAAGGCGCCGGTGAAAGCCAAGGCACCCGCCGACAAGGCTGCGGCCAAGGCCGATGCGCCGGCAAAGAAGGCCTCGTCGAAGAAGGGCGCCTGATTGCCAGTCGTCACGGTCAACGACGCCCAGCTCGCCTTCGGTCATGTGGCGCTGCTCGACCACGTCGACTTCTCCATCGAGCGTGGCGAGCGCGTCGCACTGATCGGGCGCAACGGCACGGGCAAATCGTCGCTGCTGCGCGGCATCGCCGGAGAAATCCGCTTCGACGACGGACAGCTGGTACGCCAGAGCGGCACCTCACTGGCGTACGTGCCGCAGGAGCCGCAGTTCGATGCGGGGCACACCGTGTTCGACGCGGTCGCCTCCGGGCTGTCGCAGGGGGCCGCTCTGCTGGCCGAATACGAGCGGCTGACCGCGCAACTCGCGCACGGCGATGACGGCGGCGACGCAGCGCCCCACGACACCACCGCCCTGCTCGCCCGCCTGTCCGAACTGCAGCACGCACTCGACACCTCGGGCGCCTGGGCGCTGCACCATCGCATCGAACGCGTGCTGTCGCGCCTGTCGCTGGACGGACTGCGCGGCGTCGACGAACTGTCCGGCGGCACGCGCAAGCGCGTGGCGCTGGCACGCGCACTGGTCGCCGAGCCCGACCTGCTGCTGCTCGACGAACCGACCAACCACCTCGACATCGACTCGATCGCATGGCTCGAGGAACTGCTGCTCGGCTTCGACGGTGCGGTGCTGCTCATCACCCACGACCGTCGCTTCCTCGACCGCGTGGCCACCCGCATCGTCGAACTCGACCGCGGCGCGCTGCGCTCGTACCCCGGCAGCTTCAGCGCCTACACCACGCGCAAGGCCGACGAGCTGGCTGGTGAAGAAGTCGCCAACGCCCGCTTCGACAAGTTCCTCGCGCAGGAAGAGGTGTGGATCCGCAAGGGTGTAGAAGCCCGGCGCACGCGCGACGAAGGCCGCGTCAAGCGCCTGGAGCAATTGCGCCGCGAACGCGCCGCGCGCCGTGACCGTCTGGGCAAGGTCGAACTGGCGGTGGACTCGGGCGAACGCTCCGGCAAGCTCGTGTCCGAGCTGATCGGCGTCAGCAAGAGTTTCGATGACCACTGCGTGGTGCGCGACTTCAGCACCATCGTGCAGCGTGGCGACCGCGTCGGCCTGATCGGCCCCAACGGCGCGGGCAAGACCACACTGCTCAAGCTCATCCTGGGCGAGCTCGAGCCCGACAGCGGCCGCGTACGCATCGGCACCAGCCTGCAGGTCGCCTACTTCGACCAGTTGCGCACGCAGCTCGACGAAGAGGCCTCGCTAGCCGACACCATCAGCCCCGGGTCGGACTACGTCGAGATCGGCAGCACGCGCACGCACGTGATGACCTATCTCGGGCGCTTCCTGTTCGCGCCCGAGCGCGCGCGCTCGCCGGTGCGCACGCTGTCGGGCGGAGAGCGCAATCGCCTGCTGCTGGCACGGCTGTTCGCACGGCCCGCCAACCTGCTGGTGCTCGACGAACCCACCAACGACCTCGACATCGAGACGCTGGAGCTGCTCGAGGAACTGCTCGACGAGTACCCGGGCACCATCCTCATCGTCAGCCACGACCGGGTGTTCCTCGACAACGTCGTCACCCAGACGATCGCGTCGCTAGGCGACGGCCAATGGCGCGAATATGCGGGCGGCTATGCCGACTACGAACTGGCGCGCAGCCGCGAGGCGCAGGCGGTAGCGTCGGCGGAGGCGGACAAGGCGGACAAGGCGGCCAGCGCTGGAGCGGGCAGGACTGCCGGCGCGGCGACGGCGGCGCAGAAATCGGCGGGCGCAGCCGGAGCCGGGGCGTCCACCGTCGCTGAGACCGGGGCCTCGGGCAGCACGACACCCGGCGATGCCGGATCAGCCGGCAATGCCGCGGTCGCGGGCAGTGCCGCTCCCGCCGCGCGCGTCAAGCGGTCCTACAAGGAACAGCGCGAGCTCGACGCCCTGCCCGGCCGCATCGCCGCGCTGGAAGCCGAGCAGAAGACGCTGGCCGAACAGCTCGCCGATCCGTCCACCTACCAGAAGCCAGGGGCCGACCTGAAGGCGATGAACGAGCGGGCGGCTGAGATCGAAGAAGAACTGCTCACGTGCCTGGAGCGCTGGGAAGCGCTGGAGGCGCGGGGCGCCTGAGCGTTCGGGTCATGTTCCTCGGAAGATCGACGGACCGCTACCGCAGCATGCGCGCGAGGGCGCGGAAAAGAATGCCGCACGTCAGTCGGCGCGCAGCCAGTTCTCGAGGGCAAGCCCCTCGACACGGGCAAAGTGCCTGACGTTATCGGTGACCAGCACCGCCCCGATCGACAGTGCATGTGCTGCGATCATCTCGTCGAAGTCTCCGATCGGCGTACCAGCCAACCTCAGGCTGGCCCGGAGCACCCCATAGCGATCGGCAGCTCTGGCGTCCCAGGGCACTGTCGTCGCTGCCGCGAGGAACGCCTCGACCAGTTGCCGCAGACGCGCAGACGCCGGCTTCAATCCAACGCCGAACCGCAATTCCGCCCGCGTCACCGAGGAAACACACCACTGCGACGCATCCAGCACGGAAAGGCGTTCATCGATATCGACAGACCCGCGCAACGCTGCGCTCACGATACTCGTGTCGAGGAGATACACGCCGCTTCAGTCCTGCCAGTCGGCGAACGGATCCCGCGCCTCGGTCGTCTGGAACCGCTCGCGCAGAAAATCCTCCGGCACCGCACCCAGGGTACGCCGAAGCTCCATGAACTCTGCCCAAGAGAGCCTCGGATGAGCAGAAAGAATCACGTCTCCGGTGGATTCGTCACGTCGGATATAGACGTGGTTGCCTTGAAAGCGGAACTCGGATGGAAGCCGCACGGCCTGACTCCCGCCATTCTGGAAAAGACGCGCCGTCTTGACTTCCACGATGTCCCCCACCGTGAATATATACATAGTACATATTCGATCCGATGCCATGTGGAGCAATCGGCGGCGGCGCGTTGATCACCAGTCCACCGCGGCCAGCCGACATGCTTGTCCCGGCGCCAAGAGCGCGGCGCCGGTCGCACCGGCCCCGCGCCCGCGCGCAGTTCACTTCGTCGCCGGGGTCGTCGACTTCGTCCTCGGGGCCGTGGTGCGCCGCGCCGGCGCCTTCGTGGCCGGAGCCGCTGGCGCAGGGGCAGCCGCAGGCGCGAGCGAGGCCGGCGTCGAGCCGCCCTGCACGCCCAGCGTGCCGCCGGTGCCCAGGCCGCCCTGCACCGTCTGCGCCTTGTAGTTGCGCACCGCCTTCACCAGCTGGTTGTAGGCGTCCGCGAACGCCGCTGCCAGCACCTTGCCCTCGGCCGTATTGGTGTAGCCGCCCAGGCCGCCGCCGGCGCTGCCGCCGAACAGCCCGCCCCACATGCCGAAGTCGGTGTTCTTGGAGCTGCCCTCGGCCGCCGCGAGCTGCACGCCCGAGCGATTGTCGGTGAGCATCAGCATGGTGGACGCCTCGCTGAACCGCATGCTGCCGGCGATGGCACCCAGCACCCCAAGGCCGCGGCTGACGCCGCCCAGCGCCGCGCCAATGCCGCCGGCATCCTTCTGGCTGAAGCTGATCGACGGCGTCATGCCGTAGTCGGCCGCCACGATCTGGCCTGCGCCGAAATTGCTGTTGCCGCTCATCTCGCCCGAATCCCGCAGCATGCGCTCCTGCTGCATCTGACCCATGCCGCGGCCGCGTTCCACCACCACGAAGCAGTTGGACTGCTGCACCATCAGGCGGATCAGCGGCACGGTGGACGTGAGCTTGTATTCACGCG
>JAKOZZ010000398.1 GCA_029779755.1 Pseudomonadota bacterium
GCCAGGGTCGGGACGAACGCGGCGTCGACCATCATGAACTTCGCCTGACCGTGGTCGACGATGTACTCGACCTCGGGCGGCGCGAGCCGCCAGTTCACCGGCATGCAGACGGCGCCGAGCTTGCATGCGGCCAGCAGCAGCAACGCGCATTCGGCATGGTGCTTGGTCAGGCAGGCGACGCGGTCGCCGGCGACGATGCCGAGCGCCGCCAGACCCTGCGCGATCCGGTTCGAGGCCGCGTCGACTTCGGAGAAGGTCCAGCGACGGGTGGGGGTGACGAAGGCGGTGTCGTCGCCGCGCGTGCGCGCCTGCCGCCGGATGATGTCCGCAATGCTGGGGTCGCCCATGGTGTTCGTTCCGGTCTCCGGGTCGATGGAATGCGCGGGGCCGGTGTGCCCCGCGGACGGCCTTGGACCATAGCAGCGCCGGCCCCCCGTCGCTTGCGTCAAGTGGCTGACGCGTATCGCCCCTGCACGGGCAGGCCGCGTTCCGGGCGTCAATGCGCGCACGGGACGCCCTCGGGGCGGTCGCGGGGCTAAGATCCGCCTGCCGCGCCCGCCCGTGGGCGGGCCGGCACCCCCCCTCCATGACAGACCGCTCGCGATGAATGCATCCTCGTCCGGCCGGGCGGTGACGGGTGTCTCCGCCCGGACTGCCGGTCCGCGCTCCGCCGTGAACGCGCGCGTGCGGCTGTTCCTCGCCCTGTGGCCGGGCGAGGCGACCCGGCGACGTCTGGCGGGGTGGCGCGATCGCTGGCGCTGGCCGCCGGGCACGACGGTGGTGCCCGACGCACGCCTGCACGTCACCCTGCATTTCCTGGGTGACGTGCCGCAGTCGGACGTGGCCCGCCTGATCGACGCACTGGCCGTGCCGTTCGAGCCGTTCACGCTGCGGCTCGGTGCGCCCGCGCAGTGGCCGGGCGGCATCGCGGCGCTCGTCCCCGACGCGGTGCCGCCCGGCCTGCTGCGCCTGCACGCGGATCTGGGGGCGGCGTTGCGGGGGCTGGGGCTGCCCGTCGAGGCCCGGGCGTACCGGCCCCACGTGACGCTGGCGCGGCGCGCCGCGGGTGCGCAGGCACCGGATGCGGGCCCGGCGCTGCACTGGCCGGTGCGCGCCTGGGTGCTGGTGCAGTCCACGCTTGGGCCGGCGGGGGGCTACCGTGTGCTGCGCCGGTTCGACGCAGGGCGTGCGCGCGAGGCCGGGCCGGCGGTGGACGGTACGCGGCCGGCGCTCAGCCGGCGTCGGCCGTGATCTCGCACTCCATCGCCGGTGCGCCCGAAGGCGTCAGCGTCCACAACGCGTGGCGGCCGTCGGCGGGCGCCGCACCGCAGACCGTGACCGGCGCACCGCAGTACAGCGGCGCACGGGCGCGGAACGCGATGCGCCGCACCCGCAGCGCCGGATGCCACATGCGGAACGTCTCGGCCAGCAGCGTCGCCTGCAGCGGGCCGTGCACGACGAGACCCGGATAGCCGCCCACCTGGGTCGCGTACGCCAGGTCGTAGTGGATGCGGTGGGTGTTGAAGGTGAGCGCCGAGTAGCGGAACAGGATCGCCTCGTTCATCGCCCACGCGTGGCGGCGCGCATGCGGCGGTTCGGCGACCGCGGCCGGCGCCCCGCCGCCCGGCGCGGCGGGCCCGAGGAACACCGCGCGGTTGCGCTCGATCACGGCCGTTTCACCGTCCTGCTCGATGCGGTGCTCGTGCGTGACGAACACCATCGGTCCGCGCGAGCCCGTCTTGCCGGTCATGTCGAGGATGCGCGACACACGGCTGGCCGGCCGGCTGACTGCCAGCGGGCGGACGAACTCGAGTTCGGACCCCGCCCACATCACCTGCTCCAGCGGGATCGGCGGCAGCAGCGCGCGACTGCGCGGCGACCCGTCGTCGGCGAGCCGGTCCGACGGCGTGCGGTCGAGGAAGTGCAGCCAGTGCCACAGCGGCGGCAGCGTGTCGCGCGGGCGCATCGCCTCGGTCAGGCTCAACGTGGCGGCCAGCGCCGCCATCGGGACGGGGCTCAGGGTCTCTTCGACACGCTCCTGGCGGTCGAGCCAGGGGCGCAGGGCGTCGAGGTCGGGGGCGGTGTTCATGCGGGTCTCCTCGGGTCGTGTTCTCGGGTTCGTCGGGCAGCCGTGCGCTCAGGGATCGTGACGCGTGCCGGTGGCCGGGGGCGGCGGGTCGCGCGTCAGCTGCCGCGCGAGGTCGGCCGCCGTCGCCGGGCGCGGTCCGTCGACGCGCAGCACGTCGATGTGTTTCCACCGGGCCAGCGGCGCGAGCGAATCGCAGGGTGTCACGACGATCTGCAGCCCGGGGTCCAGCGTGGTGCGCAGCATCGCGCCGAGCGCGTCGAGCTCGGCCGGCGACAGCGGCCGCGCGGCCGTGACGAAGGCCTCGACCAGGCCGTCACCGTACTGCACCAGCCGATACTCGCGCACCGGCGCGACCGCGCGCCAGTGCTCGCCGGTGAGACGCGCCAGGCGCAGGCGGCCGTCGGGCATGCGCAGGAAGCTGCGTTCGCGGCCCAGCACCCGCCGGATCACCGGCAGGTGCAGCCCGCAGTCGCAGGGGCCGCCGGCTTCGGCCAGGTCGCCGAGCGCATAGCGCAGCAGCGGCATCGCGAACGAGTGCAGGCCCGTGAGCAGCACCTGGCCGACCTCGCCGGGCCGGCACGGCCGGCCGGCATCGTCGACGATCTCGACGAGCACGCTGCCGGAAAGCACGTGCAGGTGGTCGTGACGCGGGCACTGCAGGGCGATCCATCCGGTCTCCTCGCAGGTGTAGCGGTCGACGATGCGTGCGCCGAAGGCCGCGCGCACGAGGTGCCGCGTGTCGGCGTCGACGACCTCGCCGAAGGTCAGCACGCGTTGCATCGGCAGCGGGCCGCCGCCGTCGTCGAGCGCCAGCGCGGCGATGCGGCGGGCCATCGCCGGCGTCGTGACCAGGTCCGTGGGCCGCACGGCGCGCAGCCAATCGAGCAGTGCCTGCGGCGTGTGCGCGATCAGGTTGCGCACGTGGGTCGCACGCCGATGGCCGTCCCAGGTCTCGCCGGCGGTCGGTGCCCGGTCGGGCGCATCGCGCACGACGGCGGTCACGGTGTCGCCGTCACGCCCCGACCAGCGGTCCTCGAGCGCCATGACGGCCCGGTACAGTGCCTCGTGCAGCGGCGCGTAGCGCTCGACCGCGACCGGCACGCCGGTCGACCCGGAGGTGCGCGCGGTCGAGATCGCCCGGGCGTCGAGCTCGTCCGACCGCGCCCGCAGCTGTTCGAAGTGCGTCTGCAGGTCGGCGCGCGTGAGCACCGGCAGCGCGTCGAACTGCAGCTGCCCGTTGCCGCGGCGCGTGGCCTCGTCGATGCGGGCGCGCCAGAACGGCGCGTGGGCGCGCGCGTGCCGCAGCAGCGCGGCGAGCTGGCGCCCCTGCACCGCGCGCTGTGCCGCGACGGGGCCGCGGGCGAGCGATTCGAGCTGCTCCGCCAGGTGCAGCGCCTGGGCGGTCTGCGGACTCGGGATCCGGGGAAAGACGTTGAGCATCGGCGTGGTCGTCGCAGCGGTCGGGGACCGGGTCGAGGCGGTCCGTGCACGCCATCGTCTCACACGCGCCCGGTACCGTCGGGTGCGCGCCCCGCGCCGATGCTAAATTCGAGCGCACCCGAACCGAGGAGAACACCATGGACAAAGTACTGATCGAAGACCTGCGCGACGGCGTGCTGACGCTGACGATGAACCGGCCCGAGGCGCGCAACGCCCTGAGCCTGGAGATGTCCGAGCTGCTCAACGACGCGCTGCGGCGTGCGCAGACCGACCGCAACGTGCGCGCGGTGGTGCTCACGGGCGCGGGCGGCGCCTTCTGCGCGGGCGGCGACGTGAAGTCGATGGCGGCGGGCCGCGACGTCACGCAGACCTTCGAGCAGCGGGTCGAGAGCCTGCGTTCGCGCGCCGAGGCCTCGCGCATGCTGCACGAACTGGCCAAGCCGACGATCGCCGTGATTCCGGGCGCTGCCGCCGGCGCGGGGCTGGCGCTGGCGATGGCCTGCGATTTCCGCGTCGCGGTGGCGGGCGCCAAGCTCACCGTTGCGTTCGCCAAGGTCGGCCTGTCGGGCGACTACGGCGCGAGCTACTTCCTGACCAAGATCGTCGGCCCGAGCAAGGCGCTCGAGCTGCTGATGCTGTCGCCGCTGCTGAGCGCGGAGGACGCGCTGGGGCTGGGCCTCGTGCATCGCGTGTTCCCGGCCGAGCAGTTCGCCGCGCAGTCGGCGGCGTTCGTGTCCGCGCTCGCGTCGGGGCCGTCGGTTGCGTTCGGCAACATCAAGCAGAACGTGAATCTCGCCGCCGTCAGCGATCTGCGCACTTCGATCGACAGCGAAGCCACGCACCAGGTCCGCTGCATGAGCACGGCCGACCACGCCGAGGCGGCGAAGGCCTTCGTCGAGAAGCGCGCGCCGAAGTTCACCGGCGCCTGATCCGGGCCGCCCGCCTGAAGCCCGGGAGTGCAGACCGTGTCGGAACTCATCCTGCACAACTACGACTTTTCGAACTTCGCCGAGAAGGTGCGGCTGGTGCTCGGGTACAAGGGCCTGGCCTGGCGGTCGGTCACGATCCCGCCGGTGATGCCCAAGCCGATGCTCACACCGCTCACGGGCGGATACCGTCGCACGCCGGTGCTGCAAGTGGGCGCCGACGTGTGGTGCGACACCCGCCTGATCCTGCGCGAGCTCGAACGGCGGCAGCCCCTGCCGACGCTGTACCCGCCGGCGTGTGCGGCGCTGGCCGACGCGGTCGTCTACTGGGCCGAGCACCGGGTCGTGCGCCCCGTGGCGCTGTACATGTCCGGCATGAACCAGGACGTGCTGCCGCCCGCGCTGGCGGCGGACCGCGCCCGCATGCGCGGCCTGCCCGAGCCGGCGCCCGAGGTGGTGCGCCGCGCCGCGCAGCGCCACGCGCCGCTGGTGCGCGTGCTGTTCGCGCGCATCGAGCAGATGCTTTCGGAAGGGCGGGCGTGGGTCGCCGGGCCCGCGATCAGCGAGGCCGACTTCGCCGTGTATCACGCCGTGTGGCTGCTGACCGCGCCTTCGCCGCTGCTCGCCCACGAAGTCGCGGCTTTTCCTGCGCTGACGGCGTTCATGGCGCGGATGCGTGCGTTCGGCCACGGCCGACCGACCGGGATGGAGGCGGCCGAGGCCCTGCAGGTGGCGCGCGATGCGGTGCCCGCTGCACCGCGCGCCTCTGCCCCGTTCCCCGAAGACCCGCCCCTGGGGGCGGTGGTGCGGGTGCGGGCGGACGACCATGCGCAGGACCCGATCACCGGCGAACTGGTGCAGATCGACGCGGACGAGATCGCCTTGCGGCGCAGTGATCCGCAGGCGGGCGATGTGGTGGTGCACTTCCCGCGGGTCGGCTACGAGCTGCGGGCGGCGTGAGCGCGCCGGCGCGGCCGCGCGCGAACGCTACCGGACGGGGATTGGCGTGGCGCGGTCGACCGGCACGGCCGTCACGCTGTTCTGCGGCGAGCCTTCGATCACGCGCTCGGAGTAGGTCAGGTACACGAGGGTGTTGCGCTTCGGATCCACCATGCGGACCACGCGCAGACGCTTGAACACCAGCGACGTGCGCTCGTTGAACATCTCCTCCTGCATGGGCAGCGGCCTGGCGAAGGAGATCGGCCCGACCTGCCGGCAGGCGATCGACGCCTCGGACCGGTCTTCGGCCAGGCCCACCGCCCCCTTGATGCCGCCCGTCTTGGCGCGCGACACGTAGCAGGTGACGCCCGCCACCTTCGGATCGTCGTGCGCGTCGACCACGATCTTGTGGTCGGGGCCGATCAGCTTGAAGACGGTGTCGACCTCGCCGACCGATTCGGCGCCCGCCGTGCATGCGGTGCCCAGCAGCAGGGCCGTGATCGCCAGCGCGCGTGCCGCCGGTGCGGCCGGCCCGGCGCGCGTCGTGCTCGTGTGTCGGGTCATTGCGGGGTGTCCGTCGGACCGTACGCGCTCGGCCGTGCGGTGCGCCCCCCGGGCATGCCGTCGGCTGCACCGACCACCTCGAGGCGCGCGTCGGCGACGCCCGCACCCACCATGCCCAGCAGCCGGGCCGCGGCCGGCGACACGTCGCCCACGCGCGACCCGATGTGCGGGCCCCGATCGTTCACGCGCAGGGTGACCGATCGGCTGTTGGCCAGGTTCGTGACGCGCACGTGCGTGCCGAGCGGCAGGGTGCGATGCGCCATCGTCAGTGCCTTCGGGTCGAAGCGCTCACCGCTGGCCGTCGGCCGTCCGGTGAACTTCTTCGCGTAGTAGGTGATGCGGCCTTCGAAGCGCGCGTCGTGCGCGTCGGCCTGCGGCCGCGCGACGGCGACGCCCGACGAGAGCGCGACTGCGCACAGCACCAGCATCACGTGACCGATCATGCCTGTCCTTTGTTCGAGCCCGCGGGCGCCGCGAGCTATGATGTTCCGGTCGGCCGACGCGCCCGACCCTGACGCCGGGCGCATGCTCCCGGCCGCTGTTCCATGCACCGCGTCACCATCCGCCACTGCACCCGGAGGACACACGGATGACGATCATGACGTTCGGCGACCTGTCCGTGGACATGCGGGCACCGGATCGTGCATATGGTATCGCGGCCCTCGAGGAATTCACGGCCTTCCTGCTGGCCTTCGTCCCCGTCCGTCAGGAGGTCGCCGAGGCGCCGGGCTATGTGACGATCACGATGGTCGACGCCCAGGGGGCCGTGATCACGGTGATCGTGGCCGGGGACGCCGCGGGCACCGAACTGTACGAGATGACGATCATCGCGGCGGGTGTTCAGTACACGCTGCGCGGACGGTTCGCAGTCGATGCGTCCGACGCCTTCGTCGGCAGTGTCACGTCGGTCCGGGTGATCCGCGACCAGGACAAATCCCTGCTGACGAGCATCGAAGGGTTCGACGTGCCGATCGACGGGACCCTGCCGGCGTTCCCGGACGATGCCCAGCTGCTGGCCGGCGCCGACCGGATCGCATCGGGCGCGGGCGACGACGTGCTGCTCGGCTACGCCGGCGACGACGCGCTCGCCGCCGGGGCCGGCAACGACACGCTGGACGGCGGGCCCGGTGCGGACGTGATGGACGGTGGCGCCGGTGACGACGTGTACGTCCGCGACGACGCCGGCGACCGGATCGTCGAGGCCCCCGGCGGCGGTGTCGACGAAGTGCGCAGCGCCGTGTCGACCGTGCTCGATGCCGAGGTCGAGCGTGTCCTGCTCACGGGCGACGCCGCGATCAACGCCATCGGCAATGCGCTCGACAACCGGCTGGTCGGCAACGCGCAGGCCAACAGCCTGATCGGCCTCGAGGGCAGCGACACGCTCGACGGCGGCGGCGGCTGGGACACCGCGATCGAATCCCGAGCGAGCGCGGGCGTGCAGATCGCACACGCCGCCGGCCGGTGGACGGTGCGTGACGCCGCCGGCTCGGGCGACGTCGAGACCCTGTCCAACGTCGAAGTGCTCGCCTTCTCCGACCGCAGCTTCGTGATCGCGGCACCGGGGCGCGCATCGGCGCCGGCCTACAACACCGATGCCGCGTTCCTGTTCGATGCCGTGTGGTACCAGCTCGACAACGCGGACGCGGTGCCGGCGATCGGCGTCGACACGGCCCTGCAGCACTACTTCACCGTCGGTGCGGCGCAGGGCCGCGCGCCCAACGCCTGGTTCGATGCCGCCTACTACGGGCAGCGCTGGGCCGACCTGGCCGCGCTCGACCTGGACGCGGCGACGCTCTTCCGTCACTACAACCTGTACGGCGTGTGGGAGGGGCGTTCGGCCGGGCCGGTGCTCGACACGTTCGACGGGGCGCGCTACCTGCGCGACAACCCCGACGTGGCCGCGTACGTCGATG
>JAKOZZ010000379.1 GCA_029779755.1 Pseudomonadota bacterium
GGGCACGCCGGCGGCGTCGGCGGCCACCGCATCGGCCCGCGCACGCGCGATGCGGGCCGCCGCCTGCGCGACGCCCGCACTCTCGCGCTGCGCGGCTTCCTGCAGTGCGACCAGCGCCGGGTCGCCGAGCGCGGACCACCAGTGCGCGAGCCGTTCGGTGCTGCCGGCGTGCGGCAGCGGGCGCGACCCGGCGGCCGCAGCTGCCGACGTGCCGGTCGTGGCGTCACCGGACGTCCGGTCGGCCGTCGCATCGGTCGCGGCCGGCGGCACCGGCGCGAACCACCGCGCTGCAACCCGCGCACGCGGCGGGGTGTGGTCGGGCCCGACCGTGGCGATCAGGCCGCCCGGCGTGCCGCAGGCCGCCAGCAGCAGGGCGGTGGCCGCCAGCGCGATCCGTCGCAGTGCGGGCACACCGGGCAGGCGCGGGCGTCGACGGCGCGCAGCAGGCGCCGCGCGCGTCGAGATCGGAGCGGTGGTCACGTCGGGAGGAGGTGGTGTTGTGGGTGTTCGACCGGCCGCATTGTATGCGCCGATCGGAGGCACCGTGCACCACCCCTGCCGGTCAGGCCGCGACGGCTTCCGGCGCCGAGCTGCGGATCAGGTGATCGAATGCGCCGAGCGCCGCCTTCGAGCCCTCGCCCATCGCGATGATGATCTGCTTGTACGGCACGGTCGTCACGTCGCCGGCGGCGAACACGCCCGCCACCGACGTCTGCCCCCGCGCGTCGACCTCGATCTCGCCGCGCGCGCTCAGCGCCACCGTGCCTTTCAGCCAGTCGGTATTGGGCAGCAGTCCGATCTGCACGAAGATGCCTTCGAGCGCCACGCGATGGCTGCTGCCGTCGCGCCGGTCGGTGTAGACGAGGCCGTCGACCTTGCCGCCCGCGCCGGTCACTTCGGTGGTCAGCGCCTGGGTGATCACGGTCACGTTCGGCAGGCTGGCGAGCTTGCGCTGCAGCACCGCGTCGGCCCGCAGCTGCGCGTCGAACTCGAGCAGCGTCACGTGGGCCACGATGCCGGCCAGGTCGATCGCCGCCTCGACGCCCGAGTTGCCGCCGCCGACCACGGCCACCCGCTTGCCCTTGAACAGCGGTCCGTCGCAGTGCGGGCAGTACGCCACGCCCTTGCCGCGGTACTCCTTCTCGCCCGGCACGTTCATCTCGCGCCAGCGCGCACCGGTCGCGATCACCACCGTCTTCGCCGACAGCGATGCGCCGTTCTCGAGCCGCACCTCGATCGGTGCGCCCGGTGCGGCCGCCGGCACCAGCGCGCTCGCCCGCTGCAGGTTCATCACGTCGACATCGTAGGCCTTCACGTGCTGCTCGAGCGCCGACACGAGCTTCGGGCCCTCGGTCTCCTGCACGGAGATGAAGTTCTCGATCCCCATCGTGTCGAGCACCTGGCCGCCGAAGCGCTCGGCGACGACGCCGGTGCGGATGCCCTTGCGTGCCGCGTAGATCGCGGCCGCCGCGCCGGCGGGGCCACCGCCCACCACCAGCAGGTCGAACGGCGCCTTGTTCGACAGGTCGGCCGCCTTGCGCGCTGCCGTACCGGTGTCGAGCTTCGCGAGGATCTCCTCGAGCCCCATCCGGCCCTGGCCGAACGGCTGCCCGTCGAGGAACACGCTGGGCACGGCCATGATGCCGCGCGCCTGCACCTCGTCCTGGAACAGCGCGCCGTCGATCATCACGTGGCGCACCTTCGGGTTGACGACCGCCATCAGGTTCAGCGCCTGCACGACCTCCGGGCAGTTCTGGCAGCTCAGCGAGATGTAGGTCTCGAACGTCAGCACACCGCCATCGGCCGGCGTCAGGGCGCGGACCTGCTCGAGCACGGCCTGCTCGACCTTGGGCGGATGCCCGCCCGCCTGGAGCAGTGCGAGCACCAGCGACGTGAACTCGTGCCCCATCGGGATCCCGGCGAATCGGATCCCCATGTCGGCGCCGACCCGGTTCACCGAGAACGACGGCGTGCGCGCGTCGTCGCCGCGCCGCTCGACCAGGGTCACCAGCGGCGACAGCGCGGCGATGTCGCGCAGCAGCGCCATCATCTCGCCCGCGGGGGCGCTGTCGTCGGTCGAGGCGACGATCTCGATCGGCAGCAGCATCTTCTCGAGGTAGGCCTTCAACTGGGTCTTCAGGGTGTCGTTCAGCATCTCTGGACTCTCATGGTCGTTCGGTGAGGAAAGGCAGGCCGGCGGCGGGTGCCGGCCGCGCCGAGGCCCGCCGTCGGGGCCTCGGCGCGCGGCGCGACGCACGGAGCGCGGCGCGCCGGTCTCGGCGGTCAGATCTTGCCGACCAGATCCAGCGACGGGGCCAGCGTCTCGGCACCCGGGGTCCACTTGGCCGGGCACACTTCACCCGGGTGGTTCGCCACGTACTGGGCGGCCTGGACCTTGCGCAGCAGCTCCTTGGCGTCGCGGCCGATGCCGTTGTCGTGGATCTCGCACAGCTTGATCTGGCCTTCGGGGTTGATCACGAAGGTGCCGCGCAGCGCCAGACCCTCTTCCTCGATCATCACGTCGAAGTTGCGGGTGATCGTGCCGGTCGGGTCGCCGATCATCGGATACTTGATCTTGCCGATCGTGTCCGACGTGTCGTGCCAGGCCTTGTGCGTGAAGTGCGTGTCGGTCGACACCGCGTAGACCTCGACGCCCAGCGCCTTGAACGTGTCGTAGTGGTCGGCCAGGTCGCCCAACTCGGTCGGGCACACAAAGGTGAAGTCGGCCGGGTAGAACACGACCACCGACCACTTGCCCTTCAGCGTCTCGTCGCTGACCGGGACGAACTTGCCGTTGTGGTACGCGGTGGCCTTGAAGGGCTTGATCTGGGTGTTGATCAGGGACATCTGGAACTCCTTGGAGGTGGAAGGAAGGGGGGTCGTTCGGACCGTCGCGTGCTGCGATGACCGAATAATAGATACGACCTATGAATTCCTCTATTTCTTTATTTCAATGCTATTGATAGGCCGTCGCTATTGCGGCGCGCAAGGCCATGCAGGCGGCGGATGCGGATGTGGCGGACCGGACCGGTCCGGAACGGAACAGGCCCGAACGGACCGGCATGCCACCGCGCGCCACGCGCAGCGGCGATTTCCGGTCTAATTGCCAATGCGCTGCGCGCATAAGCTGATGCGCACAGTGCAGAACGGCAGGCCGCGGATCCGATGCGTCGGGACAGGTCGACGCCGCGCGCATCCCCCGGAGCCTCCATGAAGAACGACACGCTGAACGTCCTGCGCCCCGCGGCCGCGATCCTCGTCTGCGCGGCGCTGATGCTGACGCTCAGCCTCGGCCTGCGGCAGAGCCTCGGCATCTTCATGCAGCCGATGACCAAGGACATCGCGATCACGGTGTCCGAGTTCACGTTTGCGATCGCCATCCAGAACATCGCCTGGGGCGTCGCCCAGCCCTTCACCGGGGCACTGGCCGTGCGGGTGGGGTTCCGGCCGATCATGACGGCCGGCGCGGTCTTCTACATCCTCGGCCTCACCTTCCTCGCGACCGCGACCGGCACCTTCGGTGTGACGATCGGCGCCGGCCTGCTGATCGGCATCTCGCTCGCCTGCTGCGGCTCGGCGATCGCGAATTCGGTCGCCTCGCGCATGGTGCCCGCCAGCCTGCGCAGCACGGTGCTGGGCCTGGTGTCGGGCGGCAGCTCGCTGGGGGCGATGATCGCTGCGCCGATCGGCCAGTCCCTGCAGACCAGCATCGACTGGCGTGCGGGCGTGTTCGGGTTCCTCGCGCTGTCGCTCGTGATGCTGCCCGCCGCGTGGATCGCCGGCCGCGTCGACAAGGTCAAGCTGCCGCCGCCCGCCCCCGGCCAGCCCGACGAGCGCAGCGCGCGTGCGATGACGGTCACGGCCCTCACCCACGTGCCCTTCATCGTGATGAGCGTGGCCTACTTCGTGTGCGGCATGCAGCTGGTCTTCGTCAGCACGCACCTGCCGTCGTACCTGGACATCTGCGGCATGGATCCGATGCTGAGCGCACAGGCGCTGGGCATGATCGGCGCGTTCAACGTGCTCAGCGGCGTGTTCTTCGGATGGGCCGGCAACCGCTGGTCGAAGCAGGCGCTGCTGGGCATCCTGTACATGTCCCGCTCGCTGGTGCTGGCCTGGTTCTTCTCGGCGCCGCCCACGCCCACGACGACCCTGGCCTTCGCCGGCATGATGGGGTTCCTGTGGCTGGGGGTGTCGCCCCTGATCGCCGGCTCGGTCGCCGAGATGTTCGGGCTGCGCTGGCAGGCGATGATCCAGGGCATCGCGTTCTCCAGCCACCAGATCGGCAGCTTCGTCGGCGCGTTCGGCGGCGGCCTGGTCTACGACGTGTTCGGCTCGTACGAGCTGGCCTGGCGCTTCGGCGTCGGACTGGGCCTGGCGGCCGGCGCGGCGCAGCTCGCGTTCGCGGTGATGCGGCCGCCGCCGACGGCGCTGGCGCGCTGACGCGACGGCCGCCGGTACGTCGCGCGTTCACGCTTCGATCCACGCTCGATCGCCGACGCGTGCCCACCGCGCCCGCTGCCGCAGCACCGCGCATGCCCTGGGCGGGCATCGTCATCGTCTGCGCAGGCGTGCTGCCGGCGCCGCTCGACACCTCGGTGAACGTGGCGTTCCCGGTCATCACCGAGGCCTTCGCGCTGCCGCTGCGCGAGATCCAGTGGGTCGTGATCGCCTTCGTGCTGGCCCAGTCGAGCCTCACGATCGTGTTCGGCCGCCTCGGCGACCTGCACGGTCACCGCCGCATCTTCACCGCCGGCATGATCGCGAGCGCACTCGCCCATCTGGCCGCGGCACTCGCCCCCACGTTCGGCTGGCTGCTCGCCGCGCGGGTGCTGCAGGGCGCGGCGGTCGGGCTGGCGATGTCGTGCGGGCCGGCACTGGTGTCGCTGATGGTGCCGCCGGAACAGAAGCGCCGCGCGCTCGGCGCCTTCGTCACCGCCACCAGCCTGGGGATGGCGATCGGCCCGCTGGCGGGCGGCGTGCTGATCCACTGGCTGGGCTGGCCGGGCGTGTTCTGGTTCCGCGTGCCGCTGGCGCTGCTGGTGCTGTGCCTGCTGCCGCTGGTGCCGGGCGCCTGGCAGCCGGCCGGCGCGTCGCCTGGCGTCGCGCCCCGGCCGCCTGCGTTCGACCTCCTGGGCGCCGTGCTGCTGACCCTGTCGCTCGGGTGCCTGGTGCTGCTGCTCACGCAGGCGACCCGCCCGGATGCAGGGGCGGTGCTGTCGCTGTCGCTGTGCGCGGTCACCGCCGCGAGCGTGTTCGCGTTCGTCCGGCACGAATCCCGCCATCCCGCGCCGGTGCTGCGCATGGCGCCGTTCCGCTCGGCCCGGTTCTCCGCCATCCAGGCGGGATCGGTCGCGATCAACTTCGCGTGCTTCTCGATCATGCTGCTGATCCCGTACGTGCTGTCGTCGGCGCCGGGCACCTCGATCTCCGCAGCCGGCGTGCTGCTCGCGTTCTATCCGATCGGATCGGTGCTGGGCGGCGTGGTCGCGTCACGGCTGGGCCACCGCGTCACGTCCGCGACCCTGATGCATGCCGGCATGCTGCTGGCGGCGCTCGGACTCTCGGCGATCGCTGCGGTCGTCGCCCGCGACGGACAGACCGCCCTGGTGGCCGCGCTGCTGCTCACCGGCCTGGGCCACGGCGCCTTCCAGGTGGGCTGCATGGACCTGACGACCTCGCTGCTGCCGGCCGAGGAGCGCGGCGTCGCCGGCAGCCTGGTCAGCGTCACGCGCCTGATCGGCATCGTGCTGGGCGCCACCGGCATCGGCTGGCTGCACGCCGCCACGACACGCTTCGAGATCACGTTCACGGTGCTCGGCGGCGGACTGATCCTGTACGCCGTCGTCGGCATCCTCACCCGGAGACGATCCCCATGACGAACATCCACACCCGGCGCCGGACGCTGCTGGCCGGTGCCGGCGCGCACGCCACGCTCGGAGGCCTGCGCGCGCTCGGCGGACTCCGCATCGCCGGCGGACTGCGCGCGCTCGGCGGGCTCGGGACGCTCGGCGGGCTCGGCGCACTCGCCGGCTGCGCCGCCGCCACGGACCGATCGACGGCCACGGACCGGTCGACCGCCGCCGCTGGCACGCCCGATGCCGACCTGCGGGCGCTGGCCGCGGGACGACACCGCACCGCGTCGAACGTGGCGCGCGACCCGCATCGGCATCCGCTCGAGGTCATCGCATTCCTGGGGATCCGGCCCGACAGCACGGTGGTGGAGATCCTGCCGGGCAGCGCCGGGTACTACATGGAGCTCCTCGCGCCCTGGCTGCGCGAACGCGGCCTGTACATCGCGGCAGGCCGCGACGAGACGGCACCCGCCCAGTACCTGGCCGACCACCGGCGCCTGCTGGCACGCCTCGAGGCCGAACCCGCGCTGTACGGCCGGGTGCGCGTGACGAAGTTCAACGGCGCCCGTCACGACGTCGCGCCCCCCGGCTCGGCCGACTTCGTCCTCACCTTCCGCAACCTGCACAACTGGATCGAACGCGGCGAAGCCGCCGACGCGCTGAACGCGTTCCACCGTGCCCTGAAGCCGGGCGGCGTGCTGGGGGTGGTCGATCACCGCGGACGCACGGACCAGTCGCAGCAGGCACAGATGAAATCGGGCTACGTACGGCAGGACTACGCGGTCGCCCTGATCGAGCGCGCGGGCTTCCGTCTGGCCGCCAGCTCCGAGGTGAACGCCAATCCGCGCGACACCAAGGACCACCCCGAGGGCGTGTGGACCCTGCCGCCGACCTACCGGCTGAAGGACGTCGACCGCGCGAAGTACCAGGCCATCGGCGAGAGCGACCGCTTCACGCTGAAGTTCGTCAAGGTCTGACGCCTCTCCGGCCGTCGGCCGTCATTCGGTGCCGTTCAGCGACCAGCGGGCGCCATCGTCCTGGGCCAGCGCCCCGGCCAGCCAGGGCAACGCCTCGTCGAGGGCGGTGCGCAGCGTCCAGGGCGGGTTGATCACGAACATGCCGCTGCCGTGCAGGCCGAGTCCGTCGGGCGACGGCCGCCGCACGGTGAGCGTCGCGTGCAGCCAGCGGATGCCCGGCAGCCGCTCGAGCTTCTCGGGCAGGTCGTGCGATTCGCGCCGCTGCACCTGCGGGTACCAGATCGCGTAGCAGCCGGTGGCGAAGCGCGCCAGCCCCTCGCGCACCGTCGTCACCACGCGGGCATAGTCCCGCTTGTCCTCGTACGAGGGATCGATCAGCACCAGGCCCCGGCGCGGCGGTGGCGGCAGCAGCGCCTTCAGACCGGCGAAGCCGTCGCCCGCCTGCACCAGCGTGCGCCGCACCGCGTCCTTGCCCAGGGCACGCACGTTGCCGGCCAGCACGTCGACCTCGTTCACGTGCGCCTCGAACAGGCGCAACCGGTCGTCCGCGCGCAGATGCGCGAGCGCGATGAAGGGCGACCCGGGATAGTGGCGCAGCCGGCCATCCGGATTCAGCCGCGCCACCTCGGCCACGTAGTCGGCGACCGCGGCCGGCAGGCCGGCCGCCCCCCACAGCCGGCCGATGCCGTCGGCGAACTCGCTGCGCTTGGCCGACCAGTCGCTGTCGAGCGCATACACGCCGGCGCCGGCATG
>JAKOZZ010000416.1 GCA_029779755.1 Pseudomonadota bacterium
CCCGGCGCCGGCGTCAGCGGCCGGATCGACAGGATCACCGTGCCGTGGTCGGTGAACTTGTTGGCGTTGCCCACCAGGTTGTACAGCACCTGGCGCAACCGGGTCGGGTCGCCGTTGAGCGTCGGGATCTCCTGCGCGATCCAGTCGCCGATCAGCGTGTTGCCCCGTGTGGACGCGGCCGGCGCGAGCAGGTCGATCACCTCGCGCGCCACCGCGTGCGGATCGAAGTCGATGTGCTCCAGCGTCATCTTGCCGGCCTCGATCTTCGAGAAGTCCAGCACGTCGTTGAGCACGGTCAGCAGCGACTGCGCCGAGTTGTGCAGCACGGTGAGCAGGTGGCGCTGCTCGTCGGTGAGCGTCGACTCCTCGAGCAGGTCGCACATGCCGAGGATGCCGGTCATCGGCGTGCGCAGCTCGTGGCTCATCATCGCCAGGAAGTTGGACTTCGCGCGCATCGCCTCCTCGGCCTTGTCGCGCGCCTGGCGCAGCTCCTCCTCCTGGCGCTGCCGCTCGGTCATGTCGCGCACGATGCCGGTGAAGAAGTGCTCGCCCTGGTCGATCACCTCGCTGATCGCCAGCGAGATCTCCATCGGCCGTCCGTCCATGCGACGCGTGTGGATCGTGCGCGAGCGGCCGACGACGCCGCTGAGGCCGGTGCGCAGATAGCGTTCGACGTATCCCTGGTGCGCGCCGGACACGTCGCCGGTCAGCAGCACGGCGAACGGCCTGCCGATCACGTCCTGCGCGCTGCAGGCGAACACACCCTCGGCGGCCCGGTTGAACTCGCGCACGATGCCGTTGCCGTCGATCGTGACGATGCCGTCGGCGGCCGAGTCGATGATCGTGCGCAGGCGCCGCTCCTTCGTGGCGACCTGGAGCTCGGACTGCTGACGCTCGGACAGCGCAAGGAAGGTCATGCGCGTGAAGAACACCACGCCCAGCAGCACGAGCACGGCGACCGACAACGGCGCCCAGAGATCGGCGTGCCAGCGTGCGTCGATCAGCGCCTGCGAAAGCCGGACCTCGACGACGACCGGAAACTGCGACGTGGTCGCGAAATGCGCGCGCCAGGCGGCACCGTCCCCCGTCTTCTCGACGAAGTGCCCCGATTCGCGCTCGGGGATGAAGTCGCGGAAGATCGGGTGGGCGGTCGTGCGCTCCAGCAGCGTCTGCTCGGAGACCGCAAGCGCGCGGCCGTCATAGCGATACACGCCGAGGGTCTCGATGTCCTCGGCGGCCAGGAAGCGCAGCTCGTTGATCAGGCTGTCGGATCCGATCACCGCGACCATGCGCTCGCCGCGGGCGACGGCCTGCCGGGTCACGGTGATGAATCCGTCACGCGCGAACCGCGTGCCCTGACGGGCGCTGCCGTCGCGGTCGAAGCTGCGGCCGGCCGAGGCCTCGCCGACGTGCAGGGGGTCCAGCCGCGGCGCCGCGAAGTCGTAGCCGCTGACCGACACGCCGACGCTGCGCGGGTTGGAGCTCGCGACCACGCGTCCGCGGCCGTCGATGACGGCGAGCTCGCGCAGCAGCGGGCTGTGCTGCAGCAGGGCTTCGAGTCGGTGCTGCACCTGCATGGCGTCCTCGCCGGGAGCCCGCAGCGACGCCTGTTCCGCGCGTTCGAGCACCGACTGCATCGTGCCCAGCGTGCGGTCGAGCTCCTTGGACAGCATGCGCGACAGCGTGCGCAGGCGGCTGTCGGCTTCGGCGAGTGCGCTTGCCCTCAGCTGCTGCACGTGCGCGACGGTGGCCAGTCCGACGATCGCGATCAGCGCGACCGCCGCGAACCGGATCAGGGCCTCGAGGCGCGGGAGCGGCGCGCCGATCCGGCGCAGCCACCGGGCGAACGTCATTGCGGGACGACGATCGGATCGAGCCTGTGCGCGCGCGCCGCCGCCATCAGCCGGCCGTCGCGCTTGATCTCGGCGACGAAGCGATCGACGCGGGCATGCCACGCGTCGTCGCCCGGTGCGACGGCGTACGCGTAGCCGAGCGGGTTCACCGGGCGCAGCGGCGCGAGCACCGTGGCCCAGTCGGCGTTCTCGAGCACGCGCCGGCTGTACGGGAAGTCGGTCATGAACACGTCGATGCGGCCGGCCTGCAGCTCGCGCTCGCGCGTGTTCGGCGGACGCACGGCCACCAGCTCGGCGTGCTTGAGCGTGGCCTTCATCACCGGCTCCATGAACGTGCCGGCCTGCACGCCCACCACGCGGCCGTCCCGGTCGATG
>JAKOZZ010000418.1 GCA_029779755.1 Pseudomonadota bacterium
TGTCGGCCCAGCTGTGCGAGCGGCTTCAGGTGCAGGAGGTGTTCGACGCGGTGCGGCCCAAGGGGCGCATCGGGCGCGTTGCGCACTTCGTGCGCGACCGCATGGCCGCGGCCGAGCCGGGCGGCGACCCCGTCAGGCAGCGCATGCCGCGCATGGTGCGCACGGCACGCACGTTTCCGGCGCTGGTGCCCTGGCTGCGCATGGATCGCATCTACACGCGCGGATTCGAAGTCCGCTCCGCGCACGTGCTGGGAGGCGCCGAGTGGGCGAAGCTGTCCGACCACAGCCCGCTGATCGCGGACCTGACGCTGAAGGCCTGAGCGCCGAGCCCGCGCGCGCCGCGAAGCCGCGCCTGCTGCGCCTGGCCTGGCACCACAGCCTGGCCCCGCAGTGGCAGCCCGGCCACGCCATCGAACTCCTGGAGGGCGGCGGAGAGTTCTTCCCCGCGCTCGAGGCGGCGATCGCGCAGGCGAAGCGCGAGGTCTCGGTCGAGACCTACATCTTCCACGACGACCCGAGCGGGCGACGCATCGCCGCCGCGCTGGGCGAGGCGGCCGCCCGCGGCGTGCGCACCCACCTGATCGTCGACGGCTTCGGCACGCACACGATCGCGCCGGCACTCAGGCGTCTGCTCGGACACACGCGCATCGAGGTGTTCCGGCCCGAGCGCGGCCGCTTCAGCCTGAGCCGCACCCGGCTGCGCCGCCTGCACCGCAAGCTGGCGGTCGTCGACGGGCGCATGGTGTTCGTCGGCGGCATCAACCTGCTCGACGACTTCGTCGACCCCAATCACGGCGCGCTGGACGCCCCGCGCTTCGACTTCGCGGTGTGCGTGCGCGGGCCGCTGGTGGCGCAGGCGAACCTCGCGATGCATCGCATGTGGTGGGAGCTGAGCACCGTGAACCGCACGCTGGGGCGCCTGCGGTCGGTGACGCGGATGCGCGTGCACGCGCCCGCCGACGTCGTCAGCGAGGTCACCGAGGCCGGCGCGCTGCGCGCGATGCTGGTGCTGCGCGACAACTTCCGGTTCCGTCGCACGATCGAGCAGCAGTACCTCGAGGCGATCCGCGGCGCCCGGCGCAGCGTGGTGATCGCCAACGCCTATTTCTTCCCCGGTGTGCGGATGCGGCGCGCGCTGCTCGAGGCTGCCGCCCGCGGCGTGCGCGTGCGTCTGCTGCTGCAGGGCCGCGTCGAGTACCGGCTGCAGCACTATGCGTCCCAGGCGCTGTACGAGGAGCTGCTGCGCGCCGGCATCGAGATCGTCGAGTACCGACGCAGCTTCCTGCATGCCAAGGTCGCGGTGATCGACGACTGGTCGACCGTCGGGTCGTCGAACATCGACCCCTTCTCGCTGCTGCTGGCGCGCGAGGCCAACGTGATGATCGACGACGCGGGCTTCGCACAGGCGCTGCGCACGCGCATCGACGCCGCCGTGGAGACCGGGGGCGTGCCGGTGGTCCTCCAGCGTCACGCGCGGCGCTCGCTGCCGGTGCGGCTGATGAACAGCGCCGCGTTCCTGCTGCTGCGCATCGGCGTCGCCATCAGCGGCGCGGGCGCGGGGTACTGACGTGGGCGACGCGCAGGGTGTGGATGGCGTGGCCGTCGCAGACGGCGCAGGCGGCGCGGATGCGCTGCTGCGCGTGCGTCCGGAAGGCCTGTACTGCGCCGCCGGCGGCTTCTTCATCGACCCGTGGCGGCCGGTGGAGCGCGCGCTGATCACGCACGCCCACGCCGACCACGCGCGCACCGGTCACGCGCACTACCTTGCCGCCACGCCGGGCGAGCGGGTGCTGCGCGCGCGGCTCGGCGCCATCGACCTGCAGGGCCTGGACTATGGCCGGCGCCTGCGCATCGGCGACGTCACGGTGTCGTTCCACCCCGCCGGGCACGTGCTCGGCTCGGCGCAGATCCGCCTCGAGCATCGCGGCGAAGTCTGGGTGGTGTCGGGCGACTACAAGGTCGAACACGACGGCGTCTGCGCGGGGTTCGAGCCGGTGCGCTGCGACACCTTCGTCACCGAGTCGACGTTCGGCCTGCCGGTCTACCGGTGGCAGCCGCAGGCGCAGGTGTTCGCCGACGTCGACCGCTGGTGGCACGACAACGCCGCGGCCGGACGGGCGAGCGTGCTGTACTGCTATGCGTTCGGCAAGGCCCAGCGCCTGCTGGCGGGCGTCGAGGCCTCGATCGGTCCGATCGTCTGCCACGGAGCGGTCGAGGCCCTCAACGCCGCGCACCGGGCGTCGGGCGTGCGCCTGCCGTCCACGCGGCTGGTCAGCGAGGTCACCGACCGCGCCGACCTGCGCCGTGCGCTGGTGCTGGCCCCGCCGTCGGCGGCGGGCACTACGTGGCTGCGCCGCTTCGGCGAATACAGCGACGCTTTCGCCTCGGGCTGGATGGCGCTGCGCGGCGCCCGGCGGCGGCGCGGGGTCGACCGCGGGTTCGTGATGTCCGACCACGCCGACTGGCCCGGGCTGCAGCAGGCGGTGCGCGACAGCGGCGCGCAGCGCGTGTTCGTCACGCACGGCCAGGTGGCGGTGATGGTGCGGTGGCTGCGCGAACAGGGGCGCGACGCCCACGCGTTCGAGACCGAGTTCACCGGCGAGGACGGCGCCGCGACGGCGCCCGACGCGCCCGACGCGCCCATCGAGCCCGCCGCGCCCACCGCGCCCACCGCGCAGGCCGGATCCCTCCCGCCCGCCGCCCCCCGGCGGTCGGCCGCCGACTGACCGGAACGCACGGGGCATCGTTCGCAATGCAGCGGTTCGCAGCGCTCTACGCCGCACTGGATGCCTCGACGTCGACCCGCCACAAGCGGGGCGTGCTGACGGACTACCTGCGCGCGGCGCCCGCCGAGGACGCCGCCTGGGCCGTGTACTTCCTGGCCGGCGGGCGGCCCCGGCGCAGCGTGCCTGCCCGTACGCTGCGCGCGGCGGTGTGCGCGGCCGCCGCGATCCCCGACTGGCTGTTCGAGGAGTGCTACCAGGCGGTGGGCGACCTGGCCGAGACCATCGCCCACCTGCTGCCCGCCGCGCAGGCGCACGACACCGCGGGGCTGGCGCAGTGGATGCACGAGCACCTGCTGCCGTTGCGCGACGCGCCGGCGGACGAGGTCGCGGCGCGCCTGCACGCCTGCTGGGCGCGGCTCGACCCGTCCGGGCGCTACGTGATGAACAAGCTGATCACCGGCGGGTTCCGCGTCGGCGTGTCGCGCCAGACGGTCACGAGGGCGCTGGGGGCGGCCTTCGGGATCGACGAGCGGATCGTCGCGCGTCGCATGATCGGGTATGCGGATGCCAAGGTGCTGCCCGATGCGCAGCGGTTCCGCGCCCTGGTCGCGGCGGTCGATG
>JAKOZZ010000029.1 GCA_029779755.1 Pseudomonadota bacterium
GGCACCATCGCAGGCGCGCCCGCCATCGTCAGCGCGCAGCCCCAGATCCGCTGGCGCCTGGCCTCCAGCTTCCCGAAGAGCCTGGACGCAATCTTCGGCGCGGGCGAGGTCGTGTCGCGTCGCGTGTCGGCCATGACCGGCGGCAAGTTCCAGATCTCGGTGCACGCCGCGGGCGAGATCGTCCCGGGCCTGCAGGTGCTCGACGCCGTGCAGAACGGCACGGTCGAGATGGGCCACACGGCCGTTTATTACTTCTTCGGCAAGGAGCCGACCTGGGCGCTCGGCACGGCTGTCCCGTTCGGCCTGAACGCCCGCCAGTACAACGCCTGGTGGCATCAGGGCGGCGGCGACAAGCTGTTCAATGAGTTCACGACCGGCAAGTTCGGCGTGCACGCGCTGCTCACCGGCAACACCGGCGCACAGATGGGCGGCTGGTTCCGCAAGGAGATCAACGGCCTCGACGACCTGAAGGGCCTCAAGTTCCGGATCGCGGGCGTCGCCGGCATGATGCTGGCCAAGCTCGGCGTGGTGCCGCAGCAGCTGGCGGCCGGCGACATCTACTCGTCGCTCGAGAAGGGCGCGATCGACGCGGCCGAATGGACCGTCCCGCACGACGACGAGAAGCTCGGCTTCCAGAAGGTCGCCAAGTACTACTACTACCCGGGTTTCTGGGAAGGCGGCCCGGCGCTGCACTCGCTGGTCAACACCAAGGCGATGGCCTCGCTGCCGCCGGAGTACAAGGCGATCCTGGAGGCCGCGTGCGAGGAAGGCAACGCCTACATGATGTCGCGCTACGACGCGCTGAATGCAGCGGCGCTCAAGCGCCTGATCGGCGGTGGCGTGCAGCTCAAGCGCTTCCCCAACGCCGTGATGGAAGCCTCGTACAAGGCGGCCCAGGAGGTCTACGCCGACCTGTCGGCCAAGAGCGCCGACTTCAAGAAGATCCACGACCACTACTTCGGGTTCCAGCGCGATCAGATCGCCTGGTTCCGCGTCAACGAGAACACGTTCGACGACTTCATGGCGCAAGTGCGGCGCGGCGGCTGATCGCAGCACGGACCTTCGCGTGATGCCCGAAAGGCCCCGCCCCGGCGGGGCCTTTCCATTCCGAGCACCGCGCGCGCTGCGCGGCGTTTCCGGTCGCCCGCGCTAGTGCAATCCCTAGCACGCACGGCGTCGTGGCCGACGTGCCGGCGAGATCCGCTCCTCTATAATCGCCCGGCTCGGAGGAAGGGGCCCGCGCTCCACCGTGCGCCAAGCGCGCAACCATAAAGCAACAGTTCTGACGCAACAGATGCAATCGGGGGGGCGGCCGTGAACGGCTTGTTGAAACTGACGCGCGCGATCGATGCGCTCAACCTGAAGGTGGGCAAGGGGCTGTTCTGGCTCGTGTTCGCCGCAGTCGTCATCAGTGCGGCAAACGCGCTGGTGCGCAAGACGTTCAGCATGAGCTCGAACGCGTTCCTCGAAGTGCAGTGGTATCTGTTCGCCGCCGTCTTCCTGCTCGGTGCGGGGCACGTGATGCTGCTCAACGAGCACGTGCGCATCGACGTGGTCTCGCAGTCGCTGTCGCGGCGCACGCAGATCTGGATCGACATCATCGGGCTGCTCGTGTTCGTGATTCCGCTCAGCGTCTACATCATGTGGCTGACCGTGCCGCTGACGTGGACGGCCTACCAGACCGGAGAGATGTCGACCAATGCCGGCGGCCTGATCCGCTGGCCGTCGTATCTGATGATGCCGCTGGGGTTCCTGCTGCTGGGGCTGCAGGCGGTGTCGGAAATCATCAAGCGCATCGCGTTCCTGCGGGGGGTCGGACCCGACCCCCAATTGGCCGTGCAGCAGCGCAAGGACAGTGACGCACTGGCCGACGACCTTCGCCGCGAAGCGGCCGCGCGGGAGCAGGCATGAGCTGGTTCGAAGCCAATCTCGCGCCGATCATGTTCGGCTCGCTGATCGTGTTCCTGCTGACGGGGTTCCCGGTCGCGTTCAGCCTCGCCGCCTGCGGCATGTTCTTCGGCTTCATCGGCGTCGAGCTCGGCATGCTGCCGGTGTCGCTGCTGCAGGCGCTGTCGCTGCGCCTGGTCGGCATCATGCAGAACGAGACGCTGCTGGCCATCCCGTTCTTCACGTTCATGGGCCTGATCCTCGAACGCAGCGGCATGGCCGAAGACCTGCTCGAGACCGTTGGCCAGGTGTTCGGCGCCGTGCGCGGCGGAGTCGTGATCGCCGTGATCCTGGTCGGCGCGATGCTGGCCGCCACCACCGGCGTGGTGGCCGCCTCGGTGATCTCCATGGGCCTGATCTCGCTGCCCATCATGCTGCGCTACGGCTACAACCGGGAGATCGCCGCCGGGGCGATCACCGCGTCCGGCACGCTCGCGCAGATCATTCCGCCATCGCTGGTGCTGATCGTGCTGGCCGACCAGCTCGGGCGCTCGGTCGGCGACATGTATGCGGGCGCGTTCGTCCCGGGGTTCATGCTGGTCGGCGTGTACTGCTTGTTCATCGCGGTGATCGCGATCGTCAAGCCGTCGTGGGTGCCGGCACTGCCGCTCGAGGCCCGCATCTACCGCGAGCCGAACGGCGCGTCCGGCTCGCGCTCGCTCACCGTGCTGGCGGTGGTGTCGATCGCCATCGGGGTCGTGTTCGGCAAGTTCTACCCCGAGATCATCGGCTGGCTCAAGGGCGCCGAGCCGCAGGCGCAGCCCACCGACGAGACGATCGTGATGGCGCTCGCCGCGGGCGTGCTGAGCGCCTGGCTGCTGGCCGCGATCAGCCGCATGCTCCGGCTGAACCTGTTCTCGCGCATCGCCGAACGGGTCACCTTCGTGCTGATCCCGCCGCTCGCGCTGATCTTCCTGGTGCTGGGCACGATCTTCCTGGGCGTGGCCACGCCCACCGAAGGCGGTGCGATGGGCGCCGTCGGTGCGCTGATCATGGCGGTGTCGCGCGGCAAGCTCGATTTCAACCTGACCAAGCAGGCCCTGAACTCGACCGCGAAGCTGTCGAGCTTCGTGATCTTCGTGCTCGTCGGCTCGACCGTGTTCAGCCTCACGTTCCAGGGCATCGACGGGCCGATCTGGGTCGAGCACCTGTTCGACAAGCTGCCGGGGGGCCAGTTCGGGTTCCTGTTCGTGGTCAACGCACTGATCTTCGTGCTGGGCGCATTCCTCGACTTCTTCGAGATCGCCTTCATCCTGATCCCGCTGCTGGTGCCGGTCGCGGAGAAGCTCGACGTCGACCTGATCTGGTTCGGCGTGATGATCGCGATGAACCTGCAGACCTCGTTCCTGACACCGCCGTTCGGCTTCGCGCTGTTCTACCTGCGCAGCGTCGCACCGGCAGCGGATTACGCGGACAAGGTGACGAAGAAGGTGGTCGCGCGCGTCACCACGGGGCAGATCTACCGCGGCTCCGTGCCGTTCGTGATCCTGCAGCTCGTGATGCTCGCGGTGATCTGGACTTGGCCGGGCATCGTCACCAATGCGATCGATGGCGGCAAGAAGATCGACGCCTCCGACATCAAGATCGAACTGCCGAGCGACGGCGAGGACCAGAAGGACGAAAACGAAGAGGACGAGAAGCCCTTCGGTGCCGGCTACGGCACGAGCGAAGGGAAATCGGACGCCGCTCCGGCCGCCTCGGACGGCGAGAAGAAGAACTGAGCCTCGGCGCGGGGGCCGGGCAGCGCCCCCCGTGCATGCGATTCCCGCCAAAGCGGAGTCCCGCGCTCGTGCGCTCGGGTATTCCCGATGTCGCGCATTGGATGAAGGGCATCACGGTCCCGGCCGCGTGGAGTAACCTTGTTCGTATCAAGGTTACTGATGACCGTGAACTCCCTTCTCAAACTGGCGCATGCCATCGACCGGCTCAACGAACGCATCGGCGTTCTGGCGGTCTGGGCCGTGTTCGTCTCGTGCATGGTCTCCGCGGGCAACGCGATGATCCGGTACTCGCTCGACACCAGCTCGAACGCCTGGCTCGAACTGCAGTGGTACCTGTTCGCCGTGACGGTGATGCTGGGCGCCTCGTACGTGCTGAAGCTCAACGAGCACGTGCGCGTCGACGTGCTCTACGGGGGCCGCTCGGGCATCACCAAGGCCAGGATCGACCTGTTCGGCATGATCTTCTTCCTCATGCCGGGCGCGCTGCTGATGGTGTGGATGTCCTGGCCCTGGTTCGTGGACGCCTACGTCCAGAACGAGATGTCCAGCAACGCCGGCGGGCTCGTGCGCTGGCCGATCAAGCTGACGATGCCGGTTGGATTCGCCCTGCTGTCGCTGCAGGGCGTCTCCGAGATCATCAAGCGGGTCGCCTTCCTGCGCGGCGAGTACCAGATGGACCTGCACTACGAGCGTCCCCTCCAGTGACGTGCCCCCTCCAGTGATGCGCCCCCTCCAGTGACGCGCCCCTCCCGTGATGCGCGTCGAGCCATGACGCGCGCCGTTCCGATTCGAGCGACCTCTTCACGATGATCACGATGCAAAACATGGCCCCGATCATGTTCGGGAGCCTCGTGGTGGTGATGCTGATCGGTTTTCCGGTCGCCTTCTCCCTGTCGGCCCTGGGCCTGTTCGCCGGCTTCGTCTCCATCGAGCTCGGGTTCTTCCCTGCGCAGTACATGGCGAACCTGCCGTTGCGGGTGTTCGGGATCCTGTCGAACGACCTGCTGCTCGCCATCCCGTTCTTCACCTTCATGGGCGCGCTGCTGGAACGCTGCGGGCTGGCCGAAGACCTGCTCGAGGGCACGGGGCAGCTGTTCGGCACGATCCCCGGCGGCCTCGCCTACGCGGTCATCATCGTGGGCGCCATCCTCGGGGCGATCACCGGCACGGTGGCCGCCTCGGTGATCGCGATGGGCGTGATCTCGCTGCCGATCATGATGCGCTACGGCTACAACATGCGGCTGGCCACCGGAGTGATCGCCGCCTCGGGCACGATCACCCAGGTGATCCCGCCGTCGCTGGTGCTGGTCGTGCTGGCCGACCAGCTCGGCCGCTCGGTCGGCGACATGTACCTGGGCGCCATCGGCCCGTCGATCGCGCAGACGCTGATCTTCATCCTGTACATCGTCGTGCTGTCGATCGTGAAGCCGCACTACATGCCGCCGCTTCCCCCCGAAGCGCGCACGCTCCACGGCTGGGCGCTCTGGAGGAAGGTGCTGTGGGGCATGGTGCCGTCCATCGTGCTCATCTTCCTCGTGCTGGGCACCATCTTCATGGGCCTGGCCACGCCGACCGAAGCCGGTGCGATGGGCGCGGTGGGCGCGATGGTGCTGGCCGCGATGCACAAGCGCCTGAGCTGGACGCTGGTGCGGCAGGGCATGGAATCCACCGCACGCATCACGGCGATGGTGATCTTCATCCTGATCGGATCGACCGTGTTCTCGCTCGTGTTCCAGGGCGTCGACGGCGGCATCTGGATCGAGCACATGCTGATCAGCATGACCGGCGGCACGGCGACGGGCTTCCTGATCGTCGTGAACCTGTTCGTGTTCTTCCTCGCCTTCTTCCTCGACTTCTTCGAGATCGCCTTCATCATCATCCCGCTGCTCGCGCCGGTGGCCGACAAGCTGGGCATCGACCTGGTGTGGTTCGGCGTTCTGCTGTGCGTGAACATGCAGACCTCGTTCATGCACCCGCCGTTCGGCTTCGCGCTCTTCTATCTGCGCGGCATCGCACCGAAGGAGGTCAAGAGCTCCGACATCTACCTCGGGGCGATCCCGTGGGTGATCCTGCAGCTGCTGCTGGTGGCGATCCTCATCTTCTGGCCGGGCATGGTCACCAGCTGGCTCGACGAGAAGGTCGACGTCGACCTCGACAAGGTGAAGATCGAACTGCCCGCGGACGAAAAGGCGGGCGACGAACCTGAGACGGCCGACGACGAGCTCGGCAAGCTGCTCGAGCAGCAGATCGAGGACGAGAAGAAGGATGCGCCGGCCCCGACGCCCGGCGGCGCAAAGGGCGCCGAGGACATGAAGCGCGCCGACGGCACGAAGGGGGCCGACGACGCCAAGGCGCCGGAGGCCACGAAGCAATAAGGATTCCGAGCGGCCGCCTGAAGCGCCGCTCGATCCGGCGCGCCCGGACTCAGCGCTTCGGGTGTGCCGAGATCACGTGCCCGATCTGCCACGGCCGCGGCAGCGACGCGTGCGCCTTCATCACCTGCGCGAGCCGCGCCGAGAGCACCTCGGGCATCGGTGCCGTGCGTCGCTGCGCCATGTCCACGTGCACCGACAGCGACTCGTAGGTCGCGGCGAGGTAGCCCTCGGTGGCGTGGAACATCTCCTGGTAGAAGTGGATGCGCTTGTGGTCGAAGTCGAGCAGGCGCGCCTCGAAGCGCAGCGGGTCGCCCTCCTTCACCTCGCGCATGAAGTTGAGATGCGACTCGAGCGCGAAGGTCGAGGAGCCGTGTTCGACACGGAACGCACGGGTCAGGCCCAGCCATTCGAAGAAGGGCTCGGCCGCGATGTCGAACACGACGTGGTAGTACCCCACGTTCATGTGGCCGTTGTTGTCGATCCAGTCGGGTCGCACGACGGCGGTCGCCTGGCTGAAGGGGGTCTGGAGATCGTTCATCGGTGGTGCGGTGAGCAGGTTCAGGAGTCTGTGGAACGCAGGATGGGCGCAGAAGCGGCCCGGCTCAAGATCGGGCTCAGCGCTTGCGCGGTGGCGCCACGTCCGTGCACACGCCCTCGAACACCTCGGCGGCCAGCCCGATGGATTCGCCCAGCGTCGGATGCGGGTGGATCGTGCGCCCGATGTCGACGCAGTCGGCCCCCATCTCGATCGCCAGGGCGACCTCGCCGATCATGTCGCCCGCGCTGGGCCCGACGATACCACCGCCGACGATGCGGTGCGTCTGCGCATCGAACAGCAGTTTCGTGAACCCTTCGTCGCGCCCGTTGGCGATCGCGCGTCCCGACGCGGACCAGGGGAAGACACCCTTGCCGACTTCGAGTCCGCGCGACTTCGCCTCGTCCTCCGTCACGCCCACCCAGGCCACCTCCGGGTCGGTGTACGCCACCGACGGAATCACGCGGGCATCGAAGAAGCTCTTGTGTCCGGCCACGGCCTCGGCGGCCACGTGTCCTTCGTGCACGGCCTTGTGCGCGAGCATCGGCTGGCCGACCAGATCACCGATCGCGTGGATGTGCGGCACGTTGGTGCGCAGCTGCCGGTCGACGGGAACGAACCCGCGCGCATCCACCTGCACGCCGGCGCGCTCGGCGCCGATGCGGGCACCGTTGGGAGTGCGTCCGACCGCGCACAGCACCAGGTCGTATCGCTGCGGCCCGTCGGGCGCCTGCGCACCGTCGAACCAGACATCGATGCCTTCGGCATGCGCCTCGGCGCGCACGGTGCGCGTCTGGAGCATCACGCGTGCGAAGCGTTTCGCGTTGTGCCGCTGCCAGACGCGGACCAGGTCGCGATCGGCGCCGGCCATCAACCCGTCCTGCATCTCGACCACGTCCACCTGCGCACCCAGCGCGGCGTAGACGGTGCCCATCTCGAGACCGATGATGCCCCCGCCGATCACCAGCATGCGCGCCGGGATCGACGTCAGCGCCAGCGCACCGGTGGCGTCGACGATGCGCGGATCGCCGGGCAGGAACGGCAGGCGGACCGCCTGGCTGCCGGCGGCGATGATCGCGCGCTCGAAGCGCACCACCGACGTCGCGCCGGTCCGCGCCTGCCCCGAGCCCTCGGTGAGTTCCACCTCGAGATGATGGTCGTCGAGGAAGCGGCCGACACCGCGCACCACGCGCACCTTGCGGGTCCGCGCCATCGTGGCCAGCCCGTTGGTCAGCTTGTGGACGACCTTGTCCTTCCAGGCCCGCAACGCGTCGAGATCGATGGTCGGGGCGCCGAACGACACGCCGTGCGCCGCCATCGCCCGGGCCTCGTCGATGACGGCCGCCGTGTGCAGCAGCGCCTTGGAGGGGATGCAGCCGACGTTCAGGCAGACGCCGCCCAGCGTTGCATAGCGCTCGACGATCACCGTGTCGATGCCGAGGTCGGCAGCGCGGAAGGCCGCCGAATAGCCGCCGGGCCCGCCGCCCAGCACGAGCAGATCGCAGCGCAGGTCGGGCGTGCCGGTCCATGGGGTGACGCCGGGCGCGGGTGCCGCGGACGGGGCCGCTGCGGCGCCGGTCGGCGCGGCGGCGGCAGTTGCGGCGCCAGCAGGTGCGGTCCCAGGTGCGGCTGCAGCATGTGCGGCTGCGGCAGGCGCGGTTGCGGCCGACACGTCGACGGCAGGCGGCGACGCCGCAGCCGCACCCGACACGCCCGCCGCGACGGCGGTCGTGCCGCCAGCCGCCGCACCGGGCGCCGCCGCACCGGCGGCATCCGACGGCTCGAGCATCAGGATCGCACTGCCTTGCGCGACCTTGTCGCCCAGGGCGACCCGCAGTTCGCGCACCACCCCGGCCACCGGACACGGGATCTCCATCGACGCCTTGTCCGACTCGACGGTGATCAGCGACTGCTCGGCCGCCACCTCGGCGCCGGGCCGGACCAGGATCTCGATCACCTCGACCGCGTCGAAGTCGCCGATGTCGGGAACCTTCACTTCAATCAACTGGCTCATGCTGTGCCCTTGCCGCCCGGCGCGTCATCGTGATGGCGCGGCGCCGGGCGCGGATGGATGCGGAGGGAGCGATCGGTCGCGCAGCCGCTGCGGCGACACCCGCGTTCAGAGGATGGCGCGGCGGAAGTCGCCGAGCATCTGCGCGAGGTGGGCGTTGAAGCGCGCGGCCGCGGCGCCGTCGATCACGCGGTGGTCGTACGACAGCGACAGCGGCAGAATCAGCCGCGGCACGAAGGCGTCCTGCGTCTCGTCCCACACCGGCCTGCGTGCCGCCCGGCTGACGCCGAGGATCGCAACCTCGGGCGCATTCACGATCGGCGTGAACGACGTGCCGCCGATGCCGCCCAGGCTGGAGATCGAGAACGTGCCGCCCTGCATGTCGGCCGGCGAGAGCTTCCCGTCACGGGCCTTCTTCGACAGCTCGCCCATCTCCGCGGCCAGTTGCAGCACGCCCTTGGTGTCGGCGTCGCGGATCACCGGCACCACCAGCCCGTTGGGCGTGTCGGCCGCGAAGCCGATGTGCCAGTAGCGCTTGTAGACGAGGCTGTCGCCGTCGAGCGACGCGTTGAAGTCGGGAAAGCGCTTGAGCGCCGACACGCACGCCTTGATGAGGAACGCGAGCATCGTCACCTTCACCCCGCCCGCGCCCTGCTCCGCGTTGAGCCTGACCCGGAAGGCCTCGAGCTCGGTGATGTCGGCGTCCTCGTGGTTGGTGACGTGCGGAATCATCACCCAGTTGCGGTGCAGGTTCGCACCCGACACGCGGCGGATGCGCGACAGCGCCGTGCGCTCGATCGGACCGAAACGCGCGAAGTCGACCTTCGGCCAGGGAATCAGCCCGAGGGCCGCACCGCCGTCGGCCGCGGGCGCCGCCGGCGCCGGGGCCGCGCTGGCCTGCGCGATCATGCCCTTCACGTACGCGCGCACGTCCTCGGGCGTGATCCTGAGCTTGGGGCCCGTGCCGCGGACCTGTGCGAGGTCGACGCCGAGCTCGCGCGCGAACTTGCGCACCGATGGCGACGCGTGCGGCTTGACGGCATTGTCGTCGACGACGTGCAGCGCGGCCGGCACCGGATGGGTGCGCTGCACGGCCTCGGGCAAGGCCACGGGCGGTGCCGGCGCGGGCGCGGGCTCGGGCTCCGGCGTCGGGGCCGACACCGTCGCGCGGTCGGCCGCACCGGCGGTCATCGGGGCGGCGGCCGCAGCGGCGGACGCGACGGCCCTCTCTGCAGCGGCGGCGGGGACGGCAGCGGCAGCGGCAGGCACGGCCGCAGCCGCGGTCGCGACCGGCGCAGAGGGATCGGCGCCCGCCCCCCCATCCGCCGTCTCCAGCATCAGGACCACCGAGCCCTGCGCCACCTTGTCGCCCAGCGCGACGCGCAGCTCGCGCACGACACCGGCCGCAGCACTCGGGATCTCCATCGACGCCTTGTCGGACTCGACCGTGATCAGCGACTGCTCGGCGCGCACGACGTCGCCCGGCCTGACGAGGATCTCGATGACCTCGACCGCGTCGAAGTCCCCGATGTCGGGCACCTTGATTTCCACGACTTCACTCATCTGCGGTGCCTCAGGCGGTGTGCGGGTTGGACTTGTCGGGATCGATGCCGTACTTGGCGATCGCCTTGGCCACCGTCTTCTGGGGGATCGCACCCTCGTCGGCCAGCGCCTTGAGCGCGGCCAGCACGACGAAGTGCCGGTTCACCTCGAAGTGCTCGCGCAGCTTCGCGCGGAAGTCGGAGCGCCCGAACCCGTCGGTGCCCAGCACGCGGTAGTCGCGGCCGCGCGGCAGGAACGGGCGGATCTGGTCGGCGAACAGCTTCATGTAGTCGGTCGACGCCACCACCGGGCCGGGGTGGGACTCGAGCTGCGCACGCACGAACGGCACCTTCGGCTTCGCGGTGGGATGCAGCAGGTTGTGCCGGTCGCAGTCGAGCCCGTCGCGCCGCAGCTCGGTGAAGCTGGTCACGCTCCAGACGTCGGCCCCGACGTGCCAGTCGTGCTCGAGCAGCTCGGCGGCCGCCAGCACCTCGCGCAGGATCGTGCCCGAGCCCAGCAGCTGCACGCGATGCGTGCCGGCCTGCCCCGGCCGCAGCAGGTACATGCCGCGCTTGATGCCCTCCTCGTCGCCCTTGCGCAGGCCGGGATGCGCGTAGTTCTCGTTCATCACGGTGATGTAGTAGAAGACGTTCTCCTGCTCGCCGACCATGCGGCGCAGACCGTCCTGGATGATCACCGCGAGCTCGTGCGCAAACGCCGGGTCGTAGGACACGCAGTTCGGGATCGTCGAGGCCAGCACGTGGCTGTGCCCGTCCTCGTGCTGCAGCCCCTCGCCGTTGAGCGTGGTGCGCCCGGCCGTGCCCCCCAGCAGGAAGCCGCGCGCCTGCATGTCGCCGGCCGCCCAGGCGAGATCGCCGACGCGCTGGAAGCCGAACATCGAGTAGTAGATGTAGAACGGCACCATGATGCGGTTGTTCGTCGAGTACGACGTGGCCGCCGCGATCCACGAACTGAACGCGCCCGCCTCGTTGATGCCCTCCTCGAGGATCTGGCCGGCCTTGTCCTCGCGGTAGTACATCACCTGGTCCTTGTCGACCGGTGTGTACTTCTGCCCTTCGGGCGCATAGATGCCGAGCTGGCGGAACATGCCCTCCATGCCGAAGGTGCGCGCCTCGTCGGGCACGATCGGCACCACGCGCGGTCCGAGCGACTTGTCGCGGATCAGCTGGGTGAGGATGCGCACAAAGGCCTGCGTGGTGGAGATCTCGCGCCCGGCCGCGGTCGGCTCGAGCACGGACTGGAACACCGACAGGTCGGGCACGTCGAAGCGCTCGTCGGCGACGCGACGGCGCTGCGGCAGATAGCCGCCGAGCGCACGGCGCCGCTCGTGCATGTACTTCATCTCGGGCGTGTCTTCCGACGGCTTGAAGAACGGCAGCGCTTCGAGCTTGTCGTCGGGGATCGGGATGGCGAAGCGGTCGCGGAACTCGCGGATCGTGTCGCCGTCGAGCTTCTTGAGCTGGTGCGTGGGATTCTTGGCCTCGCCCACCCGCCCCATGCCGTAGCCCTTCACCGTCTTGGCGAGGATGACCGTGGGCTGTCCGGTGTGACGCACGGCCGCCGAGAACGCCGTGTACACCTTGTGCGGGTCGTGACCGCCGCGGTTCAGGCGCCAGATGTCGTCGTCGGTCATGCGCGACACGAGCTCGAGCAGCTTCGGATGCTTGCCGAAGAAGTGCTTGCGCACGTACGCGCCGTCGTTGGCCTTGTACGCCTGGTACTCGCCGTCGACGGTCTCCTCCATGATCCGCTGCAGCAGGCCCTCCTTGTCGCGCGCGAGCAGCGGATCCCAGTAGGAGCCCCAGAGCAGCTTGATGACGTTCCAGCCCGAGCCGCGGAACTCGCCTTCGAGTTCCTGGACGATCTTGCCGTTGCCGCGCACCGGACCGTCGAGACGCTGCAGGTTGCAGTTGACGACGAAGATCAGGTTGTCGAGCTTCTCGCGGGCCGCCAGGCTGATCGCGCCCAGGGACTCCGGCTCGTCCATCTCGCCGTCGCCGCAGAACACCCACACCTTGCGGTTGGCGGTGTCGGCGATGCCGCGTGCGTGCAGGTACTTGAGGAAGCGCGCCTGGTAGATGGCCATCAGCGGCCCCAGGCCCATCGACACGGTGGGGAACTGCCAGAAGTCCGGCATCAGCTTGGGATGCGGGTAGGACGAGAGGCCCTTGCCGTCGACCTCCTGCCGGAAGTTGGCGAGCTGCTCCTCGGTGAGCCGTCCTTCGAGGAACGCGCGGCCGTAGATGCCCGGCGCGGAGTGGCCCTGGAAGTACACCAGGTCGCCGCCATGCCCTTCGTGGGGCGCATGCCAGAAGTGGTTCATGCCGGCGCCGATCATCGTGGCCAGCGACGCGAACGACGCGATGTGGCCGCCCAGGTCGCCGCCGTCGGGCGGGTCGAGCCGGTTCGCGCGCACCACCATCGCCATCGCGTTCCAGCGGATGAACGAGCGGATGCGCTCCTCGTACTCGGCGTTGCCGGGCGAACGCTCCTCGAGTGCGGGCGGGATGGTGTTGATGTACGCGGTGTTGGCGGAGAACGGGATGTAGCCGCCGGAACGCCGCGCCTTCTCGATCAGGGATTCGAGCAGGAAGTGCGCGCGCTCGGGGCCTTCGCGGTCGATGACCGCCTCGAGCGCGTCGATCCATTCCCGCGTTTCGACCGGATCGACGTCACGGTCGTCGCCGGCAGGAGGAATCGTGTTCGGAACCGCGGACATGTTGGTCTCCTTCCAGGGATTCGACGCGCTTGGTGCGGACGATTCTAGAGAGGGGCGGCAGCGAAGACAAGAAAAACTCGCACATTACGCAATACTATTTCATATCGCAGAATACCAGTGGAAACGCATGCCAATCCTGCGCACCGGCGTGCACCCGACGACCCCATCGCCAGCCCCCCGGGTAGTCGCGCATGGACGCAGGTCCTTGCCCCCCCTAAACTCGCTGCAGCAGGTACCCATGACACCCGAGGCACTGAGTTCTTCCCCCCGCGCTGAGCTGCGTGCGATCAAGTGGTTCACGCTGACGCACGCGGCGGGACTGCTGCTGTTCGCGCTGATCATGGGCGGCTTCTTCTGGTACCTGCACGTGATCGAGGCCGAGCAGCAGCGCCAGACCCTGTACCGCGACGTCGAATGGGCGCAGCAGTCGCTGCGCCTGCGCCTGCGCCAGAACCAGGACGAGATCAGCGCCTCCACGTCGGATTGGGCGCTGTCCGACCAGATCGAGGACTCGCGCGGCCGCGCCCGCGACTTCCTGATCCGCAATCCCGACGCGGTGTACATCGCGCGCCTCGATGCGGAGCGCCGTGTGGTCTGGCTGCTGCCCACCGCGGGCGTCAGCAACGTGATGAACCGCACGCCCGGCCAGCGCATCGTCGACTCGGCCGGCTACACGGTCTTCCACGAAGCGCGCGAGGAGCGGCGCCCCACCTTCTCGGCGCCGTTCGTGGGCGCCGACACCGAACTGCTGGTCGAACTGCACGCCCCGGTCATCCGCAACGGCGCGTTCCTCGGCACGATCATCGTCGGCTACTCGCTCAACCGCATCCTCAGCAACATCCTCGCGCCCGAGTCGCGCGACCGGTACCAGGTCACCATCAACGACGAAGGCGGCAACCTGCTGGTGAGCTCGTCGCCGCGCACCATCCACGAGTCCAACCTCGGATACGAACTGCCGCTCGACCCGCCCGGCCACGGCATCCGGCTGAAGGCGCACGCCTTCGACACCCAGCCGCGGCTGGTCGAACGCAGCCTGCTGCTCGCGGTGGTCGGCCTGTCCGGCGCCAGCCTGGTCAGCCTCGGCCTGCTGTGGCGCCACTCGCGCCGCCGCATCGAGGCCGAGGCCGAGCGCGACCGGGTGTTCCGCCTGTCGCAGGACCTGATCTGCGTGTTCGACATCCGGGGCCGCACGCAGCGCGTGAACCCCGCCTTCGAGGCGATGTTCGGACGCGACGGTGCGCAGCGCTCGCTCACCGAGCTGGCGCACCCCGATGACCGCGCGCTGGTCGAGAGCGCGCTCGTGCAGGCGGGCGCACGCGACATCGGCACCGGCAGCGTCGAGGCCCGGTTCGCCTGCGGTGCGGACTGGCGCTGGCTGCACTGGTCGCTGCGCGGCGACCCCGAGCTGCTCACGGCCACCCTGTACGGCATTGCGCACGACATCACCGAGCGCAAGCAGGCCGAGCGCGCGCTCGCCGCCGAGACCGCGTTCCGCCGGGCGATGGACGACTCCATGCTGACCGGCATGCGCGCATTCGACCTCACCGGTCGCATCACCTACGTGAACCGCGCGTTCTGCGAGATGCTCGGGTTCGACCGCGACGAACTGATCGGCGCCGTCGCGCCCTTCCCCTACTGGCCCGACGAGGACACCACCCGCCACGAAGCCAGCCTGCAGGCCATCCTGCGCGGCGAGTCGCCGCCCAGCGGCTTCGAGACGCGCATGCGCCGCAAGGACGGCAGCACCTTCGACTCGCGCATGTACATCTCCCCGCTGGTCGACAGCGAAGGACGTCAGACCGGCTGGATGACCTCGATCACCGACATCACCGAGCCCAAGCGCGTGCGCGAGGAGCTCGCGGCAGCCCACGAGCGGTTCACCACCGTGCTCGACGAGCTCGAAGCCGCGATCTGGGTGCTGCCGGACAGCGGGGAGCTCGACCCGGCCGCCGGCCCCCGGGGCGAACCGCTGTTCGCGAACCGGATGTTCCGTCACATGTTCGGCGCGTCCGCCGACCTGGGGCGCCTCCTCGAGGCGGGCGGCGCCGCCGCCGGCTGGGTGCCGCGCGAGGTGTTCCATCCCGGACTCGGGCGCTGGTTCGAGCTGCGCACCCGCCGCATCCGATGGGTCGACGGCAGCAGCGTGCGCCTGCTGGTCGCCACCGACGTGACCCGCCGCCACGAGGCCGAGGAGCGCCACCGCGAGCAGGACGAGAAACTGCAGCGCACGTCGCGCCTGGTGACGATGGGCGAGATGGCGTCGTCGCTCGCCCACGAGCTCAACCAGCCGCTCACCGCCATCGCCAACTACTGCATGGGCCTGTCGGCCCGCGTGCGCTCGAAGCTCGCCCAGGGTCAGCCGCCCGACGCGCAGGAGATGCTCGAGATGCTGCGCAAGACCGCCGCCCAGGCCGAGCGCGCGGGCAAGGTCATCCGCCGCATCCGGGAGTTCGTGAAGCGCAGCGAGCCCGAGCGGCGGCCGTGCGAGGTGTCGGCCATCGTCGCCGACGCGGTGGGCCTGGCCGAGATCGACGCGCAGCGTCTGGGCGTGTCGATCGACGTGCACACCGATCCGGACCTGCCCACGCTCAGTGCCGACCCGATCCTCATCGAGCAGGTGCTGCTGAACCTGATGAAGAACGGCATCGAGGCGATGCGCGAGGCCGCGCATCGCCGGCTCGCGCTCACCATCACGCGGCGCGACGGCATGATCGAGTTCGCCGTCACCGATGCGGGCAAGGGCCTCACACCCGATGCCCGCGAGAAGCTCTTCGAGCCGTTCTTCACCACGAAGACGGAAGGCATGGGCATCGGCCTGAACATCTGCCGCTCGATCGTCGAATCGCATCAGGGCCGCCTCTGGGTGGAGGACAATCCCGACGGCGGCTGCACGTTCCGATTCACTCTTCCTGCGCCCGAACGGACCGCGGTGGCTCGCGCGGCCTGAAGGCGACGACATCATGACAACAACACCCCCCGACACCCCTCCCCAGGACGCGCTCGTCTACGTCGTCGACGACGACGAAGCCGTCCGCGACTCGCTCGGCTGGCTGCTCGAAGCCAACGGCTTTGCGGTGCGCAGCTTTGCCAGCGCGGAAGACTTCCTCGCGCACATCACCGGCGAACGTACACCGGGCGTCTCGTGCCTGGTCGCCGACGTGCGCATGCCCGGCATGAGCGGGCTCGAGCTCCATGACGAGATGCTGCGCAAGGGGCTCGAGATCCCGCTGATCTTCATCACCGGCCACGGCGACGTGCCGATGGCCGTCGCCAGCATGAAGAAAGGGGCGGCCGACTTCCTCGAGAAGCCCTTCAACGACGAGCAGCTGTGCGCGCTGGTGCGCGACTGCCTGCTGCGCGCCACCACCCGCCAGCGCACCAGCGCCGAGGACCGCCGCGCCAGCGAGCGGATCGAGAAGCTCACCCAGCGCGAGCGCCAGGTGCTCGAGCTGATCGTCGCCGGGCGACTGAACAAGCAGATCGCCGACGACCTCAGCATCAGCATCAAGACCGTCGAGGCGCACCGCGCGAACATCATGGACAAGCTCGGCGCACGCACGATGGCCGATCTCATGAAAACGGCACTCCGGGCTGGCGCTTCCTGAAACCTGTGCTATACTCTTTTTTCTCAGCGCCCGTAGCTCAGTTGGATAGAGTACTTGGCTACGAACCAAGGGGTCGTGGGTTCGAATCCTGCCGGGCGCGCCAGTTGTACCAAAGGGGCCAGATCAATCGATCCGGCCCCTTTTCATTTGTCCGCCGGTCGTGTCCCATTCCTCCTTCGAATCCCGATCGAGGAACCGCGTCGTGAACCACGCCCCCCACGTCCTGCTCTGGACCGATTCCACCGCCCCGGACCTCGACGCCCTCGCGGCGGCCGGGCTGAGCGGCCGCGTCGCCGTCGACACCCTGCCGCGCAAGGAACAACCGTCGGCGGAACAGCGGGCGCGCACTGAAGTGCTGATGGCGTTCGGCGCCCCGCCGGGGCTGCTGGCGACGATGCCGAACCTGCGCTGGGCCCAGTCGATGACCGCCGGGGTGGAGGGATGGCTCGCCCTGCCCGACCTGCCCGCCGACCTGCTGCTCACCTGCGCGCGGGGCACGCATCGCGCATCGATGCCCGAGAACATCGTCGGCGCGCTGTTCTACGTCGCCAAGCCGTATGCCGCCGCGGTCGAGAACCAGAAGCTCGCCCGATGGGTGCCGAGCGTCGCACGGCCGCTGTCGGGCAGCACGCTGGGCATCCTCGGGCTGGGCGCGATCGGCCAGGACGTCGCGCGGATCGCCGCCACCCTGGGCATGCGGGTGATCGGCACACGGCGGCGGCCGGCCCCGGTCGATCATGTCGCCGAGGTGCTGCCGCCGGAGCGCACGGACGAGGTGCTGGCGCAGTCCGACTTCCTGCTCCTGCTGCTGCCGGCCACACCGGAGACCGACCGCTTCATCGACGCGAAGCGCCTGGCCGCGATGAAGCCCGGCGCCTGGCTGCTGAACTTCGGGCGGGGCCACCTGATCGACGACACCGCGCTGATCGCCGCGGTCGAGACCGGTCGCATCGCGGGCGCCGTGCTCGACGTGTTCCGCCAGGAGCCGCTGCCGGCCGATCACCCGTTCTGGCGCACGCGCGGGATCATCGTGCTGCCCCACATCGGCGGTCCGCACCCGCAGCGCGACCAGGTCGTCGCGGACCTGTTCACCGACAACCTGGCCCGCTATCTGGACGGCCGGCCGCTGCGCGAAGTGGTCGACCGCGCCGCCGGCTACTGACACCGTTCGGTCTGCCGTCCCGCCTGCCGTCCCGCCTGCCGGCCGGTCCGCCATCCCCGTCCGGACGGCACGCACCGCGTGCGGTGTGCCGGCGTCGCGCGGGCAGTTTCCCGCGTGCGGGCCGGCGCACGGTTTTCCGTACCGGATTCCGGAACGCGAACGGCATCGTCCGGGCATCCCCTGAGTGGGCAGGGTCACTGCGGCCGGGCGATCATCCCCGCCGGTGACGCGCCAGGTGCGTCGTCCGCGCGCCACGCGCCAATCCATCGCGTGCGCGTCGAGAACACGAACAACAACCCGGAGACGCCCCATGCATGTGCCCTCACGTCTGAAGCTCACGTCGATCGCCCTCGCAACGGCGGCCGCGCTCGCGGCCTGCGGCGGAGGCGACGGCCCCGAACCCGAGGAGACGCGCGCGCAGGACAGCCGCACGTTCACCGCCGACGCCACGGCCAAGACCTTCGCACCGATGGCCGCGGCCCCCGGCGACGTGGTCGACATGAGCACCACCAGCCGCTGGGCGGGTGTGCTGGGCAATGCGGCCTATCGCGTGGAGGTGCCTGCCAACTGGAACGGCAAGCTGGTGATGTACGCCCACGGCTATCGCGGCACCGGGGCGGCACTGACGGTGTCCGACCCGTCGATCCGCCGGCACCTGATCCAGAACGGCTATGCCTGGGCGGCGTCGAGCTACAGCACCAACTACTACGACGTGCGCACCGGCGTCGAGGACACCAACGCGCTGGCCAACGAGTTCACGAAGATCGCAGCGGCGAACCAGCGCACGCTGGCGGCGCCTTCGCGCATCTACATCATGGGACACTCGATGGGCGGACACGTGGTGGGCGCGGCGATCGACGCCGAAGCGGCCAGCACCGCCAACAACCGCACCCGCTACCACGGCGCGGTGCCGATGTGCGGCGTGATGGGCGACACCGAGCTGTTCAACCAGTTCGCGGCCATGCAGGTCACCGCACAGGCGCTCGCCGGATTCCCGACCAACCCGTTCACGAAGTGGTCCGACATCAGTGCGCAGGTCACGAGCGCGCTGTTCACCACGTTCCCCTCGGCGCCGACGGCCACCGGGCTGGCCTACCTGTCGGTGCTGCAGAACATCACCGGCGGCGTGCGTCCGATGTTCGAGCAGGGCATCGCGTTCGGCGGCAGCTTCCCGTCGGCATGGGGCACCTTCGGCGGCGACGGCACGATCTCGGGCATCCTGAACCGCAACGTGCTCGACACCCGTGCGTACACCTACACGATCACGGGCGATGCGGCCGCCTCCGCCGCGCTGAACGCCGCCGTGCTGAAGGTGGCGCCGGACGCCGACGCCAACCGCCTGCGCCGTGACGGCCTGCGCTGGATTCCGGCGGTGAACGGCGACTTCAAGATCCCGGTCGTGTCGATCCACACCCTGGGCGACCTGTTCGTGCCCTTCAGCATGCAGCAGACCTTCCAGAGGCGGGTCGCGGCCAAGGGCAACAGCGCCTGGCTGGTGCAGCGTGCGATCCGCGGCGCGAGCCACTGCGACTTCACGATCGCCGAGCAGGTCGCGGCCTTCGAAGACATGGCGCGCTGGGAGCGCGAAGGCGTGAAGCCGTCGGGTGACGACGTCGTGACGCCGGCCACCGTGGCGGCACCGACCTACGGCTGCGCGTACACCAACAACACACTCGGGCCGGACGACGGCGCCACGGTGCGTGCGCTGCGCCAGGGCATCCTGGGGAGCTCGCCGGCCTGCCCTGCCGGCAGTTGAACGCGGAGGTCGACGAGCCGCCTTCGGGCACGGTGCCGGGCGGCGCCGTGTCCGAGGGTGCGGTGCCCGGCCGGGCGGCGCCCGACGGTGCACCGCCCGACGCTGCGGCGCTCGACGGTGCGGCGCCCGACGGTGCGGCGCCCCGCGGATAAGATCGCGGGTCATGACTGTCCGACCCACCCTGCCCGCCCGGGTCCGCACCTTCGCGGACGCCGAAGCCATCGATCGCGCCGCGCAGCGCCACCTCGTCGCCTGCGGCGACGGCACCATGCTGTGGCGCAGCTGGGGGGACGGCGGCGATCCGGTCGTGCTGTTCCACGGCGGCTCGGGCAGCTGGAACCACTGGGTGCGCAACATCGTGCCGCTGCTGGAGGCGGGCCGGCAGGTGTGGGTGCCCGACCTGCCCGGCTTCGGCGACTCGGCCAGCCCGCCTTCGGGCGGCGATGCCGATGCCTTGCCGGCGCCGATGGAGGCGGCCCTGCGCACGCTGCTGGGTGACACCGCGGTCGATCTCGTCGGCTTCTCGTTCGGCACGATGGTGGCCACCTTCATCGCCGCGCAGTGGCCGGCGCGCGCGCGGCGCCTGGTGCTGTCGGGCGCGCCCGCGCTGGGCATCGACCATGCCGACAAGCTCGTGCTGCGGCCCTGGCTGCACCTGCCCCGCGGCGCCGAGCGCGATGCCGCCATGCGCGAGAACCTCGCACGGCTGATGCTGGCCCGGCCCGAGTCCAACGACGACCTGGCGCTCGCGCTGCACGCGCCCAACCTGGAGCGCGACCGCATGCGCATGCGGCGCCTGTCCCGCACCGACGTCATGCTGCGCACGCTGCCGTCGATCACCTGCCCCGTCTACGGCATCTGGGGCGAGCAGGACGCGCTGTACCGCGGCGAGCAGCATCTGATCGCCGGCGCGCTGGCGGTCGCGCCGCACTTCCGCACGCTGACGCTGGTGCCCGAGGCCGGTCACTGGGTGCAGTACGAGCGCGCCGACGCGTTCAACCAGGCGCTGGCCGCGGCGCTGTCGGACTGAGCGCGCGCGCCATGCACCCGCGCCCCTCTCTTACCTGCGCCTTGCGTACCCGGCACCTTTCGTACCCGGCCCCCTTCGTACCCGGTGCCGCTGGTACCCGCTGCCTTTCGTCCCCGCCCCTTCCACATGCGGAGCCCTGACATGAGCCGAACCACCCCGACCGCGACCGCCACCCCGCTGCTCGTCGATCCGCAATGGCTGCACGACCGGCTCGACGATCCGTCGCTGCGTATCCTCGACTGCACCACCTACATGTTCCCGCAGCCGGTGGGGCCGTCGCGCATCGAGAGCGGCCGGCCCGACTTCGAGCGCGGCCACGTCCCCGGCGCCCAGTACGTGAACATGGCCACCGACATGTCCGAGCCCGGCGGCGCCTTCCCGTACACCCTGCCCTCGCCGCAGCGCATCGAGGAGATCCTGGGCGCGCTGGGCATCGGCAATGAGCACCACATCGTGCTC
>JAKOZZ010000075.1 GCA_029779755.1 Pseudomonadota bacterium
CGGTCTGGTACTGCAGCGACACGAACGACTCGATCTCGTCGGTGCGCTTGCCGCGACCGGCGAAGACGGTGGTCTTGTCGGTGATCTCGCCGGTGACCTGGAGGTGCTCGAGGCGGGCCCCGGCCTGCCACTGATGGCCGTCGGTGTCGTAGGGCGTGCGCATGGTCGCGAACGCCCGGCGGCGCACCGACTCCTCGAGCAGCCCGGCGTCGAGCTGCCAGCCCCGGCCGAACAGGTTCCGGTGCTCGTAGCCGACCAGCGCACGCGGCCCCTGGTCGGTGCTGTAGCCGATGCCGAAGTTCACGCGCTGCGTGCGCCGCTCGGTCAGGTCGACGTTGATCGGCACGTCGGTGCGCTGCGGGTCCGTCTCGACCGCCGTCAGGTCGGGCACGACGTTGACGCCCAGGAAGTACCCCGATGCGCGCAGCCGCTGCTGGAACGCCAGCAGCGCTTCGAACGTGTAGGGGTCGCCGGCGTCGAAGGGCCGCAGCGCCTCGACGACGCTGCGCGGGTAGCGCTGCAGGCCGCGCACGTTCAGCGCGCCGAAGCTCAGGCGCGGTCCGCTGTCGACCACGACCGTCAGCGCGGCGGCGGTCGTCTGCGGGTCGACGTCGGCACGGCTCGACGCGATGCGTGCGCGCACGTAGCCGTGCTGCCCCAGCATCTCGAGCAGCTGGCGCTTGCCGAGCTCCCATTCGCCGGCGCGGAAGAACGTGCCTTCGGGCAGCGGCCAGCCTTCACCCAGCGCGCGCTCCAGGGGCGTTCCGGCGGCGGGGCCGTCGACGCGCAGGCTCAGGCGGCTGACGGTGGTGCGGGCGCCGGCGTCGACCTCGATCGCCACCCCACGCGTCCGCTCGTCAGCGAGCGTCTCCTCGACCGTCACCCGCGCCGAGAAGAACCCCGCGGCGTGGGCGATCGCCTCGGCCTCCTCGCGGGCGCGGGCGATGAAGAGTGCGAGCTGGTCGGGTTCGAACAGCGGGTCGTTCTGCCACCGGCCGACGAGGGTCTGCGTGCGCAGCGCGTCGGTCAGCTCGTCGGGGGCGACGATGCGCAGCCGATAGTTCGGCGTCTGCGCACAGGCCGGGGGGGGTACGCCGGCCAGCAGCGCCGGCACGGCCACCGACAGCGCCCGCGCCAGACGCAGCCCCACGCCACGGTGCGCACGCACGATGCGGCCCACGGCCCGCGTGGTGCGGGCCCCCGGCGACTCAGACGACCACGGTGGCCGGTGCACCGGCGGGGCGTTCGACGATCTCGCCGATGCGCCAGACGCGCTCGCCCGCCGCGGCCAGCTGGGCCATGGCGGCCGACGCGTCGCCCGGCGACACCACCAGCGCCATGCCGATGCCGCAGTTGAACACGCGGTGCATCTCGGCATCCTCCACGCCACCCTGCTGCTGCAGCCACGAGAACAGCGGCGGCATCGGCCAGGCATCGCGCTGCAGGCGCGCCTGCAGACGGTCGCCGAGGATGCGCGGCACGTTGTCGACGAGGCCGCCGCCGGTGATGTGCGCCAGTCCCTTGACCGGGAGGGCGGCCATCAGCGCGAGCACCGGTTTCACGTAGATGCGCGTGGGCTCGAGGATCACGTCGGCGAACGGGCGGCCGTGGAAATCGTGCTGCAGCTTCGCGGCGTCGATGCCGCCGTGCGCACGCTCGAGGATGCGCCGCACCAGCGAGTAGCCGTTGCTGTGCGCGCCGCTGGACGCCAGGCCCAGCACGACGTCGCCCGGCACGATCGTGCTGCCGTCGATGATCTTCGACTTCTCGACGACACCGACCGCGAAGCCGGCCAGGTCGTATTCGCCCTCCGGGTACATGTCCGGCATCTCGGCGGTCTCGCCGCCGATCAGTGCGCACCCCGACTGCTCGCAGCCGCGGGCGATGCCGCCCACCACGGCGGCGGCGGTGTCGACGTGCAGCTTGCCGCAGGCGAAGTAGTCGAGGAAGAACAGCGGCTCGGCCCCCTGCACGAGGATGTCGTTGACGCTCATGGCGACCAGGTCGACGCCGACGGTGTCGTGGCGGTTCAGTGCGAAGGCCAGGCGCAGCTTGGTGCCAACGCCGTCGGTGCCGGACACCAGCACGGGCTCGCGATAGCGCCTGGGCACTTCGAAGAGGGCGCCGAAGCCGCCGATGCCGGCCAGCACGCCGTCGCGCATCGTGCGACGCGCCAGCGGCTTGATGCGTTCGACCAGGGCGTCGCCCGCGTCGATGTCGACGCCGGCCTGCTTGTACGAAAGAGGAGATGTCATCGGATACTCGCTGCGCCCGCGGCGGGGCTCGAGCCCCGTCCAGGGGCGGACCGCCGGCCCGGGGCCGGTGCGCCCGGGGCCGGCCCCCACGGGACAACGGCACCGGACCGCCGATGCGGGCCGATACAATGCAATCCCGAATTGTAGTCCGAGCCCCGCCCTCCGATGCCGCTGTCCGCCCGTCAACGCCAGACCCTCACGTGGGCAGCGGTCGCCGCGCTCCTGGTCTGGGCGCTGATCGCGCTCGGCCCGGTGCTCACCCCGTTCGTCGCGGCGGCGATGCTCTCGTACGTCCTCGAGCCGGGGGTCGAGTGGCTGGTGGCGCGGCGCGTGCCGCGGGCGCTCGCCGTGTGCGCGGTGATGCTGCTGGCGCTGCTCGGCATCCTGGCGATCGTGCTCGTCCTGGTGCCCATCATCCAGGTCGAGGCGGCGCAGATCCGCGAGCGCTTTCCCGCCCTGGTCGCGCTGATCACCGAGCAGATCCTGCCGTGGCTGAAGCAGCGCTTCGGCATCGACCTGCACCTCGATCCGGCCGCGCTGCGTGCGTGGCTCACCCGGCAGCTCGCCAGCAGCGGCGACGACGTCGCGGCCCTGCTGTTCGGCTACGCGCGCTCGGGCTGGGCGGCGGCGCTGCAGGTGCTGGGCATGGTGTTCCTGGTGCCGGTCGTGATGTTCTACCTGCTGCTCGACTGGCCGCAGCTCGGCACCCGCCTCGGCGAGCTGACGCCGCCGCGCTGGCGCTCGGCCGCCCTCGCGCCGCTGCGCGAGATCGACGCGCTGCTGGGCCAGTATCTGCGCGGACAGGTGCTGGTGATGCTTGCGCTCGCGGTGTTCTACGCGCTTGCGCTGCTGGTGGCGGGCTTCGACCTGTGGCTGCCGATCGGCGTGCTGACCGGGCTGCTGGTCGCGGTGCCGTACCTCGGGTTCGCACTGGGCCTGATCTTCGCGCTGGTGACGGGCATGCTGCAGCTCGGGCCGGTGGCGGGGCTGGTGAGCGTTGCGGTGATCTACGGCGCCGGGCAGCTGCTCGAGAGCCTGGTGCTGACGCCGCGTCTGGTCGGCGAGCGCATCGGCCTGCATCCGCTGGCCGTGATCCTCGCGCTGCTCGCCTTCGGCACGCTGTTCGGGTTCGTGGGCGTGCTGCTCGCGCTTCCCCTGTCGGCGGTGCTCGCCGTCGGCCTGCGGCGGCTGCGCGCGGCCTACCTGGCCAGCGAGTTCTACCTGCGCGGCTGACCGTCGATGACCCAGCTCACGCTCGACCTGCACATTCCGGCCGCGCCGTCGCTGGCGAACTTCGTGGCCGGGCGCAACGCCGACTGCCTCGCCCTGATGCATCGCATCGCCGACGGCGACCGTGCACGGCGCTTCGTGCACCTGTGGGGCGCACGCGGCAGCGGCTGCTCCCACCTGCTGCGCGGCGTGTGCGCCGAGGCGCCCGGTGCACGGGCGATCGCCGCGGACGACCCGGTCGCGGCGTTCGCCTTCGAGCCCGACGTGCCGGTCTATGCGGTCGACGACGCGCAGGCGCTCGGTCCGGCGCAGCAGGAGGCGCTGTTCCATCTGTTCAACCGGCTGCAGGCCGCGCCGCACGCGGCACTGGTGGTTGCCGCCGACGCGCCGCCGCGCGGACTGCCGCTGCGCGAGGACCTGCGCACCCGCCTGGGCCTGGCGCTGGTGTTCGAGGTGCATCCGCTGTCCGACGAGGACAAGGCGCAGGCGCTGCGCCTGGAGGCGGCCCGACGCGGCGTGAACGTGGCCGCCGACGTGATCCCCTGGATGCTCGCCCATCAGTCGCGCGACATGCGCGCGCTGCAGGCGCTGTTCGATGCGCTCGACCGGCACGCCTACCGCACGCGCCGGCCGATCACCCTGCCCCTGCTGCGCGCGCTCCTGCGCGAGCGCGGCGAGGTGCACTGCGGAGGCGGATTTGGGCGTGCCGCAGACGACTGATAAAATTCTTTGAAAATCATGCGCTTACACACCACACTTCGCACCCCTCCGTCCGGCGGCGGGCGTTGAGCACGATGCAGCTCGCGCTCTTCGACCTCGACAACACCCTGCTGCCGCTCGACAGCGACTACGAATGGGGGCGCTTCCTCGCCCGCATCGGCGCCGTCGATCCCGACCACCAGCAGAGCGAGA
>JAKOZZ010000101.1 GCA_029779755.1 Pseudomonadota bacterium
GCGACAGGAACGGATAGTGCGTGCAGCCGAGCACCAGCGTGTCCGCGCCCGCGTCCAGCAGCGGCGCCACGAAGCCGGCCAGCAGTGCGCGCGTGACCGTGCCCTCCAGCGCGCCCTGCTCGACGCGCTCCACCAGGCCGGGACAGGCCTGCAGCAGGATCCGCGCCTGCGCTCCATACCGCGCGCACAGGCGCGCGACCGAGGCGCTCTCGATCGTGCGCCGCGTGGCCAGCACACCGACCACGCCGGAGCGCGTTGCCTGCACCGCCGGCTTGATCGCGGGTTCGATCGCAACGATCGGCACCGGGCTGCAGGCCCGCAGCGTCTCCACGGCCACCACCGTGGCCGTGTTGCACGCGACCACCACCGCCTCGGCGCCTTCGGCCCGGAGCGTGTCGAGCAAGGCGACCGAGCGCGCCGCGATGAACGATTCCGGCCGGTCGCCCCACGGCGCCGAGCCCGAATCGGCCACGTAGATCAGGTCGACGGCGGGCAGCGCGTCGCGGATCGCGCGCAGCACCGACAGCCCGCCGACGCCGGAGTCGAACACCCCGATCGGCGCCCGGCGGTGCCGCAGCGCCGCGTCAGGCGCCGAACCCGCCACCGCCCGGCGTCTCGACGACGAACACGTCTCCCGGCATCAGCTCGGCGCGGTCGGCGTGCTTCAGGTGCTCCACCCGCCCATCGGCGCGCTCGACCCGGTCGCGGCCCGGGGCGCCGGCCTGTCCGCCGCGCAGGCCGAACGCGGGATGCACGCGGCCGTTCGACAGGATCGACGCCGTCATCGCCTCGAGGAATCGGATGCGGCGCACGCCGCCGTCGCCCCCACGCCAGCGGCCCGCGCCGCCCGAGCCGCTGCGGATCGCGTAGCTGTCGAGCCGGACCGGGAAGCGCAGCTCCAGCACCTCCGGATCGGTGAGCCGCGAGTTCGTCATGTGCGTCTGCACGACCGAGGTGCCGTCGAAGCCGCCGGTCAGCATCCCCTCGGCGTCGAACGTGCCGCCCGCCCCCGAGCCGCCCGAGATCGTCTCGTAGTACTGGTAACGGTCGTTGCCGAAGGTGAAGTTGTTGACCGTGGGCTGGCTGCTCGCCAGCACGCCGAGCGCACCGTACAGGCAGTTGGTGATGCAGGTCGAGGTCTCGACGTTGCCCGCCACCACGGCGGCGGGGTGCCGCGGGTCGAGCATCGAGCCTTCCGGAACGATCAGCTGCAGCGGCTTCAGGCAGCCCGCGTTCATCGGGATCTCGTCGTCGACCAGGGTGCGGAACACGTACAGCACGGCGGCCGTGGTGACGGCGCGGGGCGCGTTGAAGTTGTTGGGCTGCTGCGCACTCGTGCCGGTGAAGTCGACGCGCGCCTCGCGCCGCGCCCGGTCCACGGTGATCGCCACGCGGATCGTCGCGCCGTTGTCCAGCGGCAGCTCGAAGCGCCCGTCGGACAGCGCGCTGATCACCCGCCGCACCGACTCCTCGGCATTGTCCTGCACGTGCCGCATGTAGGCTTCGACCACGTCCAGGCCGAAGTGCCCGACCATGCGCATCAGCTCCTCGCGGCCCTTCTCGTTGGCGGCGATCTGCGCGCGCAGGTCGGCCAGGTTCTGGTCGACGTTGCGCGCCGGATAGCGGGCGCCGGTCAGCAGCGCGCGCAGCGCGGCCTCGCGCA
>JAKOZZ010000109.1 GCA_029779755.1 Pseudomonadota bacterium
CGGCCGGATTGCGTTTTCTCGTCGCGCGTGGCGCGCCTCCCGCCGCACAATGGGTGCATCCAGCGAGGAGACCCACGCCATGACCTCCGGCCGCCCTGCCGCACTGCACATCATCCACGACGAGCACCGCGCGCTCGCCGCCATGCTCAATGCGCTGAAGCTGCTCGCCGACGACGTCCGGCGCAGCGGCCGCGCGCCCGACTTCGATCTGATCCGGGCCATCCTGTTCTACATCGACGAGTTCCCGGAGCGTCTGCATCACGCGAAGGAGAGCGAAGTCCTGTTTCCGCTGCTGCGCCAGCGCGCGCCGCAGGCGATCGCCGACCTGAACCGCATCGACGCCGATCACGCACGCGGCGAGCGCTCGATCCGCGAGCTCGAGCACCTGCTGCTGGGCTACGAGCAGCTCGGCGAAAGCCGGCGCGACCGCTTCCTCGAGGCGCTCGACCGCTACATCGCGTTCTATCTGGAGCACATGGTGCTCGAGGAGCAGCACCTGCTGCCGCTGGCCGAATCGGCGCTCACCCGCGACGACTGGCAGGAGGTGGATCGGGCGTTCGCCGAGAACCGCGACCCGCTGACCGGTCACATCCCGTCCGAGGAATACGCGGCGCTGTTCCACAAGATCCTTCGGATCGCACCGGCACCGATCGGGCTCGGCGCGGCGCGCTGAGCCGGACCGGCCCGCGCGTCCGGCGGGCAGCCGATCCCCGGGCGGTCAGGTGACGCTCGGGCGGGAATCGACCTCCCTGTCGTCAGGAGACCTCCCGGCGGTCGGATGACCGTTCGGGGGCCTGGGGGCGCCGTTCATCCATACGACCCCGAGTATTAAGGTCGCACTAAGCTTCCCTGCGTAAAAAGTCCTTTGTGGCCACGTGGTCATTCATCGCGACTTCTGACAAGGGGATGTCATGCGACACAGAACGCTGCTGCTTGCAGCCCTGATCGGTGCCTCCGGACTGACCGCCTGCGGCGGCGCCGATCCTTCGAACCCGGGTGCGGCGTCCGACGTCGGCGTCGCCGCCGTCGACACCAAGGACCGGCGGATCAGTGCGTCGCGCACCGCCAGGTCGACCGACGGCGGGGCGCAGGATTCGACCGGTACCGCCTCGGGCGCGGCGGGCGCTGCCCCAGGGTCTACGGCCGCCGCACCGGGGCCCACGGCCGGCAGCACGGCCGCACTGGTGTCGGCGCCGCCCGTCGGGCGACTGCTCGCCTCCAACTGTTTCGCCTGCCACGGCACCAACGGCCGTCCCGCCGGCGGCTTCGATCGCCTTGCCGGTGAATCCGCCTCCGAGATCTACGACGAGCTCAAGGAGATGGCCGGCAAGACCGACGAAGGGATCATGGGCGTGCACGCGCGCGGCTACTCCGACACGCAGCTGTGGCAGCTGGCCACGTACTTCTCG
>JAKOZZ010000393.1 GCA_029779755.1 Pseudomonadota bacterium
CACATCACCCCCCTGCCCGAGGCCTCCACCCACATCAAGCCCGACGCGGTGCGCACCCGCAAGCTGCTGATGCATGCGGGCGAGATCGCCAAGCTGATCGGCAAGGTCGAGCGGGCCGGGTACACGCTGGTGCCGCTGGACCTGCACTACCTGCGCGGGCGGGTGAAGCTCCAGGTGGGCCTGGCCAAGGGCAAGCGGCAGTACGACAAGCGCGCCACCGAGAAGGACCGCGAGTGGCAGCGCGACAAGCAGCGGCTGCTCAAGCAGCGCTGACCCGTCGAGTAGCGCTGACCTGTTGCGCAGCGCTGACCACCCGGCATGCTCACCCTGCAGGCAGCCAGCGGGCGTCGCGCGCGCGGCGGGCCAGCGCCGCAGGCGTGCGCTGCGCCGGCGCAACGGCCGCAAGCAGCCGCACGAACAGCATGGCGGTGGCGAAGGCGTCGCTGCAGGCGTCGTGCCGCTGCTCCACCACGATGCCGAAGTGCTCGAGCCAGGCATCCAGCGCCTTCGCGCGCACCTGCGGATGCAGCGCCGGCGCCAGCTCGGCGAGGTCCAGCCACGGATTGCCCAGCCGCGTGCCGCAGTGCTGCCGCACGGCACGTGCAAGGAAGGCACGGTCGAACTCGGCATGGAACGCCACCAGCGGGGCGTCGCCGACGTAGTCGAGGAACCGTCCGCACGCCTGCTGCGGATCGAGCCCGCCGAGCTGCGCCGCCTCGCCGATGCCGTGCACCAGGATGTTCTGCCGCGGGCTGGCGGCCTGCGGACGCACCAGCAGTTCGAAGCTGTCGGCGACGACGATGGCGGCGCCGTGCACGGCCACCGCGCCGATCGACAGCACGACGTCGCGCGCCGGGTCGAGCCCGCTGGTCTCGACATCGATCACCACCCAGCGGCCCTCCAGATCGGCCGCCCCGGCACCCCGCGAGCGCCCTGCCCCACGCGCCCTCGAGGGCTTCAGCCAGCGCGCGATCCCGCCGAACACGATCGACGCTCAGCCCGGAAAGTCGACCGACAGCCGCTGCTGCAGCTTGCGCGCCTGTCGGAAGGCTTCCTTCAGGATGCGACGATCGAGCGCCGACAGCGTACGGGTGTCGATGACGTTGGGATTGTCGGCAGCGGCCGCGTGCTGGTGCTGCACCCGAAGCCGCAGGCTCTGCAGGAACTGGAAGGCGTCGGTCCAGGCGCTGCCCTCCGAGGCCGGGATCGCGCCGCGCTCGACAAGCGCCGCGAAGCGCTCGGCCGTGCCGGTGACCGTGACGCCGTGCGCCAGTGCGAGCAGACGCGCCGCATCGACGAACGGCGCGGTGCCGTTGAGCTTGAGGTCCACCATCGCGGCCTCGCCGCTGAACAGCTGACCGAGCAGTCCCCCGGTCCATGACGGCGGCGGCGCGTTGCGCAGCGCGTTGTCGCTCATCTGCTTCAGGAACCGGGCGTTGCCCTGCGCACGCGCGGTCACGTGCGCCCGCATCGCGTCGGCCAGCGTGGCCTCGCCGGTGACCGGCCGGAAATCGAAGAAGATGTTCGCGTTCAGCAGGCTGTCCGGGTCGCCCTGGTCGATCCAGCGGTCGAACTGCGCGCACCACTCGTCGAGCCCGAGGCACCAGCGCGGGTTGCCGGCCATCACCTCCCCCTTGCACAGCGGGTAGCCGCAGGCATCGAGCCGTTCGTTCACCGCAGCGCCCAGCGCACGCAACGCATCGCGCCCGGCCGCCGCCCGCGGCGCGAACACCAGTCCGTTGTCCTGGTCGGTGGCGATCGTCTGCTCCTCCCGGCCCTCACTGCCCAGCGCGAGCCAGCACCAGGCATCCGTGGTGATGCCGCGCTCGGCAGCCGTCAGCACGACCAGGCGCGCGGTCAGCTGGTCGTTGAGCCGGCTGATCAGGCGCGTGACGAAGCCGGCCGCGATGCCCTGGGCGACCAGCGCCCGCGACCACTCGCGGATGTCGGCCGCCGCGGTGACCAGGTCGCCCCAGGCACGGGCGAGCCGGATCGCGTCGCCGATCTGGCGCAGGCTGCGCCGCTGCAGCACGAACAGGTCGCGTTCGGTGACGATGCCCACCAGCGCGCCCTGCCGCACGATCGGCACGTGGCGGATCGTGCGCTGCGCCATCAGCAGCATCGCGTCGGCGATCGTGGCATCCGCCTCGAGCGTGAGCACGGGCGAGGTCATCACGCTGCCGATCGGCGCGTCCAGCGACACGCCGGCCAGCGCCACACGGCCGATCACGTCCTGGCGCGTGAAGATGCCCACGACCGGCGCGCCGCCAGTCACGGAGGCATCGCCGGATCCAGCCGCGTCGCCGGGTACGGTCGCGTCGCCGGATCCAGTCGCACCGCCGGACACGGACGCCTCGCCGCCCCCCGGTGCCGCGTCGAGCACGATCACCGACCCGACGCTGGCCTGCTCCATCACTTCGAACGCGACGCGGATGCTGTCGTCGCGCGTGCAGGTGACGGGGCGGCCGCGCACCAGCGAATGCAGCGGTGCGCTCATCGCCCGCCATTGCGTGGCCTGGGCCGCGTAGCTCGCCTGCAGCGTCTGGTTGGACAGGTCGAGCAGCGCGGCCATCCGCCGACGACAGAAGTCGAGGAACGGCGGGCTGCGCCGGGTGAGCTCGTCGAAGTCGGGCTTCGCCAGACGCCAGCAGAACGTGTCGCCGCGCGCGCGGTAGATCGTGGAGACCGGGCGGTCGGCCATCAGCGCGCCGACCGGAAAAACCTCGCCCGGCGTCAGGTGCAGCACCGTCTGCGGCGCCCCGGCCAGCCCTTGTCCGGGCAGCCTGCGCTCCCCGTCGACCTGCCCCTGCTTGACGATCAGGCAGGCCTGCGGCGGGCCGTCGTCGGGCGAGATGATCGGCTCGCCGTCCGCGTGGTATTGCAGCGTCAGCCGCTCGGCGACCCAGGCGACGTCCTCGTCGGACATCAGCGAGAACGGCGCGTGCGCGCGCAGGAACTGACGCACGCCCGCGATGAGGGAGGGAGCGCTCGTCATGGCCGGAGGGGGTGGCGTGTCGGGTGGCGCAGTGCGCGCGTGTCGCGTGACGCAGGGCGCGCGCGTCTCAGGGGGATCCGGACGGCGCGCTCGGGCGGGTGCGGACGGAGCGGCACAGACGGCGCGCGCCAGGCGTCAGCCGGCCGAATCCTTCTGCGCGGCGACGACCGTGGTGGCCGACGCAACGAGCGTGGCGAGGTCGCCGAGGTTCGACGGCACGATCATCGTGTTGTTGGTCTTGGCCATGCCGGCGAAGGCCTCGATGTACTTCTCGGCGATCTTCAGGTTGACCGCCTCGACGCCGCCGGGGTTGCGGATCGCCGCGGCGATGCGCTCGATTGCCTTGGCGCTGGCGTCGGCCACCGCGGAGATGGCCGCGGCCTCGCCCAGCGCGCGGTTGACCTCGCCCTGCCGATCGCCCTCGGAGCGCTGGATCTGCGCCTCGCGCTCGCCGGTGGCGATGTTGATCTGCTCCTGCTTGCGCCCCTCCGACGCGGCGATCAGCGCGCGCTTCTCGCGCTCGGCGGTGATCTGCGCCTGCATCGAGCGCAGGATCTCCTGCGGCGGCGTGAGGTCCTTGATCTCGTAGCGCAGCACCTTCACGCCCCAGTTCAGTGCCGCCTCGTCGAGCGCCGCCACGATGCTGGAGTTGATGAGGCCGCGCTCCTCGAAGGTGCGGTCGAGCTCGAGCTTGCCGATCACCGAGCGCAGCGTGGTCTGCGCAAGCTGCGTGATCGCGATCACGTAGTTGCTCGCCCCGTACGACGCGCGCATCGGGTCGGTCACCTGGAAGTACAGCACGCCGTCGACGGTGAGCTGCGTGTTGTCGCGCGTGATGCAGACCTGGCTCGGCACGTCGAGGGGGATCTCCTTCAGCGAGTGCCGGTAGGCGATCCGGTCGACGAAGGGGATGAGGAAGTTCAGGCCCGGCGGCAGGGTGCGGTCGTACTTGCCCAGCCGCTCGACGATCCAGGCGTTCTGCTGGGGCACGACCTTGAGCGCGCGCAGCACGAAGACCACCACGAGCACCAGTACGAACAGGGCGAAG
>JAKOZZ010000151.1 GCA_029779755.1 Pseudomonadota bacterium
CCGACACGGTGGGCGAGGTGTCGTCGGTGCTGCCGCCGTTGGCGATCGCACCCGTCACCGGCGGCACATCGTCGCTGACGGCCGTGACCGCGATCGACTGCGGCGCCGTCGACGTCGACAGCGTGATCGTGTACGCGGGCGCCGCGGTGCCGACGTTGCCGGCGGCATCGACGATGCGCGCGCCGTAGACGTGCTGGCCCGGCGCGAGGCTGCCGTCGTTGAACGACCAGGCCAGCGCGCTGACCGACGCGTTGCCGATCACGGCGCCGTTGCGCAGCACCTGCAGCACCTCGCCCGCCGCGAGCGGCGCGCTGAGCGTGCCGGCCAGCGTCGGCGCGGTGTCGTTGGTGGCGCCACCGTTGGGCACGATCCCCACCGCCGGCAGCACGTCGTCCGTGACCGACACGATCGCGACCGTCTGCGCGGGCGGGGCGGTGTCGACGACGATCGACCACGTCGCGCTCGCGAAGCCCCGCGCCGACGCGGTCGCGACACGCACGGTGTACGACTGCGTGCCCGACGCCAGCCCGCGATCGGCGAAGGTCCAGCCCGTGCCCGACACGGAGGCCGTCCCCACGGTCACGCCGTTGCGCAGCACCTGCACCGATTCGCCCGCCGACAGCGCCGCGCTGATCGTGCCGGACAGGACCGGTGCCGTGTCGTTGGTGGCGCCGCCGTTGGCCACCGGCCCGGTCAGCGCGGGCACGTCGTCGTTCACCGACACGATCGCGGCGGTCTTCGACACCGACGTAGTGATGGCCGGCGGCAGGCAGGACAGCGGCGCGGCGATCACGCTGTTGTGGCACGACGAGCAGCTCGTGCCGACCGGCGTGGTCACGTGGCCCGCCGGCAGCACGCACTCGGCGGTGGGCAGCGGCGGCTCCTGCAGCACACGCGCCGGCGGCAGGTTCGGGGGCCGCTGACACGTGAGGAAGGCCTGGAAGCCGTTGTTGTGGCACAGCTCGCACTGCGTGGCCTGGGTGATGAACGACACCCCGGTCGAGAGGTTGCTGTGGATGCTGAGCGGCGGCGCGCACACCGGTGCGTTCGCCGGCACCGCGGGCGGCGTGATCGGCCACTGCGGCAGCACGCCGTGGCAGACCGTGCAGTCTTCCGGACGTGTGCCCGGCGGGCGCCGGGAGGCGAGCGGATTGTCCGGGTCGAAGCGCTCGCCGACGCGGCCGCGCACGCGCC
>JAKOZZ010000165.1 GCA_029779755.1 Pseudomonadota bacterium
AGCCCGGCCGAGCCGAGGTAGATCGTGTAGCCGTCGGGCGCCGCGCGGGCGGCGGCGGCCGATGCGATCGTGGTGCCGGCGCCCGGCTTGTTGTCGACCAGCACCGGCTGGCCGAGGTGCTTGGACATCAGCTCGGCCAGCGGCCGGGCGACCGCATCGGCGCCGCCCCCCGGCGGAAAGCCGATGATCAGCTTGATCGGCATGTAGGGGAACGGCTGCGCCTGCGCGACCGCGGCGCCCAGGCTGAGGACCGTGGCGGCGGCCGCGTGCACGGCCACGCGCATCACGTGCCGGCGACGGGCGCCGGCGGCGCGCCCGCACGGCGCGTCGTGGCGGTCGTGGGTCGCGCGCGGATTCGATGAGGTCATTTCGGAGTCTCCTGGGTAGTGTCGTTCTCGTGCGGAAGGGTCTGTCGCGGACGGACGGGGCGGTCTCGGACGGACGGGGCGCTCTCGGGCGGCAGGAAGGCGCGCCTAGCGTCCGACGAAGCGCGGTGCGCGCTTCTCGGCCCAGGCCTGCGCGCCCTCGCGGATGTCGTCCGAGCCGCGCGAGCGCGCGACGTCGCGGTTGAGCTCCTCCACGTCGAGCGTGCCGCGGGCGATGCGGTTCAGGTGCTTCTTCATGCCGAGCAGCGCGATCGGCGCCATGCCGGCGAGCTGGCCGGTGAGCGTCTCGACCGCCTCCTCGAGGGACTCGGGCGACACCAGGTCGGTGAGGAAGCCGCAGGCGCGCATCTGCTGCGCGTCGATCCGCTGCGCGGTGAGGAACAGCCGCTTGGCCATGTCCAGCCCCAGGCGCGCGACGTAGCGTTCGAGACCGCGCTGATAGAAGTGCAGGCCCAGCCGGGCGGCCGGCATGAACATGTCGATGCCCTGCACGCCGACGCGGAAGTCGCAGGCCAGCGCCAGGTCGGTCGCGCCGCCGTAGACGCCGCCGTGCAGCACGGCGATCGTCACCGGCCGCGCGTCCTCGAACGCGTCCACCATCGCCTCGAACGACACCGCTCGGCCGCCCGCGCCGATCTTGCCGATGTCGTAGCCGCTGCAGAAGTACTTGCCTTCGCCGCGCACGCGCAGCACGAGCACGCGCTCGTCGGCGTTCACGGCGGCGACGTGGTCGATCAGGGCGGCGAGGTCTTCGGGGGCGAGGCGGTTGGCCACCGCGGGCCTGCGCAGGGTGATCGTGGCGACACGATCCTGGATCCGGAGTTCGGGAAGCATGGGGCTGAGCCTGTGGACGTGGAGCGGGCTTCGATTATCGAGCCATCCACGGGGGGCATCGCGCGCCGGGCGGTCGGCTTGCCGAAATTTCGACACATCCAACCGCGCGTGTTCTGCCTGCAGGCGGCGTCAGGACGAGGCGGTTTCGCCGGGCGAATCCGGCCGAACCCGCCCGCGCGCGCGCCGCGCCGCGCCGGATCCGGCTAACATCGGCGGGATGTCATCCGCACGCCGCGCCCGCCGTCACGTCGCCGCGCCGCGTGCCTCCTGAAGGATCCCGGCATGTTGTGCGACCCCCTGCTTCTCGAGCGCATCCGCGCGAACCTCCGGCGCTTCGACCGGTGGCGGCTCGGCGAGCCGCATCACCGCGCGGCGGCGGTGGCCGTGGTGGTGGCCGAGGAAGGGCACGGCGCCGACCTGCCGGACCTGGCCCGCCACGCGCAGTGGAGCCCGGCGGCCGCGCTCGTGCTGACGCGACGCTCGCAGCGCCTGCGCAACCACGCCGGGCAGTGGGCGCTGCCGGGCGGCCGCATCGACGAGGGCGAGACGCCCGAGCAGACCGCGCTGCGCGAACTCTCGGAGGAGGTCGGCCTGGAGCTCGACGAGGGCGCGGTCATCGGGCGCCTCGACGACTTCGTCACGCGCTCGGGCTACGTGATGACGCCGGTGGTGATCTGGGCCGGGCAGGCACGTGCGCTCACGCCCAACCCGGACGAGGTGGCCAGCATCCACCGCATCCCGGTGCAGGAGTTCATGCGCGAGGACGCCCCGCTGCTCGAGCATCTGGAGGAGCACGAGCATCCGGTGCTGCGCATGCCGATCGGCGACGACTGGATCGCGGCGCCGACGGCGGCGATCGTCTACCAGTTCCGCGAGGTGTGCATCGCCGGCCGCGCCACGCGGGTGGCGCACTACGAGCAGCCGCAGTTCGCCTGGAAGTGAGGCATCCGCGGGCCGCGATCAGGACGCCGCGGCGGCGTGCACGCGCAGCTGCGGAAACGGGATCTCGATGCCATGCGCGTCGAAGGCGCGCTTGAGGCGGAGCAGGAACTCGCGCCGCACCGTCCACTGCTCGAGCGGCAGCGTGCGGAAGCGCGCGCGCAGCATCACGGCGGAATCGGCCCAGCGCTCGACGCCGGCGATCTCGAGGTCGCCGAGGATGCGGTCGGCGAACGCAACGTCCGCGCGCAGCGCCGCGCCGGTCTCGCGCATCACGTCCATCACCTGGTCGAGGTCCTCGCCGTAACCGACGCCGACGTCGACCACCGCCTGCGCGAAGCCGCGGCTCATGTTGACGACGGTGGAGATCTGCCCGTTGGGCACGAAGTGCACGTTGCCGTCGTAGTCGCGCAGCTGGACGTAGCGGAGGGTGATCTCCTCGACCAGCCCCGAGTGGTTGCCGAGCCGGACCACGTCGCCCTGGCGGATCTGGTTCTCGAGCAGCAGGAAGAAGCCGGTGAAGAAGTCCTTCACCAGGCTCTGCGCGCCGAAGCCGACCGCCAGGCCCGCGACGCCGGCCGCGCCCAGGATCGGCGCGACGCTCACGCCCAGCTCGCTGAGCACCAGCATGCCGGCCACCAGCGACACCACCACCGCGACCAGGTAGCGGAACACGCGTCCGAGCGTCTCGGCCCGCTTGATCGCCTCGCGATCGTCCATGCGCCGTGCGATGCGCTCGCGCAGCGTGCGGATCGCGCGCTGCGCCACGGCGATCACGATCCACGCGGCGATCAGGATCACGGTGATCCGGAACGTGGTGGCCGCCATGCCGCCGAATCCGGCGATCGTCTGCGTCCACAGGGTGGCGAGTGTCTCCATCGGCAAGCCTCCTTCAGATCACGCTGTCCCAGGGCGCCGACAGCCGCACGGCGCCGTTGATGATGCCCACCATCGAGTAGGTCTGCGGGAAGTTGCCCCACAGCGCGCCCGTGACGGGGTCGAGGTCCTCGCTCAGCAGCCCGAGCGCGGTGCGGCGTGCAAGCAGCGCCTCGAACGCCTCGCGCGCGCGCTCGCGCCGGCCGATGCGCGCGAGCGCGTCCACGCGCCAGAACGAACACACGTTGAACGCGGTGCGCGGCAGGCCGAAGTCGTCCTCGGCCTCGTAGCGCCGCACGAACGGCCCGTCGCACAAGCCCTGCTCGATCGCGTCGACGGTGGCCACGAAGCGCGGGTCCTTCGCATCGAGGAAGCCGACCTCGGCCATCAGCAGCACGCTCGCGTCGAGATCGCGGCCCTCGAAGCTCTCCACGAACGCCTGGCGCGACACGCTCCAGGCGCGCTCGAGCAGGCTCGCGCGGATCGTCGCCGCGCGCGTGTGCCAGTGCCGGGCGCGGTCGGGCAGCCCCAGCGCTGCGGCGATGCGCGCCAGCCGGTCGCACGCGGCCCAGCACATCAGCACCGACGAGGTGTGGATCCGCGCGCGGGTGCGCAGCTCCCAGATGCCGGCGTCGGGCCGGTCGTGCAGCGCCCAGGCGCGCTCGCCCATCACCTCGAGCGCGGCGAAGTCGGTCGCGTCGGCCGGGCGCAGCAGACGGCGGTCGTGGAACGCCTGCGCCGCGCCGAGCACGATGCTGCCGTAGACGTCGTGCTGCGCATGCTCGTGCGCCTGGTTGCCGACCCGCACCGGCCCCATGCCGCGGTAACCCGCGAGCGTGGTCACGACGGACTCCGGCAGCGCGCGCTCCAGCCCGATGCCGTACAGCGGCTGCACCGGTCCGTCGGCGGCGCTGCGCACGACGTTGTAGAGCCAGTCGAGGTAGTGCTCCATCGTCCCGACCTCGGACAGGCCGTTGAGCGCGCGCACGACGAAGAACGCGTCGCGCAGCCAGCAGTAGCGGTAGTCCCAGTTGCGCCCGCTGTCCGGCGCTTCGGGCACGCTGGTGGTGAGGGCCGCGACGATCGCGCCGGTGTCCTCGTACTGGCACAGCTTCAGCGTGATGGCCGCGCGGATCACCGCGTCCTGCCATTCCAGCGGCAGCGCCAGGCGCCGGGTCCAGCGCCGCCACTGGAAGATCGTCTGTTCCTCGAACTCGCGGGCGATTGCGTCGACGTCGCCCGACAGGGTCTCGTCCGGGCCGAGCATCAGGCTGACGGGCCGGTCCAGCGCGCACCAGGTGCCGTCCGCGACGTAGGTCAGCGGCGCCGACGTGTTCAGCCGCACCGTGCACGGCGGCAGCTGATACCGCAGGTGATGGCTGCCGCGGGTCACCACCGGCAGCGCCGCGCCCCACGCACCGCGCGGCGCCACGACGAAGCGAACGCGCGGGCGCCCGGCCAGCGGACGCACGCGGCGCACCAGCTGCGCGGGCCGGAACACCCGGTTGCGGTCGACGAAGCGCGGCGCGAAGTCGATGATCTCGACGCCCTGGCCGGCGTGGTCCCACAGCGCGGTGCGCACCACGGCCGTGTTCGGCAGGTAGTGCTGCTCGGTCCGCGCCAGCCCGTCGAGCTCGACACGCATCGAACCCTGCTCGGGCAGGCCGTCGGCGCTGTCGAGCAGTGCGTCGAACAGCGGCGGGCTGTCGAAGCGCGGCATGCAGGCCCACACGATCGCACCGCGCGGATCGATCAGCGCGCCGACCGTGCAGTTGCCGATCAGCGCGAGATCCAGGCTGGCGGGCGCGGCCGCAGCCGACGTGCGCGGCGCGTCGTTGGTCGATGGGCTCATGCCGTCTCCGGGATTCAGGGTGACATATTTGTCTCAATATATACTGTCGTCCCGCCTGGATGGGCCTGACACCCCGCGTCGGCGCCCGGGCGCCCCACCCGGATCGCATCCCCTTGACCCTGAAGTCCCTGCGCCTGCAGCTGCGCTTCCTGATCCCGCTGATCCTGACGCTGGTCGCCGCGGCGTATCTGGCCATGCCCGTGCTCGACCAGGTCACCCTGCGCTGGTTCAGCCGTGACCTGAACAGCCGCGGCATGCTGGTGGCGAATGCGCTGTCGGACTCGGTCGCCGACGCGGTGCTCTCCGATCGCCTGTGGCGGCTGGGCCCGCTGTTCGGCCGCACGGCGCAGGACGAGCGCCTCGTCGCCATCGGCCTGTGCGATCCGCAGGGACGCCTGGTCTACGGCACCGACAGCTTTCCGCGCACCCTGGCGTGCGCGCAGGCCGAGGCGCTCGCCGTGCAGGCCAACCCGCTGCTGGCGCTGGCGGGCGGCTCGGTGCACGTCGGCGTGCACGACGTGTTCGGCAGCCGCACACCGCCGGACGTTGGCGCGTCCGCGCCCGATGGCGCCTCGTCGGGCGACGCTGCGGCCACGCCCGATGGGCGCGCGACGGGCGACGCTGCCCCCGCGCAGGAAGCCTCCGCGAGCACGCCTGCAGCGCCCGACGTTGCACCCCCGGCCGTCGTGCCCGCGGCCGATGCGTCGCCCGCGGCGACGGAGCCGGTGCGCGTCGGCCGGCTGGTGCTGCTGCACGACCTGAGCTTCATCGACCGGCGCAGCCAGGACACGCGGCGCTACCTGATCGGCCTGATCACCACGCTGGGTCTGGTGATGGCGCTGATCACGATGGCGGTGGCGCAGCTGAGCTGGCGCGGCTGGCTGGCCGGCGTGCGCGCGATCATGCGCGGCGAGGGGCTGCTGACGCCGCTGGTGCCCGCCCCGGAGCTCGAGCCGATCGCGAAGGAACTCCGCGCCCGGCTGCGCGACCTGGAGGACGAATACCGCCGGGCGCAGGGCCCGGACGCCGAATGGACGCCCGAACGGCTGCGCTCGCTGCTGCGCACGCGCCTGGCCGGCGACCAGGTGATCGTGGTCTCCAACCGCGAACCGTATCTGCACGAGCGGGTCGACGGACAGGTGGTGGTGCGCCGGCCGGCCAGCGGACTGGTGACCGCGGTCGAGCCGGTGATGCGCGCCTGCTCGGGCACCTGGATCGCGCACGGCAGCGGCAGCGCCGATCGCGACACGGTCGACGCCCACGACCGCGTGGGCGTGCCGCCGGGCCACGACGAATACCACCTGCGCCGCATCTGGCTGACGCCCGAGGAGGAGCACGGCTACTACTACGGCTTCGCCAACGAAGGCATGTGGCCGCTGTGCCACGTCGCGCACGTGCGGCCGGTGTTCCGCGAGTCGGACTGGGCCGCCTATCGTGCCGTGAACCAGCGCTTCGCCGACGCGGTCGTGGCCGAGGCGCGCAGCGAGGATCCGGTCGTGCTGGTGCAGGACTACCACTTCGCGCTGCTGCCGCAGATGATCCGCGAACGGCTGCCGCAGGCGACGATCCTCACCTTCTGGCACATCCCGTGGCCGAACCCCGAATCGTTCGGCATCTGCCCGTGGCGCCAGGAGATCCTGACCGGCATGCTGGGCAGCACGATCCTCGGCTTCCACACCCGCTACCACTGCAAGAACTTCATCGAGACGGTGGACCG
>JAKOZZ010000183.1 GCA_029779755.1 Pseudomonadota bacterium
GCAGTCGCGCGGGTGCCGCACTAGTGCTTCGGTCGGACGGACGTGTCCGGGTCTGACCAGTAGAATTTCGTCAGGAGCGAACCGATTTCCATGCTGAGCCGTTTCATTGCACAGTTCCGACTGCTCGCGCTGCTGCTGATCCTGTGCGGGTTGCCGCCGGTGCTGCATGCCGCGCGCCATGCGCTGGTGATCGGCAACAACGCCTATCCCGCCAGCCAGCTGCGCAGCGCCGTGAACGACGCGCGCGACATCGCCCAGGCGCTGCAGCAGGGCGGGTTCGAGGTGCAGCTTCGGGAGAACGTGAACCGCGAGCAGATGTTCCAGGCCATCCGTGAATTCGGCGCCCGGCTTCGCGAGGGGGACACGGCGGTCTTCTTCTACGCCGGTCATGCCATCCAGCTGCGCGATCGCAATTACCTGATCCCCATCGATGCGCGCGTCCAGCAGGAGGATGACGTCACCTTCTACAGTCTCGACGTCGCCGAGATTCTCCAGCGCATGGATCGCGCCCGGACCCGGGCGAACCTCATCATCCTCGATGCGTGCCGCGACAACCCGTTCGCGTCCAGCGTCCGGGTGTCCAATGCCGGCCTCGCCCAGATGAGCGCACCGCCGGGCACGCTGATCGCCTACGCGACTGCGCCCGGCCAGGTCGCGCGGGAGGGCAGCGGGCGCAACGGGGTCTACACACGCCACCTGCTGCGCCACATGATGACGCCCGACCAGCCGGTCGAGCTGACCCTGAAGCGGGTGCGGGAAGCCGTCATGGCCGAGACGCGCGGACAGCAGGTGCCGTGGGATGCGTCCAGCCTTCGCAGCGACTTCGTCTTCGCGGGCAATGCGCCCGAGCCGGCGCCGGTCGCCCCGGCGGCAGTGCGTGCCGACACCCAGCTGAATCTGGACAAGACCTTCTGGGAGTCGGTCAAGGACAGCCGCAACCCGAAAGAGTTCGAGGCGTATCTCGAGCAGTTCCCGGATGGCGTGTTCGCCGTCCTGGCGCGCAACCGGCTCCGGGCGCTGGGTCCGGCCGTTCCGGGGGGCTCTGCATCGGCCGCAGGCGCACCGTCGCAGTCACCGTCGGCGGTCGCGGCAGTTGCGGTGCCGGCGCCGTCGGTGCAGACGTCCGTTGCGGCGCGACCGGTGCCTGCCGCCGAGCCGAGTGCGGCGGCTGTGCCCGCGCCGGCCGCTGCGTCGCATGGGCCTTCGGTGCAGGGGGCCACGGCCCAGGGGGCCGCAGCGCCTGCCGTCACGACCCCTCCCCAGGCCGCCTCGAGCGCCGCCGCGCCGGGGGCGACGCCCGCACCGGCGGCGACGCCCGCACCGGCGGCGGGGACACCGGTCGCCATGGTCGCCCGCTCCGCACAGCCCTCTGCCGCCGCGGCGTCCGTCGCATCGTCGGGTGCACCTTCGGGGGCGTCGCCGGGCGGTTCGTCCGGCCCCGTGGTGGTGATGGCCGACGGCAGCCGGTTCCACGGCGTCCTGAAGGACGGAAAGCCGCACGGCGAAGGCCGTCTGGTCAGCGACGCGTCGGGCGAATACGTGGGCCGGTTCGTCGATGGCGTGCGGGACGGCGAAGGCGCGCAGCGCTGGCCCAATGGCGATCACTACAAGGGCACGTTCAAGGCCGACCGCCCGCACGGACGCGGCGTGATGGAATTCGCCAACGGCGATCGGTACGATGGCGAGTTCGAGGCCGGCGTGTTCTCAGGGGTCGGCACCCTCACTCTGCCGAACGGATACCGCTACGAAGGGCAGTTCGTGCGCGGCAAGCGTCAGGGCAACGGCACGGTGCGGTTCCCCAACGGCGACCGGTACGATGGCGCATTCGACGACGACGTCGCGGCCGGCACCGGGGTGCTGGTCTATCGGGATGGCGGACGCTACGAGGGTTCGATCGCCGCGGGCAAACCCTCCGGCAAGGGGGTGCACCACTTCGCTGCCGGCGGCCGCTATGAAGGCGAATTCCGCGATGGCGCGATGAGCGGCCGGGGCACGTACCGCTTTCCCAATGGCGATCGGCACGAAGGCACGTTCCAGGATGGCGCGGCCACCGGCGCCGGGGTCTACCACTTCGCGTCGGGCGGCCGGTTCGAGGGGGCATTCTCGGACAACGGACGCACCGCATCCGGTGTGCTGATCGACCAGGCCGGCAACCGCCGGCCGGGGTCGATGAACGATGGCCGATTCAAGGCCAACGACGGTTGATCAAGGAGGCAGCAATGAAGCGTGTCGCATGGATGGGTCTGATGGCGGCTGCGGCGTTTTCCCTCCCGGGAATGGCACCGGCCCAGAGCGGTCCCGTGTTCAAGTCCGGAAAGCTCGACGAGCGTGCGCTGGTCGAGGCGCTCGCACCGCCCGAACCGGAGATCCGCACGCGGAGCATCCGGGTCGCGCCGGGCGCCCAGTCGCCGTACGCACAGCCGCGGCCGGCCGCGCAGGCCGCGTCTTCGTCCGGGTCGGCGTCGCTGCTGATCACGTTCGAAACCAATTCAGCCGAACTCACGCAGCGGTCGAAGTCGATGCTCGACGTGATGGCGCGTGCGCTCACCTCCGATCGGCTGGCCGAGTTCGGGTTCTCGGTCGAGGGGCACGCCGATCCGCGTGGCTCGAGCGACCTGAACGCACGCCTGTCCCAGGCGCGCGCCGACAGTGTCGTCGAATATCTGGTCAATCAGCACAACATCGACCGCGCCCGCCTCAAGCCCATCGGCAAAGGGGATTCCGAGCCGGTGAACAGCACGAATCCCGCTGCGCCCGAGAACCGCCGGGTCACGTTCCGCACGCAGGTCGAGTAAACCGCGGCGCATGCGCGGCGCCGGCTGGCGTCGCAGATCCGGGGGCAGGCCAGCAGGCGCCGGCGTACGGAGCGGCGCCCGCGTACGGAGCCGGCGCCCGCGTTCGGAGCGGGCATCCGTTCCCGGGGCAGACGCGCCACGCGCAGCCCCGCCCGCGCCGGTGCGTCAGCCTTCCTCGATCCGTTGCTGGATGTGGGCCAGCGCTTCCTCGACCTGATCGATCAGGATCAGGCACAGATCGCCCGGGCGCAGCCGCTCGAGTGCCATGTCGATCGCCAGGAACTCGCCGCGGATCTCGTCGACCACCTTGGTGCGCGTCGCACCCGCCAGGCCTTCGCGCAGCAGTGCGATGACTTCGCCGTCCGCGCGTCCGCGCTGGCACTGATCCTCGTACAGCAGCACTTCGTCGAACGCCGAGCCCAGAATGGCCGTCTGCTGGCGGATGTCCTCGTCGCGTCGGTCGCCGGCCCCGCTGATCACCACCAGGCGCCGCACGGCAGGAATCGCCTCGATGCCGAGCGCAAGCGCGGCAATCGCGTCCGGGTTGTGCCCATAGTCGGCGATCAGCGTGGCGCCACGGTAGGTCATCGTGTTGAAGCGGCCGGGCGCATTCGTCGCGTCGGTGGCAAAGGTGCGCAGGCCTTCCTCGATCACCGGCCACGGCACGGCGAGGGCCCAGGCCGCCGCGATCGCCGCCATTGCGTTCTCGAGTTGGAAGCCGATCGCACCGCCCAGCGTGAACGGGATGGCAGCGAGCGGAATCCGGTGCGTGGAGGCGCCTTCGGCGGCGACGAGGTCGCGCCCGTCGACGTAGACCGAGCGCCGCCCCTGCGCGCGATGCGTGGCCAGGCGCGGGTGGTTCGGATCCGTGCCGAAGAAGGTCACCGTGCCGGGGCAGTGCTCGGCCATCGCCGCCACCATGGGGTCGCACGCGTTCAGCACCGCAGTCCCGCCGGGGGCGACGTTCTGGACGACCACCCGCTTGAGGACCGCGAGATCCTCGACCGTGGTGATGTAGTTCATGCCGAGGTGGTCACCCGCGCCCAGGTTGGTCACGACCGCCACCTGACAGCGGTCGAAGGCCAGGCCTTCGCGCAGCAGTCCGCCGCGCGCCGTCTCGAACACGGCGGCGTCGACGTCCGGGTGCATCAGCACGTTGCGCGCGCTGCGCGGGCCGCTGCAGTCGCCGGTGTCGATCCGCTCGCGTCCGATGTAGATGCCGTCCGTGTTGGTCATCCCGACCCGCTGGCCGGTGCCGGACAACAGGTGCGAGATCAGCCGGACGGTCGTCGTCTTGCCGTTCGTGCCCGTGACGGCGACCACCGGGATTCGACCGTCGGAGCCGTCCGAGAACAGTTCGTCGACGATCGCTTCGCCCACGGCGCGGCCCTTGCCGAAGGACGGCTGCAGGTGCATACGCAGGCCGGGCGCGGCGTTGACCTCGACGATCGCGCCGCCCTGGGCCTCGAGCGGAAGCACGACCGTCTCGCACACGACGTCCACGCCGGCGATGTCCAGACCGATCGTCTGCGCCGCCTCGACGGCGCGTGCGGCGAGTTCGGGATGCACCTCGTCGGTGACGTCGGTCGCGGTTCCGCCGGTGCTGAGATTCGCGTTGTTGCGCAACACCACGCGCGCGCCCAGGGGCGGCACGGATTCGGGGGTGTACCCCTGCACCTCGAGGCGCGCGACGGCGAGTTCGTCGATCCGGATCTTCGTCAGCGCGGTGGCGTGGCCGTCGCCGCGCCGCGGGTCGGTGTTCACTTCGGCGACCAGCTGGCGCACGGTGCGCACGCCGTCTCCGATCACGTGGGGCGGGTCGCGCCGTGCGGCAGCGACCAGGCGCCTGCCCACCACGAGCAGACGGAAGTCGTTGCCGGGCACGAAGCGCTCGACCATCACGTCGGAGCTCACTTCATGCGCCGCGGTGTACGCCACCCGCAGATGCTCGATCGACTCGATGTTCACCGCGACGCCCTTGCCCTGGTTGCCGTCCTGCGGCTTCACGACCACGGCGCCGCCGATCTCGCGCATCGCCGCGCAGGCGTCCTCGTAGTCGGTCACCGGGCGGCCGGTCGGGACCGGTACGCCCGCCGCATGCAGCAGCTCCTTGGTCAGCTGCTTGTCCTGGGCGATCGACTCCGCGATGGCACTGGTCACGTCGAGCTCGGCCGCCTGGATCCGGCGCTGGCGGCTGCCCCAGCCGAACTGCACGAGGCTGCCTTCGGTGAGGCGACGGAACGGAACGCCGCGCGCCCGCGCCGCATCGACGATGGCACCGGTGCTCGGCCCGAGACGGATGTCCTCGTCGAGTTCGCGCAGTTCGGCGAGCGCCGCATTCAGGTCGAACGGGGTGTCCTCGATCGCCGCACGACACAACGCGAGCGCATGGTCGAGCGCCAGGCGCCCGACCTTCTCTTCGGAGTACTCGAAGACGATCTGGAACGTGCCTTCGTCGACGGTCGCCGCCGTCCGCCCGAACGTCACGGGACAGCCGGCCTCGGCCTGCAGCTGAAGTGCCGAGACCTGAAGCGCACGTGCCATCGAGACCGGTTCGTGCGCCCCGATCGGGCGCAGGGCGCCGACCTGCGGGAAGCGTGCGCGAAGCCGCTCCTCGAATCCGGGACGGCGTTCGATCTCGCGTTCGGATGCCGTGCAGTGGACGATCGCCTCGATCGAAGTGCAACGGCCCCACAGGTTCGGGCCGCGCAGCGCGCGGATGCGTTCGATCTCCATTTCAGCGACCTCCTTCCGGCAGCGCCGCCGCGACCGTCGCCAGCGCGGCGGGCGGTGGACTGAACTGCCGATCGGGGTCGAAGTGCGCCAGCCCGGCCCGCACGAGGTCTGGCGTGATGCCCAGTGCCACCGCGGCGGCGATGGCTGCGACCACGGTCTCCGCGGAGTATTTCGCCGGATCCTGCATCACGCAGGGGAAGCTGGAGATCCGGCCCAGCGCCGTCTCGCCGGTCGCGTCGGCGAGGAGAACGACGCCGTCGCGCGCGAACATTGCGCGGCCGCCGGCGGCGCAGTGTGCGCGGATGGCATCGTTGTCGGCCCTGCCCGAATACAGCATCACCTGTCCTTCACTGAGTTCCACCATCTCGAGCACGCGCGGGTCGTCGGCATTGAGTACGGCCGTGCCTTCCCGCAGCACGATGTCGACCTGCGTGCGCAGCACCTTGAAGACGTGGTCTTCGGTCTCGATGTGGCATTCCGGGATGCGCAGCTCCGGGTCCATGCCGGTCACGACGCCCACCAGGCACCGGTCGTAGGCCAGTCCTTCGGCCGCCATCGTCCACGGGCCGTTCTCGAACACGCCCGCATCGACCGCGCGGTTGATCAGCACCCGATGCGCCGACGGCCAGTTGGCGCAGTCGGTCGTCTCGATCGTGCGCCGGTTGGTGAACAGCCCGTCCCGGCAGGCGAGGCCGACCCGGTTGCCGGCGAGCTGCAGCAGATGCGCGACGATCCGGGCGATGCCCGTGTTGCCGCCGTTGCCCGTGATGCCGACGATCGGGATGCGGCCGCGGTCGCCGTTCGGGAACAGGTGGCGGGCGATGATGTCCCCGACGGGCTGCGGTTTGCCGCCGGCGGGCACGATGTGCATGTGCAGACCCGGCCCGGCGTTCACCTCGACGATGGCGCCCCCCTGTTCGGCCAGCGGCCGGGAGATGTCCTCGACGACGAGGTCGATCCCGGCGATGTCCAGTCCGACGATGCGTGCGGCGAGCGCCGCCGTGGCGGCGGTCGACGGGTGCACGCGATCGGTGATCTCCCACACGACGTTGCCGTGGCGCTGGATGAGCACCGAATGGCCGGCCGGCGGGATCGAGTCGGGCGCGAAGCCCTGGCGCTCGATCTCGATGCGGTTCATCGAGTCCAGGCGCACCAGGTTCAGCGGGGTGGAGCCGTGCTCGCCGCGCAGGGGGTCGGAGTTCAGCTGGACCTCGATCAGTTCGAGGATGGTCGAGCGGCCGTCGCCGACCACGTAGGCGGATTCGCCCTTGGCGGCCGCCGCGAGCTTGTTGCCCACGATCAGCAGCCGGTGCTCGTTGCCCGGGATGAAGCGTTCGACGATGACGGCGCTGCCCTGCGTGGCCGCGACGTCGTACGCGGAGAGGATCTCTTCCCGGTTGTCGAGGTTCACGAACACGCCACGGCCATGGTTGCCGTCGCTGGGCTTGACCACGACCGGCATGCCGATGTCCTGCGCGGCCGACCAGGCCTCGTCCCGGCCGTGCACGATGCGGCCTTCGGGGGTGGGCACGCCACACTGGCGCAGCAGTTCCTTGGTGAGGTCCTTGTCGCGCGAGATGCCTTCGGCGATGGCGCTGGTGCGGTCGGTCTCGGCGGTCCAGATGCGCCGCTGGCGCGATCCATAGCCGAGCTGAACGAGGTTCCCGGTGTTCAGGCGCGTCGCGGGAATCGTGAGCTTCTCGGCGGCGTCGACGATGCACGACGTGCTGGGGCCGAGGCAGTGCTGGTCGGCCTTGATGCGCAGGTCCTCGATCGCCGCGGCGACGTCGAACGGGCGGTCTTCGATCGCCGCCATGACCAGATCCCGGGCGGCGTACAGCGTGGCGCGGGTGACCTCCTCGTGCCAGGCGCGCACGATCACCTTGTAGACGCCGCGGCGCGACACCTCGCGCGCCTTGCCGAATCCGCCGCCGGTGTAGCCGGCCAGGTCCTGGAGCTCGAGCGCAACGTGCTCGAGGATGTGGCCGGGCCAGGTGCCTTCCTCGAGGCGCCGGACGAACCCGCCGCGCTCGCCATAGCTGCAGCGGTGTTCGATCAGGGAGGGGATCCATTTCACCAGGCGTTCCGTGAAGCCCGGCAGCGTGTTGGACGGGAAATCCTCGAGTTCGCCGATGTCGATCACGGCTTCGAGCACCGTCTGGTACGTCCACATGTTGGGACCGCGGACGACGTTGATGCCGAGGATCTCGATGTTCTTCATTGCTGCTCGCGGCCGCGGGCGCCCCCGGCCTTCCGTGAAATGGACACGGCTCGTAGAACGGCCCCACCGGTGAGAGGTTGACACTCCGGTTCCGAATTCTGCGTGCGCGCGCCGTACGGCGTCCGACGCGGCAGGACCGGGCCGTGCCCGCAGCCAGGGGCCCCGGCGGGGCCGTTGCGTGTTTCCTGCCACAATCGCGTCAACGCGCAGCGGGGTGCGCGCGTTCAAAAATAGAATCCGATGATGTCCATCACAGTCCGTCCCGGGTCGCGGGACCGTGGTTCGCGGGGTGCCCCGGATCGCGGCATCGGCCGCCCGGTCCCGTTTTCATGCTGATCCGACCCCGCACCCGATGACCTCCGGCCTATTGTCGAAAGCCCCCGAAGAACCTGCCCTGCCGGACGCATGGTTGGCCCGTATCCGGGGTGTGATGCGGGACGGGGAAGCCGTTCGCGCCGTGTTCGAGACCGACCTGGACGGTCGCCTGCGGTTTGCCCGGGGTCTCGTCCTCCTCACCGACGAGCGTCTGCTGTCGGCCCAGGCCTCGGACGGCGACTGGCAGGAATGGCCGTTGCGCGCGGACCTGTCGGTGCACCTGAACGATCATGCCGGTGTCGTCCGGCTGGAACTCGTCGACGGCGCTGCACGGCTCGCCAGCTGGCGCTTCACGCTTGCCCACCAGGCTGCCGCCACCGTCCTGTGCGACGAATTCGTCCGCCAGCGCGACGCCCTGGCCGAGGGCGTCCGGCTGCGGCCGCGCGAGGTGCCGTGCTGCCCGCTGTGCAACGCGCCGCTGCCGGCCGGCCAGGAGAGCTGCACCGCATGCGGCGACGACAGCCCGGAGGCACCGTCGACCTGGACGCTGTTCCGTCTGTGGCGCTTTGCCAAGCCCTACCAGGGCCAGCTGCTGCTGGGCTTCCTGCTGACCGTCGCCTCGACGGGGGCGACGCTGGTCGCGCCGTACCTGACGATGCCCCTGATGGACGACGTGCTGATCCCGTTCCAGAACGGGGTGCCGATCGACCGCACCCTGGTGTCGATGTACCTGGGCGGGCTGCTGCTGTCGGCGCTGCTGGCCTGGGGGCTTGGCTGGGCCCGCACCTTCATCCTGGCCAAGGTGAGCGAGCGGATCGGGGCCGACCTGCGCACGGCCACCTACGACCATCTGCTGCGTCTGTCACTGGAGTACTTCGGCGGAAAGCGGACCGGAGACCTGATGGCGCGCATCGGCAACGAGACCGATCGCATCTGTCTGTTCCTGTCGCTGCACCTGCTCGACTTCGGCACCGACGTGCTGATGATCCTGATGACCGCGGCCATCCTGGTGTCGATCGATCCGTGGCTCGCCCTCGTCACGCTCACCCCGCTGCCGCTGATCGCCTGGCTGATCCACCTCGTGCGCGACCGGCTGCGGGTCGGATTCGAGAAGGTCGACCGCATCTGGTCCGAGGTCACCAACGTGCTGGCCGACACCATTCCCGGCATCCGGGTGGTCAAGGCGTTCGCCCAGGAGAAGCGCGAGTCGGCGCGCTTCCGCGACGCCAACCGCCACAACCTCGCGATCAACGACCGCGTCAACGCCATCTGGTCGATGTTCTCGCCCACCGTCACCCTGCTGACCGAAGTCGGGCTGCTGGTGGTGTGGGCGTTCGGCATCTACAAGGTCTCGCAGAAGCAGATCACCGTCGGTGTGCTCACGGCCTTCCTGGCCTACATCGGGCGCTTCTATCTGCGGCTCGACTCGATGAGCCGCATCGTGTCGTTCACCCAGAAGGCGGCGGCCGGCGCCAAGCGCATCTTCGACATCCTCGACCACGTGTCGTCGGTGCCCGAGCCGGCCAACCCCCGCCACCTCGATCGTGTCGAAGGCCGCATCGAGATCCGGGACGTCGGCTTCCGCTACGGCAACCGGTCGGTGCTGCGCAACGTGGATATCGACATCGCGCCGGGCGAGATGATCGGCCTGGTCGGGCACAGCGGCTCCGGCAAGAGCACGCTGGTCAACCTGATCTGCCGGTTCTACGACGTCACCAGCGGTTCGATCCGCGTCGACGGGGTCGACATCCGCGCACTGCCCGTGGCCGAATTCCGCCGCAACATCGGTCTGGTGCTGCAGGAGCCGTTCCTGTTCTTCGGCACGATCGCCGACAACATCGCCTACGGCAAGCCGGATGCCACCCGCGAGGAGATCGTCGCTGCCGCGCGCGCCGCGCATGCGCACGAGTTCATCCTGCGGCTGCCGCACGGCTACGACTCGCTGGTGGGCGAGCGGGGGCAGGCGCTGTCGGGCGGTGAGCGTCAGCGCATCTCGATCGCCCGCGCGCTGCTGATCGACCCGCGCGTGCTGATCCTCGACGAGGCCACCTCGGCGGTCGACACGACCACCGAGAAGGAGATCCAGCGTGCGCTCGACAACCTGGTGCAGGGGCGGACCACGATCGCGATCGCCCACCGCCTGAGCACGCTGCGCAAGGCCAACCGGCTCGTCGTGCTCGATCGCGGCAAGGTGGTCGAGGTGGGGCCGCACGAGGAGCTGATGGCCCGCGAGGGCGCGTACTACCGCCTGTACCAGGCGCAGGCCCGTCAGGTCGACACCGAAACCGACGGATCCGAACAGCCCATCCAGTGGAACAACGCGCATGCCGACCGAGACCCTGCCTGACTGGTCCCTGAGCCGCGATCCGTTCGGCCGGCTCGTCTTCACCGCAGCGGACGGCACGCGGCACGAGAACGTGGTGCCGGTGCGCGCGTTTCCGGTGCGGGCACCCGAATCGTCGGTCGCGATCATGAGCCCGGAAGGGCGCGAACTGGCCTGGATCGAGCAGCTGGCCGACGCGCCGGCGGCCGTCCGGACCGTCATCGACGAGGAGCTCGCCGGTCGCGAGTTCACCCCCGAGATCCTGCGGATCCGCAGCGTCTCGAGCTTTGCCGCGCCCAGTACCTGGGATGTCGAGACCGATCGTGGCGACGCCAGCCTGGTGCTCCGCGGCGAGGAGTTCATCCGGCGCCTGTCGCAGCAGACCCTGCTGATCGCCGACGCCAACGGCATCCACTTCCTGATCCGCGACCTGACCGCGCTGGATCGCACGAGCCGCAAGCTGCTCGACCGGTTCCTGTAGCGCCGCACACCGGTCGGCGCAGTTGCTGCGCTCGGCTGCTGCGCTCGGCCGCTGCGTTCGGCCGGCGTGGTCCCTGCGAGCGGCCGACGCGTGGTCCCGGCGCGTGGCCGGCGCGCCCCCGCGCTGCCGGACGCGAAGGCGTGTGCTACGGTGCGGATTCCGTCGTTTCGCACCGCCTTGACGCCATGAATGCGCCGCTTCGCATCGCCCAGTCCGTCTGCCCCCACGACTGCACCAGCACCTGTGCGCTCGACGTCGAGATCGTCGACGCGCGCACGATCGGGCGCGTGCGCGGATCGCACCGCAACGCCTACACCGCCGGCGTGATCTGCGAGAAGGTCGCGCGTTATGCCGAGCGCGTGCACCACCCCGATCGGCTCACCGTCCCGCTGTTGCGCGACGGGCCGAAGGGCGCCGGGCGGTTCCGGCCGATCTCGTGGGACGAGGCGCTCGACCGGGTTGCCGACGCCTTCGTCGAGAAGGCCGCGCGGCACGGCGCCGAAACGGTGTGGCCGTATTTCTATGCCGGCACCATGGGGCTGGTGCAGCGTGACGGCATCAACCGCCTGCGCCATGTGATGAGGTACTCGCGCTGGTATTCCACCATCTGCGTCACGCTGGCCGACACCGGCTGGATCGCGGGCGTCGGCTCCAAGCGCGGGGTCGATCTGCGCGAGGCGGCGCAGCACGCCGACCTGATCGTCATCTGGGGCGGCAATCCGGTGAACACCCAGGTCAATGTGATGCAGCATGCGATGGCGGCGAAGAAGCGCGGCGCCAAGCTCGTCGTCGTCGACCCCTACCGCACCGGGACCGCGGAGAAGGCCGACCTGCACCTGCCCGTGCGGCCCGGCACCGACGGCGCGCTGGCCTGCGCGGTGATGCACGTGCTGTTCGCGGAGGGGTTCGCCGACCGCGACTACCTGCGGCGGTACACCGATCGGCCGGACGCGCTCGAAGCCCATCTGCGTACCCGCACACCCGATTGGGCGAGCGCGATCACCGGCCTGCCGGCCGAGACCATCGTGGCGTTCGCGCGCCTGTACGGAAGCACCCGGCGCAGCTTCATCCGCTGCCATCACGGTTTCTCGCGCTCGCGCAACGGCACGGCCAACATGCACGCGGTCACGTGTCTGCCCGCCGTGACCGGTGCATGGCAGCACCCGGGCGGGGGTGCCCTGTACGGGCACACCGGCATCTATCCCCTGCAGCGTTCGCTGATCGACGGCTCCGACCGCATCGACCTGTCGGTGCGCGAGCTCGACCAGTCGCGGCTCGGCCCCATCCTGACCGGCGACGCCGAGGCCCTGAAGGATGGGCCTGCGGTGACCGCGCTGCTGGTGCAGAACACGAATCCGGCGATGGTGTGCCCGGAGCTGCACAAGGTGCACGCCGGGTTGGCGCGCGAGGACCTCTTCACCTGCGTGCACGAGCAGTTCATGACCGAGACGGCGGCGTTCGCCGACGTGGTACTGCCGGCGACCGCCTTCCTGGAGCACGACGACTTCTACACCGCCAGCGGCCACACCACCTTCCAGGTGGCGCGCAAGCTGATCGAGCCGCCGGGCGAGGCGCGCGAGAACCACTACGTGATCTGCGAACTCGCACGGCGTCTCGGCGCCGAGCATCCGGGCTTCGGCATGACCGCCTGGGAGATCATGGATGCCACGCTCCGGAACTCGGGCATGTGGGATGCGCAGGCCAATCTCGAGCGGGGAGGGCAGGACTTCGCCGCACCGTTCGAGACCATGCACTTCCTCGACGGATTCGACACGCCCGACCGCCGGTTCCACTTCAGTCCCGACTGGAAGCGCTTCGGCGGCCGCTGGCAGGACATGCCCGAGCTGCCCGATCACCAGGACGTGATCGATCGCGCCACCGAGGACAAGCCGTTCCGGCTGGTGGCGGCGCCCGCACGCACCTTCCTGAACTCCACGTTCACCGAGACGCCGAGTTCGGTCAAGCGCGAGCGACGCCCCACCGCGCTGATGCGCGCCGAGGACTGCGCCGCGCTCGGCGTGGCCGACGGCGACCTGGTGCGGATCGGCAACGACCGGGGCGAAGTGGTCGTGCACGCGCGCCATGCCGAGGGGCAGCAGTGCGGCGTGATCGTGGTCGAGGGCATCTGGCCCAACCACGCGTTCAAGACCGGCATCGGCATCAATGCGCTGACCAGTGCCGATCCGGGCTGGCCGGTCGGCGGCGCCGTGTTCCACGACACGGCGGTGTGGGTGCGCAAGGCCGACTGACGCGGCCCGCCGATCAGGCGCTCGTCACGCCCCTGCGCTGCATCGCGGCTTCGAAGGCGGCCAGGCGTACCGGGAAGCGCCCCTCAGCGTCACGCGCGGGGGGCGTGACGATCTGCCGCTGCGGCAGGGTCTCGTAGAAGTGGCAGGCCACGCGGTGTCCGGGCGCCGCCTCACGCAGCGCCGGCTCCTCCTGGCGACAGCGGTCCTGGGCATGGGGGCAGCGCGTGTTGAACCGGCACCCCGGCGGCGGATTCATCGCGCTCGGCACGTCGCCGGTCAGGATGATCCGCTGACGCTCCGCGGTCGGGTCGGGCCGCGGGATCGCCGACAGCAGGGCCTGCGTGTACGGATGCAGCGGTTGCGCATAGAGGGTGCGCTTGTCGGCCATCTCGACCAGCTTGCCCAGGTACATCACGGCGACGCGGTCGCTGATGTGCTTGACGACCGCGAGATCGTGCGCGATGAACAGGTACGACAGGCCGAAGCGCTGCTGCAGGTTCTGCAGCAGGTTCACCACCTGCGCCTGGATCGACACGTCCAGGGCGGACACCGGCTCGTCGCAGACGATGAGATCGGGATTGACGGTCAGGGCGCGCGCGATGCCGATGCGCTGACGCTGGCCGCCGGAGAACTGATGCGGATAGCGGCGCGCGTGCTCGGGCAGCAGCCCGACCACGTCGAGCAGCTCGCGCACCTTCTGCGCGCGGTCGGCTTCGCTGCCGATCCCGTGCACGGTCATCGGCTCGGTCAGGATGTCGCCGATCGTCATGCGGGGGTTCAGCGACGCGTACGGATCCTGGAAGATGATCTGAAGGTGGCGGCGCATCTGCCGCATGCGGTCCGGCGGCAGTGGCGCGATGTCCTCGCCCTTGAAGTGGATCGAGCCGCCGGTGGGCTCGAGCAGGCGCAGGATCAGCCGGCCGGTGGTCGACTTGCCGCAGCCCGATTCGCCGACCAGGGCCAGCGTCTCGCCGCGGGCGATGTCGAAGCTGACGTCGTCGACGGCGCGCACCTGTCCGACGGAGCGGCTCAGGATCACGCCGCGCTTGACCGGGAAGTGCTTGACCAGTCCGCGCACGCTGAGGATGTTGTCGGCGGCCATGTCAGAGGGTTCCGATCGATTCGACGGGCGCCTTCCAGCAGGCGACCCGGTGCTGCGGCGCCAGTTCGCGCAGCGGCGGCGGCTCGGCGTGGCAGCGCGCATCCGCGAACGGGCAGCGGGGCGAGAACCGGCATCCGGCCGGCTGGTTGGCCGGACTGGGCACCGTGCCTTCGATGGTGGCGAGCCGTTCGCGTTCGATGTCCAGCCGCGGGATCGAGCCGAGCAGCCCGATCGTGTACGGGTGCTGCGGGTCGGCGAACAGCGCCCGCACCGGGGCGCTCTCGACGATCCGGCCGGCGTACATCACGATCACCTCGTCGACCAGTTCGGCGATCACCCCCAGGTCGTGCGTGATGATCAGGATGGCCATGCCGAGCCGCTGCTGCAGGTCGCGCAGCAGTTCGAGGATCTGCGCCTGGATCGTCACGTCGAGCGCGGTGGTCGGCTCGTCGGCGATCAGCAGCGCCGGCTCGCAGGCGAGCGCCATCGCGATCATCACGCGCTGGCGCATGCCGCCCGACATGTGATGCGGGAAGTCGTCGAAGCGCTGCGCGGCCGACGGAATGCGCACCAGCTCGAGCACCTCGATGGCGCGGGCGCGCGCGGCCTCGGGCGACATGCCGGTGTGCGCACGGATCGCCTCGACGATCTGCCGGCCGATGGTGTGCACCGGATTCAGCGAGGTCATCGGCTCCTGGAACACCATCGACATCTTGCCGCCGCGCAGCAGGCGCCGCTCCTCCGCATTCAGGGCCAGCAGGTCCCGGCCTTCGAACAGGATGGCGTCTGCGCTCACCTGGCCCGGCGGGGAGGGCACCAGGCCCATCAGCGACAGCGACGTGACGCTCTTGCCGCACCCGGACTCGCCGACCAGACCCACCGTGCGGCCGCGCCCCACGGTGAAGCTGATCCCGTCGACCGCCTTGAAGAGTCCGCGCTCGGTGTCGAACCAGGTGCGCAGCGCGCGCACTTCGAGCAGCGGGGCGGCGCCGTCGGCAGCCGCCCCGCCAGGGGCGTTGTCGGCCATGTTCACAGCGACAGGTCCAGTCCCTTGTAGAACGTGTTCTGGAAGAGCATGTGTGCGCGCGCGCCCTTCAGCTTCTTGTTGGTGGTCTGGTACATCGCCACGTTCATCACCGGGATCCAGAGGTGCTCCTTCATCACCTTCTCCTGGACCTTGCCGAACGCGGCGGCGCGATCCGCGTCGTTGGTGGCGATGCGGCCCTGGCGCAGCCACTCGTCGGTCTCGGCGTCCTTCCAGCCCATCCGGTTGGGGACCGGGATGTTGTTGGAGTCGAAGTAGAAGTTCATCAGCTCGCCGGCCGACAGGTAGGGCACCGTCACGGTCCAGGCGTCGTACTCGGGGCTGCTGAGCTTGGACATCATGATGGTCGAGTCGAGCGGCTCGATCTTCCACTCGATGCCGATCTTGCGCATGTAGCCCTGGATCGCCTCCGACACGCGCGGGAAGTAGCTGACCTGCGGGATGTAGATCACGGGGGCCAGGCGCACGCCGTCCTTCACGCGGATGCCGTCGGGCCCGGGCTTCCACCCGGCTTCGTCGAGCAGCTTCTTGGCGCGGTTCACGTCCTCCTTGATGATCGTGCGGGTGGCCGGATTGTGATCGCGTGCGGCCGGCTCGATGTACGTGTAGGCGGGGTCGGCCTGACCCAGCATCGCGCCCTTGACGATCTCGGCGCGGTTGATCGCGATGCTCATCGCCTCACGCACGCGCTTGTCCGCGACCAGCGGCCGGTTGGGACGGAAGCCGTAGTACATCAGCTGGAAGTTCGGCTTGGCCTGCTCGACGTTGAGCTGCGGCGATTTCTTCGCCTGCTCGATGAACTGGATCGGGAAGTGCGTGGTGATGTCGAAGCGTCCGCCCATCATCGCCGCCAGCCGGCTCGAGTCTTCCGGCACGATGCGGATCACCAGCCGTTCGAACTTCACCGGGCCGGGATTCTTGTACATCGACGGGCCCCAGCGGTACGCGTCGTGGCGCTTCAGCACGATCTCGGTGCGCGGCGTCCAGGACACGAAGCACCAGGGCCCCGTGCCGTCGACGCCCTTGATGCCGTAATCCTTGCCCCACTGCTCGACGCTGTCCTTGTTGTGGATCGCGTTGTTGAACATCGTGAGCTGCACGAGCAGGTCGGAGTTGGGCTCGTTCAGCTCGTACTCGACCGTGTAGGGGTCCGGCGCACGCAGCTCCTTGATCTTGCCGGCGCGCCACGCGTACGGCGCGCGCGTGGCCGGATCCTTCTGGCGGTTGAAGCTGTAGACGACGTCGGCGGCGGTGAACTTCTTGCCGCTGCAGAACTGCACGTCGTCACGCAGCTTGAACGTGTACAGCTTGCCGTCGGGGCTGATCGTCCACGACTTCGCCAGGTAGGGGATCGGGGTCTTGCCGTCCCAGTCGAGCGCCACCAGCGTGTCCTGGAACATGTTGACGATGTCCGAGGTCGGCGACCACGTGCTGCGATGTCCGTCGTAGTGCGGCGCATCCAGCGACTTCATCATGTTCAGGGTCTGGGCGTGCGCACCGGATGCGAGCGATGTCAGCGCGGCGGCGGTGAAGGCCAGGGGCGCCAGGATGCTTCTCATGCGGGTCTCCTCCTGCGGTTCGTGCGCGCGTGGCGCATTCGGTCGATGGGTGCGGCCGGTGTCAGGCCACCGCGTCGGCGGCCGGGCTGCGGGTCATGGGGGTCTCGGGGGTCATTGCTGGAGCCGGGGGTCGAGCACGTCGCGCACCGCGTCTCCGAGCAGATTCGCGGCGAGGACGATGATGAAGATGGCCAGGCTCGGGATGGTGGCGATGTGCGGTGCCATGAACAGGTAGTCGCGCCCCTGGGCGGCCATCATGCCGAGCTCGGCGACCGGCGGCTGCGCACCCAGCCCGAGGAAGCCGAGCGCCGAGCCGAGCAGGATCACCTGACCGAAGCGCAGCGTCAGCGACACCGAGATCGTGGAGATGCAGTTCAGCGTCAGGTACCGCCACATCAGCGTGTGGTTGGACACGCCGACGGCGCGGCCGGCTTCGATGAACTCCTGTCCCATCACGCCGATCGCGGCGCCGCGCGACACGCGGGCCGTGCCGGGGATGGTCTCGATGACCAGCGCGATCAGGACGGCAGTGAGCCCGGCGCCGAAGACGGCCGCCACGGCGAGACCGATCAGGATGGCGGGGAAGGCGAGCAGGATGTCGACCGTGCGCATGATCCACGGGTCGAGCTTGCGGTAGAACGCTGCCAGGATGCCGAGCGCGCCGCCGATGGCGCCGCCGAACACGACGCCCACCACGCCCATGGCGAGGGTGTTTCGGGTGCCGTACAGCACGCGGCTGAGGATGTCGCGCCCGGTGTTGTCGGTGCCGAACCAGTGGGTGCCGTCGGGCGGCGCCATCACGTTCGCCATGTCGGTGTAGTAGGGATCGTACGGCGCGATCCAGGGCGCGAAGAGGGCACCGAGCGCGGCGATCAGCAGCACGATCGCCGCGCCCGCGGCGATGCGGTCGCGCGCCAGCCGTGCGATGAATCCCGCGCGGCGGGACAGGGGCGCGGCCGGCGCCGCCGGGGCGAGCTGGGCACTCATGCGCGTTGCACCCTCGGGTCGAGGTAGACGTACAGGACGTCCACGATCAGGTTGATCACCAGGAACGCGATCGCGAGGATCATGATGGCGCCCTGTGCGGTGGGGAAGTCGCTCGAGATGATCGCGCCGACCGCCAGGCGGCCCACGCCCGGCCAGGAGAACATCGTCTCAGTCACGACGGCGCCGCCGAGCAGGAACGCGGCCTGGAGCCCGATCAGCGTGACCACGGGAATCAGCGCATTGCGCAGCGCGTGGTGCACGATCACCGCACGCTCGCGCAGACCCTTGGCGCGCGCGGTGCGCACGAAGTCGGCGCCCAGCACTTCGAGCACGGCCGTGCGCGTGAGCCGGGCGATCGGACCGATCAGCACGCTGCCGAGCGTGAGCGCCGGCAGGATCAGCGCCGGCAGCCCGCCGGCCCACACCGGGCCGACCCGGCCCGTGAACGGCAGCAGGTCCCACTTGTAGCCGACGAACTGGATGAGCAGCAGTCCGATGAAGAACACCGGCATCGAGACCCCGGCCACCGAGACCGCCATGATGATGCGGTCCGTGGTGCTGCCACGGCGCACCGCCGCGACCGTGCCGAGCAGCAGCCCGATCGGCACGGCGAGGATCATCGCGCCGATCATCAGCTCGACGGTGGGCCCGATCGTCTCGGCGAGCTCCTCGCCGACGGACTTGTTGGAGATGATCGAGCGGCCGAGGTCGCCCTGCAGCACGCGTCCGATGTAGTCGATGAACTGCACCGGGATCGGGCGGTCCAGCCCCAGGTCGCGACGGATCGCCTCGATCATCTCGGGCCGCGCATCCGGCCCGGCGATGATGGCGGCCGGGTCGGCGGGCATCACCTGCAGCAGGCAGAAACAGAGGAACAGCACTCCGATGAGCGCCGGCACCGATACGATCAGTCGGCGAATGATCTGTGGACCCACCTCGTCGTCTACAATGCTTTTGTGATGTTTTCGTGAGGCTGTCGCGGCGGAGGATGACAGTCGCGTCCGGGAGCGTCCATCGTCGGAAACGCTGATCCCGGGCGACTAGGTGTTTGTCCTGATTCGGCCCGCGCGGAGGGTTTCGCGGTTCGAATCCCGGGGCCGGCGGGCTGCCGTGACGTACGCCGTAGGGGTACGATTGGGCACGAACGAACGGGACGAAGCGCGCGAACGACACGGCGCACGGACGACACGGCGCACAGACAGGACGACGGCATGGATGGAGGAATCGTGATCGTGGGGGCAGGCCATGCCGGTGGCTCGGCGGCGGCGCTGCTGCGGCAGAACGGCTACGGTGGCGCCATCACGCTGCTGGGCGAGGAGCCGCTTCCGCCCTACCAGCGTCCTCCGCTGTCCAAGGCCTGGCTGAAGGGCGAGGTGGGGTCGGACGACCTGCTGCTGCGTCCTGCCGCCTTCTATGCCGACAAGCAGATCGACCTCAGGGTGTCTGCGCGCGTGACATCGATCGACCCGCAGGCGCGCAGCGTCATGCTCGCCGACGGCACCGCCATCGGCTACGACGCCCTGATCCTCGCCACCGGCTCGCGTCTGCGCAAGCTCGCGGTGCCCGGCGCCGATCTGCCGGGCGTCCTCGAGCTGCGCACCGCCGCCGACGGCGACCGCATCCGCGCCGCGCTGCGCCCGGGCGCGCGGCTGGCGGTCGTGGGCGGCGGCTACGTCGGGCTCGAGGTTGCGGCGTCGGCGCGTGCGCTCGGCGCCGAGGTCGTGGTGCTCGAGCGTGAGCCGCGCCTGCTGGCCCGCGTGGCCAGCGTCGAGCTGTCGACGTACTTCGCGCAGCTGCACCGCGCGCATGGTGTGCAGGTGGAACTGGGCGCGGATCTGGCCGCGTTCGAAGCGCGCGACGGCCGCGTCGCCGGCGCCCTGCTGCGCGACGGACGTCGGTTCGAATGCGACGTGGCCGTGGTCGGGATCGGGGCCCTCGCCAACGACACGCTGGCGTCGGCGGCCGGCCTCGCGTGCCAGGACGGCATCGTGGTCGACGAGAACGCGCGCACGTCGCACGAACGCATCCACGCGGTCGGCGACTGCACGCGCCGTCCGGTGCCGCGGTACGGGCGCGCGCTGCGTCTCGAGAGCGTGCCCAATGCGCTGGAGCAGGCCAAGCAGGCGGCGGCTTACCTGTGCGGCAAGCCGGTGCCGAAGGCCGAGGTGCCGTGGTTCTGGTCCGACCAGTACGACGTGCGCCTGCAGATCGTCGGCATGGCCTTCGACGTGGCGCGCACGGTGGTACGCGGCGACGTCGCCGCCGGCCGCTTCGCGGTCTTCCACCTGGCGGCGGACGGCGCACTGCAGGCGGTCGAGGCGGTGAACTCGCCGCCCGAGTTCGTCGCCGGCAAGATGCTGGTGGCCGCGGGCAAGGTGATCGATCCGGCGCGCCTGGCCGATGCGTCGATCTCGATGAAGGAACTCGCGGCCTGAAGGCCGCGGCTGGCAAACCGATCGCGGCCTCGGCCGCGGGCAGCACTCACACCACAGGAGACAGGGACCGATGCCCAAGATCACGTTTTTCGAACACGACGGAACGCGCCACGATGTCGAGGCCGTTGCCGGTCAGTCGCTGATGCGCGCCGCGGTCGACAACGGCGTACCGGGCATCGACGCCGACTGCGGCGGCGAGTGCGCGTGTGCGACCTGCCACGTGTATGTCGACCCCGCGTGGTTCGACAAGACCGGTGCGCGCAGCGACATGGAGCAGAGCATGCTCAGCTTCGCCGCCGTCACGCAGGACAACTCGCGGCTGTCGTGCCAGATCGTCGTGGACGACGCGCTCGACGGCCTGGTCGTGCGCCTGCCCGACGGACAGCACTGAGCCGGGCACGGCCCGTCGCGCGCCGCCGGGCGTCATCGGATCCGGCGACCCTTCCACCCCCCGGCGGGCGGCATGCGCCGCCCCGCGCAGGACTGCACGAGGAGACATCATGAGCACAGCCACCCTGGACGACGTGAGCAGCGCGGTGAACGACATCCCGCTCGACCAGATCGACGTCAGCAACCCCAAGCTGTTCCAGGACGACACGATCCACCCGTACTTCGCACGCCTGCGTCGCGAGGATCCGGTGCACTACTGCAAGGACAGCCGCTTCGGTCCGTACTGGTCGGTGACGAAGTACAAGGACATCATGCAGGTGGAGGTCAACCACCAGACGTACTCGTCGGACATCTTCCTGGGCGGCATCAACATCCGCGACGTGCCGATGGAGCACCGCCGTCCGATGTTCATCGCGATGGATCCGCCCAAGCACGACGACCAGCGCAAGACGGTCAGCCCGATCGTCGCGCCGGCCAACCTGGCCGCGATGGAGGCGACGATCCGCGAGCGCACGCAGCAGGTGCTCGACAGCCTGCCGCGCAACGAGACCTTCAACTGGGTGGAGCTGGTGTCGATCGAGCTCACCACCCGCATGCTGGCCACGCTGTTCGACTTCCCGTTCGAGGACCGCCGTCTGCTCACCTACTGGTCCGACGTCGCGACGGCCGACCTCACCGCGGGCGGTCCGATCGACACCGACGAGAAGCGCACGGCCGAGCTGCTCAAGTGCCTTCAGTACTTCAAGCGTCTGTTCGACGAGCGTGCCGCGCAGCCGCCGCGCACCGACCTGATCTCGATGCTGGCGCACGGCGAGGCGACGAAGAACATGCCTCCGATGGAGTTCCTGGGCAACCTGGTGCTGCTGATCGTCGGGGGCAACGACACGACGCGCAACTCGATGTCCGGCGGCCTGCACGCGATGATGACGAACCCGCGCGAGTGGCAGAAGCTGCGCGACAACCCGGCGCTGATCGCCAGCCTCGTGCCCGAGATCATCCGCTGGCAGACGCCGCTGTCGCACATGCGGCGCACCGCCACCTGCGACACCGTGCTCGCGGGCAAGCAGATCCGGAAGGGCGACAAGGTCGTGATGTGGTACCTGTCGGGCAACCGCGACGAGGAGGCGATCGAGCGCCCCGACGAGTTCATCATCGACCGCGCGCGTCCGCGCCAGCACATCTCGTTCGGCTTCGGCATCCACCGCTGCGTGGGCAACCGACTGGCCGAGCTGCAGCTGAAGATCCTGTGGGAGGAGATCCTCAAGCGCTTCCCGGTGATCGAGCTGGTCGGCAAGCCCGAGCGCGCGTTCTCCAACTTCGTGCACGGCTGGACCTCGCTGCCGGTGCGCATCCCCGGCTGACCCCCCCACGACCGCCCATCCGCGAACGCATCCTGGAGATTCCATGAAGGCCGCCGTATTCCACGCACCCAACCAGCCGCAGACGATCGAGGACGTCGAGATCGACAACCCCGGCCCGCGCGAGGTCCTGATCCGCACCGCCGCCGCCGGTCTGTGCCACAGCGACCTGCACTTCATCGAAGGCAAGTACCCCACGCCGGTGCCGACCGTGCTGGGGCACGAGTCGGCCGGCATCGTCGAGGCGGTCGGCCGAGACGTCACGTACGTGAAGCCCGGCGATCACGTGATCACGTGCCTGTCGGTGTTCTGCGGGCACTGCGAGTTCTGCCTCACCGGTCACATGTCGATCTGCCAGACCCCGGAAGTGAAGATGCTGCCGGGCAAGGCCAGGCGCATGCGCTGGAAGGGCGCGCACCTGAACCAGTACCTGAACCTGTCGTCGTTCGCCGAGCAGATGCTGGTGCACGAGCATGCACTGGTGAAGGTGACGCCCGACATGCCGCTCGACCTGGCGTCGCTGATCGGCTGCGGCGTGATGACCGGCTACGGCGCCATCGTGCACACCGCCAAGGTCGAGCCCGGGTCGACCGTGGCGGTGGTCGGCTGCGGCGGCATCGGGCTGGCGGCGGTGAACGGCGCCGAGATCGCGGGCGCGGGGCGCATCATCGCGATCGACAAGGACCCGGGCAAGCTCGAGCTGGCGAAGAAGTTCGGCGCCACCGACGGCATCGTCGCCGACGAGGACACCGCCAAGCGCGTGCTCGAGATGACCGGCGGCGGCGTGCACTACTCGTTCGAATGCATCGGCCTGAAGCAGACGACCGAGCTGTGCTTCGCGATGCTGCGCCCGGGCGGCACCGCCACCGTGATCGGGATGATCCCGGTCGGCACGAAGATCGAGTTGCACGGCCCCGACTTCCTGCGTGAACGGCGCATCCAGGGGTCGATGATGGGGTCGAACCGGTTCCGCGTCGACATGCCGCGGCTGATCGACTTCTACCAGAAGGGACGGCTGCACCTCGACGACCTGGTCTCGGGGCGCCTGAAGCTCGAGCAGATCAACGAGGGCTTCGACGCGCTGAAGAAGGGCGGCGTCGCGCGTAACGTGATCGTGTTCGACCAGTAACAGGGATCCCGAGATGACGACGGCCGAAACGACCACCCCACGCATTCCGGCCGACGTCATCGCGCTGGACCGTATCGACGTCAGCGACCCGCGTCTGTACCGGGACCACGCGCACGGGCCGTACTTCGCACGGCTGCGCCGCGAGGACCCGGTGCACTACTGTGCCGACAGCCGCTTCGGCCCGTACTGGTCGGTCACGCGGTACAAGGACATCATGCAGGTCGACGTCGACTGGCAGACGTTCTCGTCCGACTACACGATGGGCGGCATCCAGATCCGCGATGCGCCCAAAGAGAACGTCACGGTCAACTTCATCCGCATGGATCCGCCGCGGCACGATGCGCAGCGCAAGATCGTCAGCCCGATCGTCGCGCCGGCCAATCTGGTCGAGATGGAGACGCTGATCCGGTCGCGCACGCGCGAGGTGCTCGACGGCCTGCCCCGGGGCGAGGTGTTCGACTGGGTGCCGCGGGTGTCCGTCGAACTGACGACGCGCATGCTCGCCACGCTGTTCGACTTCCCGTTCGAGGACCGGCACCTGCTGCCGTACTGGTCGGATGCGGCCACCGCCGACCTCGAGTCGGGCGGTCCCATCGACACCGAGGAGAAGCGCTACGCGATCCTGCTGCAGGGTGGGGCGTACTTCAAGCGGCTGTTCGACGAGCGCGCCGCACTGCCGCCGCGCAACGACCTGGTGTCGATGCTCGCGCACGGCGAGGCCACGCGCAACATGTCGCCGCAGGAGTTCCTGGGCAACGTGTTCCTGCTGATCGTCGGCGGCAACGACACGACGCGCAATTCGATGTCGGGCGGGCTGCACGCGATGATCACGCATCCCGGCGAGTGGCAGAAGCTGCGCGACGACCCGTCGCTGATCTCCAGCCTGGTGCCCGAGATCATCCGCTGGCAGACGCCGGTGCTGCACATGCGGCGCACCGCCACGCGCGACACCGAGCTGGGCGGCAAGACGATCCGCAAGGGCGAGAAGGTGGTGATGTGGTACGTGTCGGGCAACCGAGACGAGGAGGCGATCGAACGGCCGGACACGTTCATCATCGACCGCGCGCGTCCGCGTCAGCACCTGTCGTTCGGATTCGGCGTGCACCGGTGCGTGGGCAACCGGCTGGCCGAACTGCAGCTGAAGATCCTGTGGGAGGAGATCCTGCAGCGCTTCCCGGCGATCGAGCTCGCGGGCACGCCGCAGCGCACGTTCTCCAACTTCATCCACGGCTACACGTCGCTGCCGGTGCGCATCCCCGCGTGACCGGGGGCAGGCGTGCCGGGCCGGCCGGTACGCCGTGCGGCGCCATTCCGGACCGTCCGGTGCGGTCCGATCCCCTTCCTGGCCGTCCCGTTACTCCGGCACCAGCGTGAACGTCAGCCGCGTCTCGCGCGTGATGATGCCGCCGCGCTGTCCGGGCGCCAGGTCGCCATAGCGGGCCGCAAACGCCTCGGGCAGCGGCCGGCCCGCGCGCGGGGCCAGCCACAGGCGCAGCAGGTGACGGCGGCGCTCCGGCTCCGGCCAGTCCTCGAAGTCGGTGCGCGCGTGCAGCACCTGGTGGTTGTGCAGGAACTGCATGTCGCCCGGGCGGAACTCCATCTGCAGGTTCAGTGACGGATCGTTGGTCAGGGCGTCGAAGGTGTCGAGCGCCTCGATCTCCAGCGGCGTCAGGCGCCGCGCCTGCGGAAAGTTCTGCTGCGCCGACCGGATGTACTGGCCGACGTAGATCGTCGTCAGGCGCTGCGCGTGCCAGTTGAACACCGGCACGTCGAACCACGGCAGCTGGCCTTCGGGAATCTCGCCCCGCCGGTCGGTGGGGAACGCGTGGAACAGCTGTTCGCACAGCTGCGGGTGGCGTGCGCGCATCGTGTTGTACAGGGTGACCGAGCTGACGATTCGGCTCTCGCCGCCGGACTTCGACGTGCGCAGGCAGATCAGGCCGACGATGTCGCAGGAGTCGGTGTGGAACTCCAGGCCGCGGTTGGTCTGGTAGTAGCGCGTCGTCGGCCGGGTGATGTCGGCGCCGAGGTCGGTCACGTGTCCGAGCAGGTGGCCTTTGGCGTTCTGCGAGCGGAAGCTGCCGAGATGCGCACCGATGCCGAGGTAGGCGATCGCGGTCTGCTCCAGTGTGTAGTGCTCGACCGGGAAGCCACGCACCAGCGCGAACCCGCAGCCCTCGAGCAGCTGATCGAGCAGGCGCGACAGCGTGCCCGACAGACGCGGCAGCGCGAACGTCGCGGGCGTGATGTCGGCCAGCGCGAGGCCGCTGGCCTGCACGGTGCGGATCGCGGCGTCGAGCTCGTGCAGGTCGTCGGCCTGCAGCTGCAGGCACCAGCGCTCGGGGTGCGCGCCGATGTCCGGGCCCGTCCAGGCCGACGGGCCCTCGATGCGCGCGGGCGGGCGTTGAGCGGTGGCGGTGGCGGTAGAGGTGTCGTCGGCGGGCAGGGTCATGGCGGTGGTCGGTGTCGGTCGGTCGTTCGGTGGGTCGGTCCTTCGGTCAGGGACGGAGTGCCGCTTCGGGTCGACGGCGGGCGTCAGAGCGGCTCGTGCCACTTCTTCCAGTCGGCCGGCAGGGCGGGCTGGATGTAGTCGCGGCTCTTCCACTCGGGGGGCGGCGCGGCGCGGCCCGGTGCCGGCGCGTACTTCGACGGTGCGACGGTCTGCATGTCGGGCACGTAGCGCGGACAGTTCGGGTAGATGTGCTGCGCGGTCACCCGCACCACCATCTTCGCCCCAGGATGCGCGGCGACCACGGCAGGGTCGTCGACGATCTCGGCGCGTCCGTTGATACGCAGCTTGGTGGAGCTGCCGTCGAAGCGCACGAACAGCAGGCCGACGGCCGGGCTGCGCAGGATGTTGCCGAGGCTGCGGAACATCGAGTTGCCGTCGTAGTCGGGGAACTCGAGGGTGCCGGGGCCGGTGATGCGCACGAACCCGGGGTTGCCGCCCTTGATCGAGCAGTCGACCGAATCGCCGTGCGCGGTGGCCAGGAAGAAGAACGGCGCCGAACGGATCATCTCCGCATCGGCGTCGGTGAAGGTGTCGTGACGCCGGTGCGCCTCGAGCACGTCCGACAGGCGGCGGCCGTCGAAGCGGTCCTGCAGCACGCGCTGGCCTTCGTGGTACATCGACATGGAGGTCTCCTCTGTTCGTGGGGGCGGGCCGCGTGGGCTTCTTTGCATCGGGATGCGTCCGGTGGCAGGCTGTTGCCCTCTGCGCACGTGCGCCGGCTGCGTCACGTTCGTCGCGTGCGTCGTGGTCGTCGCGTCCGACGCCTTCGTCGCCGTTCGTGCCTGCCGCCAAGGAGCTGCCGATGATCACCCTGCACCATCTTAACGATTCGCGCTCGCAGCGCGTGCTCTGGCTGCTCGAAGAGCTGGGCGTGCCGTACGAGATCGCGGCGTACCGTCGCGACGCCGTCACGAACCTGGCGCCGCCTGCGCTGAAGGCGGTGCATCCGCTGGGCAAGTCGCCGGTGATCACCGACCGCGGGCACACGATCGCGGAGTCCGGCGCCATCGTCGAGTACCTGGTGCGTGTGTACGGCAACGGGCGCTTCGCGCCGGCCCCCGATGTCGACGGCGACGACTACCTGCAGTACCTGCACTGGATGCACTTCGCCGAAGGCTCGGCGATGCTGCCGCTGATGCTCAAGCTCTACGTGGGCCGGCTGGGCGAGGGGGGTGCACCGCTCGCGCCGCGCATCGACAGCGAGCTGCACAACCACTTCGCGTACATGAACGCCGCCCTGGAAGGGCGGTCGTTCTTCGTCGGCAACGACCTGACCGGCGCCGACATCCAGATGTCGTTCGTGGTCGAAGCCGGCGCGACCCGCGGACCGGTCGCGCAGTATCCGAACCTGGTCTCGTACATGGACCGCATCCAGGCCCGCCCGGCCTATCGGCGCGCCATCGAGCGCGGCGGACCGTACCGGTTCGACCAGGCACGTCGACCCGGATGACGCAGTCCGGTCCGGCGGGGCAGCGAGACGGTTCGGTCCGGCGGGGCAGCGAGACGGTTCGGTCCGGCGGGGCAGCGAGGCGGGCGGGGCGGGGCGGCAGACCGCCCGCCGACGAGGGCCTTGCCGCTGTCGGGCGCTTCGGGTCAGCGCCCTGATTTCGCGAGCTGACGCACCTTCTGCTGGGCCGGACGCTTCATGCACCGATCGAGCCAGTCTGCGACGCGCGGGAACCGCTCGGCCAGCAGACGGGAAGACTGCGCCCAGCCGAGCACCGATGCGACGTTCACGTCGACCACCGTGAAGCGGTCGCCCGCGATGTAGGGGCGCGTTGCCAGGTGCGCGTCGAGCACGGCGAACGGCACCGCCAGCCGCTTCTCGGCCTGGTCCGCCAGTGCCGCGTCGCGCTTGTCGGCCGGCATGCCGACGCGATGCATCAGCACGGTGAGCGCGTCTTTCTCGCACTCGGTCACCGCCCAGAACGTCCAACGCAGCACCTCGGCCTCTTCGGCCAGGTTCGCCGGCGCGAGCGGGCCGCCCACCTTGCGCGCCAGATACAGGTTGATGGCCATCGACTCCCAGACGACGACGCCGTCGTCCTCGAGCACCGGCACATGGCCGTTCGGGTTCAGGGCGAGGAACTCCGGGGTGCGCGTGGCGCCGTCGCGGTAGCTCTGCGACACGTGTTCGTAGGGCACGCCGAGTTCTTCGAGCAGCCAGAGGGGGCGTGCGGCGCGCGACGCGCCGATGCCGTGGATCTTCAGGGCCATGAGGTCTCCGTTGCGAATGGGATCGGCCGCGCACGGGGCTGGTCGCCCTGGGGCGCCGGGTCGGAACGCGCCAACTGCCGCGCGTGTCGGCACGAAGATTCTGCCTCAACGCGCGGCGGCGGCCGCGAGCATGAGGACGACGTGCGGGCGGCCATCCGAGGCCCATGCCGCCGAGCGAGGGGCCGCGCGGCGTAGCGAATGTCCGGCGTGCCGCGCGTGCATGCCCCCCGGGCGGTTCAGAGGTCGATGTCGCCGCTCAGCATCTCCTTGGCGATCGTGCGGCGCAGGATCTCGTTCGACCCGTCGGCGATGTTGACCTTGCGCAGCGACTTGTACGCCTCGGTCAGGCCCAGCTCGTTGGTCATGCCGATCGCGCCGTGCACCTGGATCGCGCGGTCGAGGGCGAGCGCGCCGGCCTGCGTGGCGAAGGCCTTCATCATCGACACCTCCTTGCGCGCCGGCAGGCCGCTGTCGAGCAGCTGCGCCGCGTTCAGGCACATCAGGTGCGCGGCGTGGATCTGCATCGCCGATTCGGCGAGCGGGAAGGTCACGCCCTGGTACTCGGCGATCGGCCCGCCGAAGGCCTCGCGGATCTTGCTGTACTCGAGCGCCTTCTCGATCGCCCAGCGGCCGGTGCCGACCGAGCGCGCCGAGTTGTACAGCCGGCCGAGGTTCACGCCGATCATCGCAATCGAGAACCCTTCGTTCAACCGACCCACGAGCTGGTGCGGTTCGACGCGCACGTTGTCGAAGCGCAGCTCGGCCTCGTTGCCGCCGACGCTGCCCCACATGCGGATCACGCGCTCGACGACGAAGCCCGGCGAGCGCGTGGGCACCAGGAACGCGCTGATGCCGCCGCGGCGCTGCGCCGCGCGCTCGGGGTCGGTGATCGCGAACACGATGCAGTAGTCGGCGTACGGACTGTTGGTCGTCCAGATCTTGCTGCCGCTGAGTCGCCAGCCGTCGCCGTCGGGCACGGCGCGCGTCTTCATCATCATCGCGTCGGAGCCGGCGCCCGGCTCGGACATGCCGAAGCACATGCTCTCGTGGCCCGACATCATGCCGGGCAGCAGCGTCTCGCGCGCCTGCGGCGTGAGCTGGCGCAGCACCGCGCTCGGCCCGAACGCCCAGTGGCTGAGCACGTAGTGGCCCAGCCAGTAGTGGTCGGCGCAGGTGTGGAAGATGCGCTCCCAGGCGCCGAACCAGGCGACGTTGCCCAGGCCCTGGCCGCCGAGGTCGGCGGGCACGCACATGGTGTAGTAGCCCGCGCGTGCGGCCGCGATGCGCACCTCGCTGATCAGCGCAAGCGCGTCGGGGTGATATCGGCCGTCGTCGGTGAACAGGTTGCGCTCGTTGTCGAGCAGCGCTGCGTGCCGTTCGTGGCGGGCGATGACTTCGGTCTTCAGGAAGCGGTCGAGTCCTTCGCGGATGGCGCGGACCTCGTCGGGGTACTGGTAGGCGATGGCGGGCATGGTCTGTTCCGTTCCATTCAGCGTGATGGTGGGTGCGATCGGATGTGCTCCGACCGGCGGGTGTGACAAGGTGATGGTCGCGTCAACCGGACATCATTGGATCCGGGTGCCAAGCGTCCTCAGGATCGGATCCCAGGTCGCGACGTCGCGCGCGAGCCGGTCGCTCGGCTCGCCGGCCGCGAACGGAACGATGGTCCTGATCGGCTTCGTTGGCCATTCCTGAGCGCTCGCCGGTGGCATCAGCGCGGCGCAGATCGCCGTGCAGACCGCGAGCACGGCATGCCGGCGTCGGCGTTGACGTGCGCGTGCCGGGGCCGCGGCGTACGCGGTCGGGTGTTCCGGGGTGGGCGGCTGCGCGCTGTGGTTCATCGAGGGTGTCTCCTGTTGGTGGTCTGATCGGTCTGGTGGTCCTGCCGGCGGTGTGCGCCCGCTCAGGCGCGTTCGGGCCCGACCTGCAGCCGCACCGAGCTCACGTACGCGAAGCGGTCCGCCGGATACAGATTGACCGCGACTTCGATCAGCTGGTTCCGTTCGCTCAGATAGCGGCGCGTGAGCAGAAGCCCTGCCGATCCGGGCTCGACCGTCAGGCGCTTCGCATCGGCCGGTCCGATCGTGGTGGCGCGGATCTCCTGCTGCACTTCGACGATGGTGATGCCGTAGTGCTTTTCGAGCAGCGTGTAGATGGGCACCTGCGACGCGTCGATGTGTTTCCGGACGCCGCCATAGGCCCCATTGATGTAGACGTCGGTCAGCGCCATGGGCAGCTCGCCCCGGTCGGTGTACCGCAGGCCCGTGACCTTCAGCCAGCGCTGGCCCGCTGGGCATCCGAGCCGGGTGGCGAGCGCTTCGTCCGCGATGAGGTCGATCGTTTCGCTCGTGACCAGACGGGTGTCTTCCACGTACTGCGGCAGGTTCGAGATCACGGCGGTGGTCTGAACGTACGCACTCTCTGCAGGAGGCGCCTTCACGGTCGTTCCCACGCCGCGCTGGCGCGTGACGAGGCCGCGCTCCTGGAGCCGTCGGATCGCTTCACGGACCGTGTGCCGGCTGACGCCGAACTGCGTGCACAAGGTGAACTCGGTGGGCAGCAGACTGCCGACCGGATGCCGACCGGCCTGGATGTCGTCCATCAGCTGCTGCGCGACCAGCACGTACTGCGGGGGCGTGGCGAGCAAGGGGGCGGTGGATTTCATTCGAACATTCTAATGTCCGGACATATGCCGACGTCAAGGCGCACCGTCTGCACGGCTTCGGGGCCGCGCCCGGGTCAGTCGTCGAGCCGATGCACGCTGACCGTGGCCGCCACGCCGACCACCGTCCGGTCGTCCGGTGCGAACAGCAGTTCGCCGTCGGCGGCCCGCCCGACGAACCGGCCATCGGCGGTGCGGTACAGCGCCCATCCTCCATCGCGTCGGACCGCGACCAGGGCCCCGGTGGCGCTGAAGCGCGGGCGGGTCATCTCGACGTCGCCCGCGAAGCGGCGCACCACCCGCACCGGTGGTGCGACCAGCAGTGCGTCGCCGTCGCGTGCGCGCAGCAGCAGTGCGCGGGGGCTGGCGGCGATCAGCGGCGCGTGCCGACCGACCGCGGCGGGCAGGGGGCGGGGCGCCATGGTCGCGGCATCGAACACCCGGAGCCTTCCCGTGGCATCGAGTGCGTAGGCCGTGGCCCCCGTCCCGTCGAGCCAGGCGCGCGCGAGGGACGCCTGCGGCACGCTGCGCGCGCGAGGCGGCCCGGGGGCGAGGCCCGCGCCGGTCGCCCGGGGGGGCAGCGTGATGCGTGCCAGTCCGGACGGGTCTTCCAGCAGCGCGTGCCGGCCGCCGCAGTCGATCGCGGCCCGGCCGTCGTCGAGGAACACGCGCCCCGGCAGCAGCGTGGGCGTGGCATCGAAGGGCGCGATGCGCCAGAAGTAGGTGCGGAACGACGCTGCATCCGCGGCCGTCAGCAGGCAGGCCCCTGCGCAGGCGGACGCGTGCAGCGCGGGCTGCGCAGGGCCGTCGACGCGCCCTGGGGTCGATCCGTCGACGGACAGACGCGCCAGCGCATCGGCGCGGGTGACCACCACCACGGCGCCGTCGGTCTGCAGCGATCCATCGGCGACGACCAGGGCGCCGCGCGCGCGCGCGTCGCCCAGGGCGAACGTGCCGCTCGTGTCGACGGTGAGCGGCGCGCCCGACACCATCGTGCGCCAGGCGAACCCGTCGTCGATCAGGGTGGCGTCGGCCGGTGCCACGCGCGCCGTCCGGCCATCGCGCGCCCGCACCCAGAGCTCGGAGCCGTCGGGTGCGAACTGCAGCGCGATCGGGTCCGTCAGGCCGCTCGCACCCCGACGCGTCGCGCCGCTGTCGAGCGGGACCAGCAGGATCTCGCCCGTGCGTGCAGCCAGTGCAAGCAGACGGCCGTCCGGCGACAGGGCCGCCTTGCGCACGGCGAACCCCGGGGCGAAGCGCGCCGTTTCGGTGATGCGGGTGGGCCGCGGTGCCGCCGTGCAGCGCCACGGTTGGGGCCGAACAGCATCGACTGGGCGTGCTGAGTCGACCGAGCGTGCGGCGTCGACCGAGCGTGCAGCGTCGACCGAGCGTGCTGTGTCGATCGAGCGTGCTGTGTCGATCGAGCGTGCTGTGTCGATCGAGCGTGCAGCGTCTACAGGGTGTGCGGGCGATGCCGCCGCGACGCCCACGGCCCAGGCCGCCGCGATCCCCAGCAGTGCCGCGCACAGGCGCGCGGTGACCACGGGCACGCGCCGCGCCGTCGTGCGCGGCGGCGTCCGGGTCATGCGTGCGGCACGAGGCGCTGTCGCACCTCGTCCTGCGTGAGGGCGGGGCTCTTCGAGATCACCAGCGACCAGGCGTCGGTCTTCAGGCGGAAGAACCCGCCGCCGCCCACCCCGGTCGCTTCGGTCTCGCCGTTGTAGTACACGTGGCGGCCGCGGTCGTTCTCGCCGCCCGCGACATTGCGCTCGTTCTCGTTGGTTGCGTAGCTGGAACTCGTGCCGGCGTCGAGGCGCTGGTTGATCCGCCGCTCGGTGCCGCCGCCGGGGTCGACGCGGCCGTCGCCGCCGGCCCCCTGGAACGCCCGGATGGCCGCGACGGTGGGGTCGTTCGGATCGGTCTCGTCGATCGGACCGTCCAGCGGGCCGGCGTAGTGGCCGGTGCGCTGCAGGGCCTCGCGCACCGCACGCACGTCGTCGGGCAGGTTCATCGGGTCGGCGGCGGACGTGCCGCGCAGACCGACCGGTGCGGCGATGTCGAGGTCGCCGTAGACCGAATCGCCGGACGCGAGGTTGCCGTACGGGTCGTTGAAGATCAGCCATTGCGCGTGGCCGTCGTGATCGACGACCGCGCCGCGGATGCACATCACGTGTCCGTCGGTGGCGTAGGTGGAGTTGACCACCGGCTTGCCGGCCGCCAGCAGCGCCACGATGCCGTCGGCATAGTCGCTGGGGATCGAGTCGTCGTTGCCGGTGCCGCCGGACGTGCGCCCCACCGAGTACTCGCCCGGGTGGGCTTCCTCGGCGAGCTCGGCCGTCGTGGTGCGCAGGTGGTCCCAGTTCTGCCACGGGCAGGGGAAGGACGCGGACGGAGCCGGATGACGGTCCCAGGTCTCCTGCATCAGGCGGCGGCGGCTGAGGTCGCCCCCGCCGGCCAGCGTGATGCCCCAGTAGTCGAGCGCCATCTTGGTCGACGTGGGCATGCAGATGATCGAGCCCGTGAACGTCTGGCTGACGCCGGCCGGATGGGCGGGGGTGGGGGCGACGGTCTGGACCGACTCGCCCGTGCCGGCCTGGCTCAGGTAGGGCACGTCCAGCGACAAGGTCGCCATCCTGACCGTGACCGTCAGCAGCCGGATGTCGGGGTTGTCGGTGCCGGACATGGCGGCGGTGCCGGGGTAGACGTCGTCGAAATCCTTGTCGCCGGCGAAGCCGTCGTCGCCCGACCCGAACACGTCCTGCACCTTGGCGATGAAGTTCCGGGCGTCGCCCACGGTGTACGTCATGGACTCGGCGTCGATGCCGGTGATCGACAGCGTGAAGCGCTCGCGCTTGAGGCGGGCGTCGGCGTTCACGTACTCGACCTCGATGTCGGCGGTCGGCTTGCCCCGCAGCGCGCTTTCGGGGCTGCGGCCGTCGTCGCCCGTGGTGCCGAGTGCAGCGCCGTCGAGGCGCACCGCGAGGCCCGACAGCGGGATGTCGCCGGCCCGCGTCGACACCACCACCACCACCTTGTACAGGTACGAGCGGCTGCCCCCGGGGGGCGCGCCGACGCGGTCGCCCGGTGCGCCGGCGCCGCCGTCCGGCGGCGGGTGCGTGCCGACCCCGCCGCGTCGGCGATTGCCGTCGCGCGCGTACGGACATTCTTCGCAGACCCCGTCGCGCGGCGTCGAGGGGCCGGGCGGGTCGCTTCCGAACAGGTGGTCGAAGAAGCTAGGCATGACTGGCCGCCATCCGGGCGTAGGCCTGGGCCCGGTTCAGCAATGCCCGTGCGCGCTCGACACGCGTGCCGTCGGTGGGCAGGCGCGAAAAGAACCACGCGTACTGGGGATCCTGCAGGCAGTCGGTGCCGAGCATGAAGACGAGGCCGGCCGCCGCCGCGCGGCCGATGCCACCGTCGTCGGCGCCGAGCGCCCGTGCCACTTCGACGGATTGGAAGGCGATCATCGACAGTGCCGGCCCGCCGATCTGCTCGGCACGCTCGGGCCAGATGCGCTCGAGCAGGCCGGCGAGTCCGTAGGGATCGACGACCAGGTCCGCCGGGGGGCGGGCGGCGACCAGCCGGGCCAGCGCTGCCTTGAACGCGGCGCCGTCCGCACCGCAGGCCGCACGGCAGTAGGCGTTCGCGGCACGGTGCAGCATACGGATGCGCTGCAGTTCCGGCAGCACGGGATCGTCGAGCCAGCGGCGCACGAAGGCGTAGCCCGGGTCGTCGGCAAACCCGATGCCCCACAGCATCGACAGCTCGAGCCAGACGCGCGTGGTTTCACGCTCGATCACGCCGAACGCATCGGCCCGTTCGATCGCGGCCCGCACGAACGCACGCAGCGCCTCCGGGCCCATGACCTGCGCATGCCGCGGCGCGAGGGTGGCCAGGTGCGTCGCCATCTCGTCGACGAACACCTGCGCCCGCCCCTCCCGGAGGTGGTCGATCTGGCCGGTGGAAAAGCTCAGGTTCACGCGGCCAGTGTATCGACGCGCGGCGGGGCGGTCGATCCTACCGGGGTACTAGGGGCGGTTCAGCGCCGCGTCGGATCGGGTGTCCGTCGAGGCGGCACGTCGCCCGATGCGGCGGGGCAGAGCGCCTCGATGCGATCCTGCGCCAGGCCCGCTTCGCGGAGCACGTCGCAGGTATGCGCGCCGCGTTCGGGGACGCCGCCCGGCGGCGCCGACGGCGTCCCCGAGAACCGCGGGGCGGGCGCCGCCTGCAACACGCCGTCGACCCGGACGTATACGCCCCGGGCGGCCATGTGCGGATGTTCAGCCGACTCGGAGGGGTCGAGCACCGGCGCGAAACAGACGTCGGTTCCCTCGAGGCGTTCGCACCATTGGGCCCGCGTGCGCGTCGCGAAAAGCCGCTTGAGCTCCTCGGTCAGTTCAGGCCACAGCTTCGGGTCCCATTGCCCCTTCACGAACCGCTCGTCACCGTCGAGATCGAGCCGACGCAGCAGTTCCGCGTAGAACTGCGGTTCCAGCGATGCGATGTTGACCCAGCCGCCATCGGCGCACTGGTAGGACCGCCCGGCCCAGTGCGCGGCATCGGAGGACTGGCCGCGCGCGAAGCTGCCGCCACGCGATGCGTACATGCTGAGCAGCAGGTTCATCATGTGCGCGACGCCATCGACGATCGCGGCGTCGACCACCTGTCCACGGCCATCGACGCGCGCACGCAGGATTCCGGAGACGATGCCCAGCGCGAGGTAGAGCGCGCCGCCGCCGATATCGCCGAGCATCGTCGTCGGGGCCTGCTGCGGCTGGCCGGGCGGACTGGCGAACCAGAGCGCGCCGGCCAATCCGGTGTAGTTGCTGTCGTGGCCGGCGGCGTGCGCGAGCGGGCCGTGCTGACCCCAGCCGGTCATGCGGCCATAGACGAGACGGGGGTTGCGCGCGAGGCAGACCTCCGGCCCGAGGCCCAGCCGCTCCATCACGCCGGGGCGCATGCCCTCGATCAGCGCGTCGGCGCCTTCCAGCAGCGCAAGGACCGCATCGATTGCGCCCGGCGCCTTCAGGTCGAGGACGACCGATCGCTTGCCCCGGTTGCAGATCGCCGCGCGCCGAGGCCGGCCCGATCCGATCTCGGGTCGCTCGACGGTGATGACGTCGGCACCGAGGTCGGCCAGCAGCATGCCGCAGAACGGGCCGGGGCCGATCCCCGCGATCTCGATGATGCGTACGCCCTCGAGGACTCCCATCGCGTCTGTCTCCATGTTCGATCACGGCGCCGGAAAGCAAAAAGGCCAACCCCTGAGGGCTGGCCTTTTTGCCTGATTCGATTGGTGCTGATGAGAGGAGTCGAACCTCCGACCTACTGATTACGAATCAGTTGCTCTACCAACTGAGCTACATCAGCGAAGCCCAGCAGTTTATCACCGATTGCCGGGAATGTGTGAAGCCGTTGACAGGCAGTCCCGGAGGGTGGCCTCCACGTCCGGAAACCGCAGCCGTACGCCCAGCTCGCGCTTCAGCCGCCGGTTCTCCAGCCGACGCGACTCGCTCATGAACGACAGCATCATCGGCGTGACGAGGCCGGTCAGGGTCTGCCGGTCGACGCGGGGCGGCCGGGGCAGTCCGAACGCGTCGGCCACCCGGTCGAAGTAGTCTCCCATCCTGAGGTCGGTGTCGTCGACCGCATGCACCACGCGTCCCGCGCGGCCGCGCAGCACCGCGCGCCAGGCGATGCGGGCGAGGTCGTCCGCATGGATGTGGTTGGTGTACACGTCGTCGGCCGGCGCCAGCGCGGGCAGCCCCTTGTGCAGGCGCTCGATGGGCAGGCGGTCGTGCGCATAGATGCCGGGCACCCGCAGGAGGGCGGCGTCGGCGGTGCGCCATGCCGTGGGGCTGCGGAAGCGCCGTTCGGCGTCGACGCGGCGCACGGCGCGCGCATTGGCGGGCTGCACGGCGCGGGTCTCGTCGAATTGCGCGCCGCCACAGTCGCCGTAGACGCCGGTGGTGCTCACGTACACCCAGCGGGCCCGCCCGGCGACCGGCGCGCGCCGGGCGGCCGCCCCGAGGCCCCCCCGCCGGCCGACCTGCACGACCCGTGCACTGCCTGGCAGCAACCCGCGGCGCGCGGGCGGCACGCGGCCGCTGCCGGACGGGCCGGGCGCCGCCGGGCCGCCCGCCAGCGCCGCGACCAGCCGTGCGCTGCGCGGATCGGTGGCGCCGGCGTTGGGCGGGGGTGCCAGGTCGATCATGCGCTGCGCGAACGCGCGCAGCCGTGCCAGCGTGGCGGCGTCGTCGAGGTCGGCGCGCAGCGGCACGATCCCGAGCGCGCGCAGCCGGGCAGCGCCGTCGGTGCCGCGGGTCGTGCCGATCACGCGCAGACGGTCGTGACCGTGCCGGGCCAGCAGCGTTCCGATTCGTCCGCCGACGTCGCCGCAGCCGACCAGCAGCAGGGTCGGGCGCCGAAAGCGTCGCGGCAACGCGCGATAATGTGCGGTTTCCTTCATCTGGGTCCGGATTATGAGCTTTACCGTCACCGTTCAGCCCAGCGGCAAGCAATTCTCGGTCGAATCGGACGAGATGATCCTCGACGCCGCGTTGCGTCAGGGGGTGGTGCTGCCCTACGGCTGCAAGAACGGCGCTTGCGGGTCGTGCAAGGCGCGGGTCACCGACGGCCTGATCGAGCAGGGCGCCCATTCGGCCGGCGCGCTGCGCAGCGACGAGGCGGTGCAGGGCATGGCGCTGATCTGCTGCGCGCGCGCGCAGTCGGACCTGACGCTCGAGGCCCGCGTGGTGTCCGCCGCCGGCGACATCCCGATCCGCAAGATGCCCGTGCGGGTGTCGTCGATCGATCGGGTCGCGGCCGACGTCGCGGTCATCCGCCTGCAGCTCCCCGCCAACGAGCGGCTGCAGTACCTGGCCGGCCAGTACGTGGAACTGATCCTGCGGGACGGTGCGCGCCGCAGCTATTCGATGGCCTGTGCACCGCATCTGGCCGAGCAGCTCGAGCTGCACATCCGCCACATGCCGGGCGGGCGCTTCACCGACATGGTGTTCGGCGCCGTGCAGCCGGCGCTCAAGGAGCGCGACATCCTGCGCATCGAAGGGCCGATGGGCACCTTCTTCCTGCGCGAGGACAGCACCAAGCCG
>JAKOZZ010000184.1 GCA_029779755.1 Pseudomonadota bacterium
TCGGCGGCGGCGCGCCCCGTCCAGCTGCGCAGCAGCACCTCGTCGTCGCGCAGCGGAACGAAGTCGCCGGCGAACACCAGCTGGTGCACCGACGTGCGGATCGGATCATCGTGCGACGGCATGATCTTCGGCACCTTAACGGAGCGTCACGCCCGCCTGCGTGATGCAGTTCACGCCCCCCGTCATGGCAGCAGCCGTGGCGGCAGCCACAGGCCGAACGCGGGGACCAGCATCAACGATACGCCCACCAGTGTCAGCGCCGCCAGCAGCGCGAGCGCGCCACGTCCGGCCAGCGCGTCGAACACCCGCCGATCCGGCCGCGCCGCCGCGGGCCGGCGCGGCCACGGCAGCAGGGGCACGGGCCGCAGCAGCACGGCGATCTGCATGCACAGCGCCACCAGCAGCGCGACGTGCAGCGGATCGAGGTCGAAGCGCGGCAGCATCGGAAACACGAACGGCACCGCAACGGCCACGGCGATCGCCCGCCGCGTCAGCGCACCGAGCACGATCGCACCGATCAGCAGCAGCGGCAGGAACAGGGTGCCCGAGGCATCGTGACCGAGGACGGCGCGCGCGAGGGCCACATGCCCGCCGAACTGGGCGAACACCGACGAGAGCACGGCGGCCAGCAGCAGCAGACCGCACAGGACGATCGTGCCCTGCCCCGCTGCCGCAGCGCCTGCGACGAGCGCGCGGCGCCCGGACGCCCCGCGCAGCGCCGCCCACCCACCGACCGCAACTGCCGCCGCGGCGGCCGCGAGCGACACCGGCACGTCGGCGAGCACCACCGTGGCCGGCAGGCCGACCGCCAAAAAGACCCGCCGGGTCAACACGCGCGATGCCCGGGCGATCCGGTGCACCATCGGCGGGTCGAGCCGCAGGTAGAACAGCCCGACGAGGCCAACGGCCCCGGCGAGGCTCCACCAGAACCAGGGCGGGGTCGGCGCGCGCAGGGCGGCCTGCGCGCCGGGCGGCTCCTGGATCGGCTGGACGACCGCATCGGCGCCCGCGGGCGGCGTGCCGCCCGGACCGGCGGCGGACGCGGGCGGCTCGCTCAGGCCGCCGGCAACGGGTGGCGCGGGCTCGCGCTCGGCCCCCGGCGGCTCCTGGACGGCGAGCGGAAACTGGCGAAGGAACGCCTCCGCCTCGTCCGGCGGCATCTGGGGCGGCAGGGCCGGCGCCGCCGCCGAGGCAGCGCCCCGTGCGGAGGCCGAAGCCGCCGGTGCAGCCGCCGACGCGGTGGTGGTCGCCGTCGCAGGTGCCGTCGTGGGTGCCGTTGCGGGTGCCGTCGCAGGTGCCGTTGCGGTGGCGGGCGGGACGGCGCGTGCGGCAGCGGGCACGGCGGGGTCACCCGACACTGGCTCGGCTCCGGGCGGCTCGCGCAGCGGGGGCAGCGGATCGATCCACACGGCCGTGGGGTCCGACGTCACGCCGCCCGGCAGCGTGGACGCCCCCGAGACCGGCGGCACCGGCAGGGTCGCGACGCGCCACGTCACGGACGCCGCCCCCACGCACAGCACGGCGGGCAGCACAAGCGCGGCCAGCGTGCGCTGCGCGCTGCGTCGATCGTCCGCATTCCCGGCGCGCACGGCCGTGTCGAACAGGGCCGCGACCATGCGGCGCACACCGCCCGGCGGCGCGCCCTCCGGGACGGCACGCGGCGCACCCGTCGAGGTGCGCGCGACCAGGGACGCGGCCCGTGTGCGCAGCCACAGCAGCAGCGCCCACACCAGCCCGATCACGAGCAGGGGCAGCAGCAGCCCCGCGTACAGCTCGGCGACCCGGACGCCGGCCCCGACCGCCAGGAGCACGGCCACGGGGGACGGCGGCAGCAGCAGGCCGGCGGCACGGGCGGTCGGGCTCACCGGCGCGGTCGGACGCGCGGGCGCGCCCGCCTCGCCGCCGGCGCCCGCCCCACCGTCGTCGCGCGGGGCCAGGCGCCACAGGGTCGCCAGCATCAGGAACGCGGGCAACGCGAGCAGATCCGCGGCGCCGGTCAGGCGCCCTTCGTCGTCGACGAACATCGACGTGATCCGGCGCTGCGTGGCGGCCAGACCGTGATCGCCGAGGGCCCACAGCACGCCCGCGCACGTCACGGCGAACAGCAGGGCGGCGACCGCAATGAGCCGGCGCCTCATGCGCGCCCCGCAGCCAGGGGGCGTCGGGCGGCCCCCTGCCGGACGCACGGCAGCGGGCGATCGCCCCGGGCGGCCGGGCGTGCCGCCCGCGTGACCGCGCGGACGTTCAGGTGCGCCGCTGTGCGAAGAAGTGGTTGAACGCCATCTTCAGGTCGACCGAGGTGTCGTTCTGCCAGCGCGCGGCGCGCAGCGCAAACGTGCGCTGCGAATCGAGCACGCGCCGGAACAGCGGGTTCTCGGCCGACTTCGCCGCGCACACCTCGTCCCAGGCGCGCAGCTGGGCGCGCAGCACCGCATCGGGGGTCTTGTAGAACTTCACCCCCTGCTTCTGCTGCATCTCGACGTAGTCCTTCGAGTACCGGTCGATCGCCTTCCACGACATGTCGGCCGAGGCGGCCTCCACGGCGTGCTCGATGATCGCCTTCACCTCGCGCGGCAGCGCATCGTGCCGCCTGCGGTTGAACAGGATCTCCAGCTGCTCGGAGCTCTGATGGAAGCTCTGCAGCATGCAGACCTTGGCCACGTCGGGAAAGCCCAGGATGCGATCCGACGAGGCGTTGCTGAACTCGGCCGCGTCGAGCAGTCCGCGGTCCAGCGCCGGCACGATCTCGGCCCCGGGCAGCGCATTGACGACCGCCCCCATCCGCGAGAAGACATCGATCGACAGGCCTGCGGTCCGGTACTTGAGTCCCTTCAGGTCGTCCGGCCGGGCCACCGGGCGCTTGAACCAGCCCAGCGGCTGGGTGGGCATCGGCCCGTACAGGAACGACACCACGTCCATGTTCAGGCCGCGATAGATCTCCTCGAGCAGCTCCCGCCCGCCGCCGTACTTGTGCCACGCCAGCAGCATGTTGGCGTCCATGCCGAAGGCCGGTCCCGACCCCCAGAGCGCCATCGCGGAGTTCTTGCCGTACCAGTACGACAGCACTCCATGCCCGCCGTCGAGCAGCCCGCGCGACACAGCGTCGAGCAGATCGAAGGCCTTGACCACGGCCCCGGAGGGCAGCACGTCGATGCGGACCTTGCCCCCCGCCATCTCGTTGACGCGGTGGGCGAAGTCGTTCGCATACTCGTGGAAGATGTCCTTCGCCGGCCAGGTGCTCTGGAAGCGCAGGTTGATGCGCTGGGCGGTCGCGATCATCGGGAACCCCAACGCCGCAGCGCCGGCCGACGCACCGGTCGCCACGAAGCGTCTGCGGTTGGATCCCGTCAGGGTCATGAGGGTTCTCGGGCGGATCCGTACCACCGCCCGGCGTCGGCGCCGGGACGGGGCTGGCTTCGGTCGTGGTGGGCGCGTTCACATGCTAGGCCAGCCGGAGATGGCACGAAAGCGTTGCAGGGGTCAGGATTTCCCTGAAGGCGCGCCACGCAGTCCGCACGCGCGCAGCGGCACGTCCGGCATGGCGACCCCGCGGGACACGATGCGCGCAGCCTGCCATCGCGCGGACACGTCTGCAGAGTCTCGCGCCGCCGACGCCGGGACTCAGAGCCCCGGACTCTTGCGGTAGGCGCCGCGCGAAAGGTCGATGCCCAGCTGCTTGAGCTTGCGATAGAGGTGCGTGCGCTCGAGACCGGTCTTCTCGGCGACCCGCGTCATGCTGCCGTGCTCGCGGGCCAGGTGATGCTCGAAGTAGGCGCGCTCGAAGGCATCGCGCGCCTCGCGCAGCGGCAGATCGAGCGGAAGCTCGCGCATGCCGATCGACACCGTGGCCGGCGCCTGGGCGGCGGCTCCGCCCTGGAACGACGCCACGGGCGCGGGCATCACGTAGGCCTCGGAGCCGCTGGGCGGGCCGGCGACATCGCCGACCGGCAGCACGCGCACGGTATGCGTGGTCGTTCCCGCGGCCGACGAAGCCGGCGTGCCGGAGAACCCGGGCGCCACCGGCTTGCTGCCGCCCGGCCCCATCCGCGCCCGCGCCAGCCCCTGCTCGACCGCCTTGAGCAGCTTCTGCAGTGCGATCGGCTTCTCGAGGAAATCGAGGGCGCCGATGCGCGTGGCCTCGACGGCCGTGTCGATCGTGGCGTGCCCCGACATCATGATGACGGGCATCGTCAGCTTGCCGTTGGCCGCCCACTCCTTGAGGAGTGTCACGCCGTCCGTGTCGGGCATCCAGATGTCGAGCAGCACCAGGTCGAGCACGTTCTCGTCCCGCACGCGCCGCGCCTGCTGTGCGCTGTCGGCGAGATACACCGCGTGACCTTCGTCGCCGAGGATCTCGGACAGCAACTCCCGGATGCCGATCTCGTCATCCACCACCAGGATCTCAGCCATAGCCCCCGTCTTGCCGTCGCGGCGCAGAATCGAATCGCGGATTTTCTCCGCTTTTTGCCATTCTCGTAAATAGGATCGAAATCTGGGCGCCGCCGCACTGTCCGTGGGCGTCCTGCCAGTTGATCATGTCGATGCGCGCGCCATGCTCGTCGACGATCTTCTTGACGATCGCCAGGCCCAGCCCCGTGCCCCGCGGCTTGCTCGTCACGTACGGCTCGAAGGCCCGCGCGAGCATCGCAGGCGAGAAGCCGCTGCCGTTGTCGCGCACCACCAGCCGCACGGCGGGCTCGCCGTCGGGCAGCGCGACCACCTCGGTGCTCACGCGGATGTCGGGCGCGCCGGTCTTGTCGACGGCCTCGAGCGCGTTCTTCAGCAGGTTGTGGATCACCTGCCGCAGCTGCGTGGCGTCGCCCAGCAGGGGCGGCAGCGCGTCGGCGCGCTTCAGGTGCACCGCGCCGAGCGACTCCGACGACGAATACAGCTGCAGCACGTCCTCGATCAGCGCATTCAGGTTGAGCGGGGCCAGGCGCGTGGCCGGCAGGCGCGAGTAGTCGCGGAACTCGTCGACCATCATCTTCAGGGCCTGCACCTGGTTGATGATCGTGCGCGTGCTCTTGTCGAGCATCTCGGCGTCGGGCGTGGCCAGCCGGTCGTGCAGCTTCAGCTGGAGCCGCTCGGCGGCGAGCTGGATCGGCGTCAACGGGTTCTTGATCTCGTGCGCGAGCCGCCGCGCCACCTCCGCCCAGGCCACCGCCCGCTGCGCCGAGATCACCTCGCTGATGTCGTCGAAGACGATCACGTAGCCGACACGGCGCTCGGGCAGGATCGATCCGCGCGCCAGGATCGTCTGCTCCGACGCGTGCGGTGCGGCCGCCGGCTGGACCTCGCCGGCCACGGGCAGGCGCTGCAGCGCGAACTGGCGCTGCCAGCTGGCGGCCCCGGCCGCCGCCTGACCGTTGAAGGCCGAACGGATCTCCTGAGCGAGCGCGCCGACGCGCGGCAGGTCCTGCAGCGGCTCGCCCATGTGGTCGGCGAGCGCCGCGCCGATGATCCGGTCGGCGCCCGGGTTGGCCAGCGTGAGCTTCAGGTCGGAGTCGAGCACCATCACGCCGGCGTCGAGATTCGCCAGCACGCTCTCGAGCCGCGCGTTGGCCTGCTCCAGCTCGCGCTGGTTGCGCTCGACCTGCGAGCGCGCCTCCTGCAGCTGGCGCGTCATCGCATTGAACGAGCGCGTCAGCACGCCGAGCTCGTCGCGGCCTGCGTAGTCGCGCACGGGACGGAAGTCGCCGCCCGCCACCGAACGCGTCGCCGCGGCCAGCTCCGACAGCGGCCCCGTGAGCCAGCCCGCCAGCAGGAACGCGCCGGCCACCGCCGAGAACATCGTCAGCAGGAACGTGAGCGTCAGGGTCACGCGGAAGATGCGCTTCAGGCCGGCCCGCGCCAGCGACAGCTCCTGGAAGTCGCGATACCCCTGCTGCACGGCCTCGGCGTTCGACGCCAGCACGGAGGGCACGGGCTCGACCAGCTGCAGGAAGCGCTGGTCGTCGTGACGCTGCCCGTCGGAGATCACGGCGATCACGCGCAGCTTCAGGTCGGGCTCGGCGTCGGCGGCGCGCCCGGCGGCCGGTGCCGATGCGGATTCGCCGCCCTCGACCCGCGCGAACAGCCGCATCGCGCGGGCCTGGCGCAGGGCTTCCGACGGCGGCAGATCGGGCACCAGGCGTGCGTACTGGCTGCCGCTGGCGGTGACGATGCGCCCGGTGCCCGTGACGACCAGCCCTTCCTGCACGCCGGCCTGATCGCGCAGCCGCGACAGGGTGGGCCCCAGAAGCGCCGGCGGCGTGTCGGCGAGCTCGACCGCCATCGACCGCGCCTTTTTGGTCAGCTCCGAGAGCTGCGAATCGAGCGACGCACGCGCCAGCACCAGCCCCGAGTCGAGCGCGCGCTCCAGCGGCACGTCGAACCAGGACTCGATCGAGCGGCCGACGAACTGCACCGCCACGAAGAACACCAGCGCCACCGGCAGCACGGTCATCAGCACGAACGAGCCCGCCATGCGCGCCATCAGGCGCGTGCCGAACAGCCCGCGCCGGTAGCGCAGCAGCAGCCGCCGCAGCAGCTCCAGCACCAGGCCCAGCAGCACGACGGCGATGCCGACGGTGACCCACAGCAGCACGGGATAGTGACCGGCGAACAGCTGCGTGTTGCCGCTGGCCGTAGCCAGCAGCGTCAGCAGGATGACGGCGAGCACCACCGACGCGATCAGCGCGACCCGCAGTGCCCGCGTGATCGCCCGCTTCTCGCGCTTCTCGCGCTTCTCGCTGTCTACGGGGTGAACTTGAAGCGCTTCCATTCGGACGGCAGGTTCCAGTCGCGGTTGGTGATCGCGCTCACCTGGAAAGGTTTGGGCAGCATCGTGCCGTCCAGGCGCATGCGCACCTGCGCGTCATAGGTCGTGCCGGCGCTCGCCTGCCCCGGTTCGATCACCTGCCAGCCGCGCACCCGCGACAGCGCGGAGACGGCCTCGTCGAGCGCACCGAACACCTGCTGGAACCCGTTGAGCGTGAGCCGGTACTGGCGGGTCAGCGCGTGGTACGACAGGCGATAGCTGCGGCTGAGGCTGACCGTGCGCTCGTCCCACCAGTACCAGCGCGGACGGACGAGCTCGAACTCGACCACGAAGTACAGCGCGACGCCACGGTTGACGGCGTCTTCGAGCCGGCCGGGCAGCGTGATGGCGAAGTCGGCGGCCAGCACCCAGGCGTCGCTGCCGGCAGCCGGTTCGATGCGCGCGCTTTCGACTTCGATCGCGTCGGCCGCCTGCGCCGTCCGGGCTGCGGGCCCACCCGACCAGAACACCGCAATCAGAATCAGCGCCCGGAAGAGGCGGGCAATCAATCGAGTTTCCGAAGCGATCCGTAGAAGAAGCCGTCGTGATCGCGCGTCTCGCCGGCCTGCGGCAGCAGATGGCCGACCGGCTCGCTGCGGGTCTGGCCCTGCCAGACCCATCCGAGTGCGACCCGCTCGGCATCCGGGTGGCCGGCGGCAAACCGCTGCACCACGTCCTCGCCCTCGGCCCGGAAGACCGAGCACGTGGCGAAGAGCAATTTACCACCCGGGGCCAGCAGCGGCCAAAGCCGCTCCAGCAATTCCCCCTGCCGGCGGGAAAGTGTCGCCAGATCGCTACGACGGCGCAGCCAGCGCACGTCGGGGTGGCGGCGCACGATGCCCGACGCCGAGCACGGCGCATCGAGCAGGATGCGGTCGAACGGCCGGCCGTCCCACCAGTCGGCCGTTCGGCCGACGTCGGCGTGCACCGTCTTCGCCGACAGGCCGAGCCGCGCGAGGCCGGCGTCGACGCGCGCCAGGCGCGCGGCATCCGAATCCACCGCGACCACCGAGCAGTCGACCAGCTCCAGCAGGTGCCCGGTCTTGCCGCCGGGCGCCGCGCAGGCGTCCAGCACGTGCATGCCGGGGGCGACGTCGAGCAGCGGGGCGGCCATCTGCGCGGCGAGATCCTGCACCGACACCACGCCGTCGGCGAAGCCCGGCAGCCGCGACACGTCGCAGGGCTGCGTCAGCCGCACCGCCTGCGGCCCGATGACGTCGCCGTCGAGACCGGCGGCGCGCAGACGCGCGAGGTAGTCGCCGACCGTGCATCGGCGGCGGTTGACCCGCAGCGTCATCGGCGGCGGCTGGTTGCCCGCCGTGAGGATCGCCTGCCAGTGCGCGGGGTGGTCGGCGCGCACGCGCTCGATCCACCAGGCGGGATGGTTCCAGACCGCCTCCGGGTCGCCGGCCAGCGCCGCAATCAGCGCTTCGCGCTCGCGCAGGAAGCGGCGCAGCGTGGCATTGAGGAAGGGCGCCGCCGCGCGCATGCCCGGGTCGCCCCGCGCCGCCTCGACCGACTGGTCGACCAGCACCGCCTCGTGACGCCGGCCGGGCACGAGCAGCTGCGACAGCGCCACCAGCTGCAGCGCGGCCAGCGCGGGCGCCGGCGCACGCTGGTTGAGCCGCCGCGCAAGCCCCCGGCAGGTGCCCAGGTGCCGCGCGGCGCCGTAGGCGATGTCCTGGACCGCCGCCTGCGAGGCCGCGGTCAGCCGCGCCCGGGCGCAGGCCTCGCCGATCGCGGCCGGCAGCGCGCGGCCTTCGAGCATCGCCCGCACGGCGCCCGCGGCGGCCGCGAGCTCGACGGCGAGCGCCGGGCGCAGCGCGCGCTGCGCGTCGTCGGCGCTCAACGGCCCGCCATCGCCATCAGGCGCCGCACCCGTTCCTCGGTGGCCGGATGCGTGGAGAACAGACCGCGCAGCCCCCCTCCCGACAGCGGGTTCATGATCATCATCTGCGCCGTCTCGGGATGGCGCTCGGCCGTCTCCAGGGGGATGCCCTGCGCGTAACGGTGGATCTTGTCGAGCGCCGACGCCAGTGCCTGCGGGTCGCCGCTGATCTCGGCGCCGCCGCGGTCGGCTTCGAACTCGCGGGCGCGCGAGATCGCCATCTGGATCAGCGCGCCCGCGAGCGGCGCCAGCAGCGCGACCAGGATGCCGGCGATCGGGTTGCTGGGGCGTCCCTCGTCGTTGCGTCCGCCGAAGAACATCGCGAAGTTGGCCAGTGCCGAGATCGCGCCGGCCATCGTCGCGGAGATCGTCGAGATCAGGATGTCGCGGTGCTTCACGTGGGCGAGCTCGTGCGCCATCACGCCGCGCAGCTCGCGCGACGACAGCACCCGCAGGATGCCGGTGGTGGCGGCCACCGCGGCGTGCTGCGGATTGCGCCCGGTGGCGAACGCGTTCGGTGCCTCCTCGTCGATCAGGTAGACCTTGGGCATGGGCAGGCCGGCGCGCTCGGCCAGCTCACGCACCATGCCGTAGAACTGCGGCGCGCTGGACGCATCGACCTCCTGCGCGTTGTACATGCGCAGCACCATCTTGTCGGAGAACCAGTAGGCGAAGAAGTTCGACACCAGCGCGAACCCCAGCGCGAGCAGCATGCCCGACCGACCGCCGATCGCCGCGCCCAGCACGCCGAACAGCGCGGTGATCGCGGCCATGAGGATCGCGGTCTTGACCCAGTTGAACATCGAGACTCTCCCGTCAGGAATCGGCGCGTACGCCGGTCATTCTGCAGCACCTGCTACGTGGGGACGCCCGGTGCCGGGTGCAAGAGGGGGGCCGCTCACGCGGCCGGAGGGCTGCCTGCCGGCGCCGGGTCGGCCGCCTCGAAGCGGGCGTCGGCCGGCACCGGATAGCCGCGCAGGAAGTCGGCGACCGCCATGCGGCGACCGCCCGGCTTCTGCAGCTCGAGCAGACGCAGGCGGGTGCCTGCGCCGCAGCACACCTCCAGCGTGCGCTCGTCCGCGACGAGCACGTCGCCGGGGCGGGCCGCGGCGCCGGCGGCACGCCCGTCGGGCGCGGCACCTTCGCCCCGCCCGAGATCTCCGCCGAGCGCCTGTGCGCGCCAGATCTTCAGGGTCTCGTCGCGACCCGCCAGACGCGCCGTCGTGCCCGGGAACGGATCGAAGGCGCGGATCTTCCGGGCCAGCCGCGCCGCCGGTTGCGTCCAGTCGATCACCGCATCGGCCTTGCCGATCTTGGTCGCATAGGTCGCACCGTCGGCGGGCTGGGGACGCGCGTTCAGGCGCCCCGCCGCAAGACCGTCGAGCGCCTCGACGATCAGGGTCGCGCCGAGCGCCGCCAGCCGGTCGTGCAACTGTCCGCCGGTCTCGTCGGGGCCGATCGGCAGCGCCCGCTCGAGCAGCATCGGACCGGTGTCGAGACCGGCGTCCATGCGCATGATGGTGATGCCGGTCTGCGTGTCGCCGGCCTCGATCGCGCGCTGGATCGGCGCCGCCCCGCGCCAGCGCGGCAGCAGCGACGCGTGGATGTTGATGCACCCCAGCCGGGGGATCGCCAGCACCTCGGGTGGCAGGATCAGACCGTACGCGGCGACGATCATCGCGTCGGCGCCCACCGCGGCCAGCAGCGCGTGCGCGTCTGCGTCGCGCAGGGTGCGCGGCTGCGCCACCGGCAGACCGAGCGCGAGCGCACGCTGCTTCACGGGGCTGGCCTGCAGCCGCTGTCCGCGTCCGGCGGGCTGGTCGGGCCGGCTCAGCACGAGGGCGATGTCGTGCCCGGCGGCATGCAGTGCCGACAGGGCGCGTTCGGCGAATTCCGGCGTACCGGCGAAGATCAGTTTCATCGGGTCATCAGGTGGCGTTGCGCGGCCACCGCGCGCCGATGCGGGCAGCGCTGCCCCGGATCAGGCGGCCTCGCGATCGCTCTTGAGCAGACGCGTTCGGATGCGCCCCTGCTTGAGGCGGGACAGGTACTGCACGAAGACGCGGCCGTTGAGGTGATCGATCTCGTGCTGCAGGCAGACGGCCAGCAGACCGTCGGCCTCGAGCGTGAACGGCACGCCGTGCGCATCGAACGCACGGACCGTGACGCGATCGGGCCGCTCGACCTCGTCGTAGACGCCGGGCACCGACAGGCAGCCTTCCTCGTAGACCTTGCGGTCGTCGCTGCTGGCGACGATCTCCGGGTTGACGAACACCTGCAGCGCGCTCTTGTCCTCGGACACGTCGATGACGATCACCCGTCGATGCACGTCGACCTGGGTGGCCGCCAGACCGATGCCCGGTGCGGCGTACATCGTCTCGGCCATGTCCTGGACGAGGCGGCGCAGCGCATCGTCGAACTCGGTGACCGGCGCGGCGACCTGATGCAGCCGGGGGTCGGGATAACGCAGGATCGTGAGTACGGCCATCGGCGAATATCTACCGTCGATTCAGGTGTGAGCTTGCGGCGAACAGGCGTTGGCGGCAGAATCCGAAACAAACCCAGCAGTTGCAGTGTCTTTCGCAAGCCCTTGATTTCGAGGGATTTTTGCCTGCAGCCCAAGATCAGCACCACTAGCGGAACCGCTAGCCGACCCAACCTCCGGACCACGGCCTTCCCGTATGAAAAAGTTTAGCACGCAGGTCCTGACGCTGGCGCTCACGCTGGCCAGTCCGGTCATGGCGCTGGCCCAGGCCCTCGAACTCGCGAAGGACGCACCGGACCGGCACGTCGTGGTCCGCGGAGACACGCTGTGGGGCATCTCCGGCAAGTTCCTCGAGCAGCCCTGGCGCTGGCCCGAGATCTGGGACCTGAACCGCGACCAGATCCGCAATCCGCACCTCATCTATCCGGGTGACATCGTCTACCTGGACATGAGCAGCGGCAAGCCCCGGCTGCGTCTGGGCAAGCCGATCGACACGGCGGCGGGCGCCCCGCCTGCGCAGGCGTCCGCCGCAGCGACCGCCGACACCTCGGCCCTGGCCCGCGAGCGCCGTGGACCCGCCGTGCGCGCCGAGTCCCTTGGCCGCAGCGCGATTCCGACAGTGAGCGCCGCGTCCATCGAGCCCTACCTCAACCGTCCGCTGGTGGTCGACGAGAAGGGCCTGGCCGCGCATCCGCGCGTGGTGGGCGCGCAGGAAGGCCGCGTCTACCTCGGACCGGGCGACCGTGCATTCGTGCGCGGCCTGGCCGACCAGGACACGCTGGAATGGCACGTCTACCGTCCGGCACAGCCCATCCTGGATCCCGACACCCGCAAGCCGATCGCCTGGGAGGCCACCTTCGTCGGCTCGGCCCGCCTCGAGCAGCGGGGCGACCCGGCCACGTTCCGCATCGTGTCCTCCACCGAGGAGATCGGCACCGGCGACCGCCTGATGCCCGCCGAGCGCGCGCGCGTCAGCAGCTACGTGCCGCGTCCGCCCGAGCTGAAGGTGAACGGTCGCATCGTGTCGATCTACCGGGGGGTGGTCCAGGCGGGCAGGAACAGCGTCGTGGCCCTGAACGTGGGCAGCACCGCCGGGCTGGAAGTCGGCTCGGTCCTGCAGATCCGGCAGCGCGCGCGCCAGATGCCCGACCGCGAGACGCGCCAGATGATCGAACTTCCGGGTCAGACGACCGGCTACCTCCTGGTGTTCCGAGTCTTCGATAAGATCGCCTACGGTCTCATCATGGACGCGTCGCACGCCATTTCGGTTGGAGACGACGTCACGAACCCCTGACGGTCTCTCATGCCCCTGCCCGATTCCGGGCGCGACGACCTCGCGGCCTGGCTCAGACTCGCACTGACCTCGGGCATCGGCCCAGCCGCCCAACGTGATCTGCTCGGCAGGGCCGGCCTGCCGGAGGACGTCTTCCGGATGTCGACGACGGCGCTCGCCGCCCTCGTCGGTCCGCGGGCGGCGCAGGCGCTGCTGCGCGACGACGGGGCACGGGATGCCGCGGTCCGGCAGGCGCTGCACTGGGCGCAGGCGCCCGACCACCACCTGCTGACGCTGGCCGATCCGCGCTACCCGCCCGCACTGCTCGAGATCGGCGATCCGCCGGCCGTTCTATATGTACGTGGCGACCCCGCGCTGCTGTCCCGGCCCGCCGTGGCGATCGTGGGCAGCCGCTCCTCGTCGCTGACCGGCCGGCAGACAGCGCGTGCGTTCGCCGCCGCCCTGGGGGCCGACGGCCTCGTCGTGGTCAGCGGCCTGGCCGCCGGCATCGACGCGGCCGCGCACGAAGGGGCGCGCGAGACGACGGGCCGCACCGTCGCGGTGCTGGGCACCGGCGTCGATCTGACCTACCCCGGGCATCACGCGCCACTGGCCGACGCCATCGTGGCGGCGGGCGGCGCGCTGGTGTCCGAGCTGCCGCTCGGCACCCCCGTGCGCCGCGGCAACTTCCCGCGGCGCAACCGCATCATCGCAGGGCTCGCGCGCGGGGTGCTGGTGGTCGAGGCGGCCGTGCGCAGCGGCTCGCTGATCACCGCGCGGCTGGCCGCCGAGTTCGGCCGCGAAGTGATGGCCATTCCCGGATCGATCCACTCACCGCTGGCGCGCGGCTGCCACCAGCTGATCAAGCAGGGCGCCAAGCTCGTCGAAGATGCGGCCGACGTCCTCACCGAGCTGCCCGGCCTGGCGCATCCGACGGTGCCTGCAAGCCTGGCCCGGCCGACGGTGCCTGCAGGCCCGGCCCAGCCGGCGGTTCCCGCAGGCCCCGCGCGCCCGACACACCCTGCCGGCGCGAGCGCCTCGGCCGGCGACGGGCACACCGGCCTCCCGACGGATGCGCCGCTCGCACGCCGGATCCTCGAATCCGTGGGGTGGGCACCGTTCAGCGCAGAGGCCATCGCCCGGCAATGCATGCTCGACGGGCACGCCGACCATGCCGGCGACGTGGCCGCACAGTTGCTGGCGCTCGAATTCGGTGGTGCACTCGAACGCCTGCTCGATGGCCGCTACCAGCGACGTCCGTCGGCCTGACCGGCCCTCTGCGTCCCGGCCGTTCGGGCCGGGCGCGGCGGTCCGCCGGATCGGCTGCCGGGCTCGGCTTGCGCTGGCCGCGCCCGCGCTCTTATGATGAGCGCCCCTTTTCGGCCCCCCCAATGTCCAAGTCGCTCATCATCGCCGAGAAACCTTCCGTGGCCGCCGACATCGCGCGCGCCCTGGGCGGTTTCACCAAGCATGCGGATTACTTCGAGAACGACGAGTACGTGATCTCGTCGGCCGTCGGCCATCTGCTCGAGATCGCCGCACCGGAGCAGTTCGAGGTCAAGCGGGGCAAATGGTCGTTCGCGCACCTGCCGGTGATCCCGCCGCACTTCGACATCCACCCCATCGTCAAGAGCCAGGAGCGCCTGAAGGTGCTCACCCGGCTGATCAAGCGCAAGGACGTCGAGACCCTGATCAACGCCTGCGACGCGGGGCGTGAAGGCGAACTCATCTTCCGGCTGATCGCCCAGCACGCCAAGGCGAAGCAGCCGATCCGCCGCCTGTGGCTGCAGTCGATGACGCCGGCCGCGATCCAGGAGGCGTTCCAGCAGCTGCGCGACGACCGCCAGATGATCCCGCTGGCCGACGCCGCCCGCTGCCGTTCGGAGGCCGACTGGCTCGTGGGCATCAACGGCACGCGCGCGATGACGGCCTTCAATTCGCGCGACGGCGGCTTCTTCCTGACCACGGTCGGGCGGGTGCAGACGCCGACGCTGGCCATCGTGGTCGAGCGCGAGGACAAGATCCGCCGGTTCGTGCCGCGCGACTACTTCGAAGTGCGCGCCAGCTTCGCGGTCGAGGCCGGCGAATACGAAGGCCGCTGGTTCGATCCGCAGTTCAAGAAGGGCGACGACCCGGAGCATCGCGCCGAGCGGCTCTGGGAGCGGGCCCGCGCCGAGGCGATCGTCGCCGAATGCGCCGGCAAGCGCGGCACCGTCACCGAAGAGACGAAGCCGTCCACCCAGATGGCGCCGGCCCTCTTCGACCTCACCAGCCTGCAGCGCGAAGCCAACGGCCGGTTCGGCTTCTCGGCCAAGACCACCCTGTCGATCGCGCAGGCGCTGTACGAGAAGCACAAGGCCCTGACCTACCCGCGGACGGATTCCCGGGCGCTGCCCGAGGACTACATCGGCACCGTCGCCAAGACGATGGAGGCGCTCGAGGACCTGCCGGCCATGGCGCCGTTCGCGCGCCAGGTGTCCGCCAACGGATGGGTGAAGCCGAACAAGCGCATCTTCGACAACACCAAGGTCAGCGACCACTTCGCCATCATCCCCACGCTGCAGACGCCCAAGAGCCTGTCCGACGCCGAGCAGCGCATCTACGACCTGGTGGTGCGCCGGTTCCTGGCGGTGTTCTTCCCGCCGGCCGAGTACCTGCTCACCACCCGGATCACGGTCGTCGCGTCGCACAACTTCCGCACCGAAGGCCGGGTGCTCGTCAATCCGGGCTGGCTGGCGATCTACGGTCGCGAGGAAGGCGGCACGGGCAGTGCGGGCAAGTCCGACGCGACGCTCGTGGCGGTGCGCAAGGGCGAGGACGCGCTCGCGCGGGCGGTCGAGATCCTCGCGCTCACCACGCGGCCGCCGGCGCGGTACAACGAAGGCACGCTGCTGTCCGCCATGGAAGGCGCGGGCAAGCTGGTCGAGGATGACGAACTGCGCGAGGCGATGGCCGAGAAGGGGCTGGGCACGCCGGCCACCCGGGCCTCGATCATCGAAGGCCTGATCGCCGAGAACTACCTGATCCGCGACGGCAAGGAGCTCATCCCCACGCCCAAGGCATTCCAGCTCCTCACGCTGCTGCGCGGCCTCGGCGTGCAGGAGCTGACGATGCCCGAGCTCACCGGCGAATGGGAGTACAAGCTCGCGCAGATGGAACGCGGCCGGCTGGACCGGGCGACGTTCATGGACGAGATCGCCGAGGTCACGCGCCGGATCGTCGAGCGGGCCAAGAACTACCAGTCGGACACCGTGCCGGGCGACTACGCCACCCTGCGCACGCCGTGCCCGAAGTGCGGTGCGGTCGTCCAGGAGAACTACAAGCGCTTCGCCTGCACGAAGTGCGACTTCTCCATCAGCAAGCACCCGGGCGGGCGGACGTTCCAGCTCGACGAGGTCGAGCAGCTGCTGACCGAACGCACGCTTGGCCCCCTGCAGGGGTTCCGCAGCCGGCTCGGCCGTCCGTTTGCGGCCATCCTGAAGATCACGCCCGAGTTCAAGCTCGAGTTCGATTTCGGCCAGAGCCGCGCCGACGAGGCCGGCAACGAGGAGCCCGTCGACTTCTCGGGGCAGGCGGTGCTCGGCCCCTGCCCCAAGTGCGGCGCCGGCGTGTACGAGCACGGGCTGTCCTACGTGTGCGAGAAGTCCGTCGGGCCGGAGCGCAGCTGCGATTTCCGGTCGGGCAAGATCATCCTGCAGCAGGAGATCGCCGCCGAGCAGATGCAGCGCCTCCTGAACGAAGGCCGCACCGACCTGCTGACCGGGTTCGTGTCCTCGCGCACGCGGCGCAAGTTCAAGGCGTTCCTGGTGCGCGGCACGGACGGCAAGATCGGCTTCGAGTTCGAACCGCGGCCGCAGAAGCCGGAGGCCAAGGCCGCCCCGGCCGCCCGCGGCGCGTCGAAGGCCGGTGCCTCGGGCGCGGGCGCGGCCGACGAGACGTCCGAGGACGCCGCGGGCAAGGCAGCCGGAAAGACCTCGGCTGCGAAGGCGTCCGCCGGGAAGGTGTCCGCGGCAAGCGCCGCAGGCACAGCCGCGCGCGGCGCGGCCCCGGGCGCCAGGAAACCCGCGGCGAAGAAACCCGCGGCGAAGAAGCCGACCGCCAGGAAGCCCGCGACGAAGTCGCCGGCTGCGAAGAAGGCGGCTGCCGCGAAGCCCGCAGCGAAGAAGGCGGCGACGAAGAAGGCCGCGGCCGGGTAACGGGCGACCGCACCGGACGCGTCGCGCAGTGCCGTTCAACGTGGACCTGGTGCTGGCCGACTGGGTGTTCGGCTACGGATCCCTGATCTGGAATCCGGAGATCGACTACGAACGCGCCGAACTCGGCCGGGTGCACGGCTATCACCGCGCGTTCTGCATCAGCTCCATGCACTACCGCGGCACGCCCGACGCGCCGGGCGTGGTGCTGGGGCTGGCGCGCGGCGGCAGCTGCATCGGCATGGCGTTCAAGCTGCATCACGCCACGCGCCGGCACGCCATCGAGCAGCTGTACGTGCGCGAGATGTCCGACCACGTGTACGTCCCGACGCTGGTAGGGGTGACGCTGCGGGACGGTCAGCGCGTGCGCGCACTGACGTTCGCCGCCAACCGGTCCAGCGGCGCGTTCCAGGACCTGCACGAGGACGAGATCCTGCGCCGTCTTGCCGTCTGCAGCGGCAGGCGCGGCCCGAACCGCGAGTACGCGATCAACACCTGGCACTCGCTGCGCGCGCACGGCGTGCACGACGCGCGCCTTGCCCGCCTGGTGCGGGCGCTGCAGTCGGGCGGGCAGGGCTGAGGGGGCGCGCCCGCGCTACTTCGCGAACAGCGACTTCAGGTCCTTGAAGGCCTTGAATTCCAGGGCGTTGCCCGACGGATCGAGGAAGAACATCGTCGCCTGCTCACCGACTTCGCCCTTGAACCGGACGTGCGGCTCGATCACGAAGCGCACCCCGGCCGCGCGCAGCCGGTCGGCCAGCGCGTCCCACTCGTCCATCGGCAGCACGACCCCGAAGTGCCGCACCGGCACCTGATCGCCGTCGACGGCGTTGGTCGACGCCGGCCGCGCCTCGTCCGGGGCCAGGTGCGCGACCACCTGGTGGCCGTAGAGGTCGAAGTCGATCCATTCCGGCGAGCTGCGTCCCTCGGGACAGCCGAGCAGGCCGCCGTAGAACGCGCGCGCGGCGGCCAGGTCGTGGACGGGGAATGCGAGGTGGAACGGGCGGACGGACATCGGAGCGGCTCCCGGCGGATTGTCGACAATGTCCTATTATCAGGGCTGGAACAACACGGAGCGGGAACGGAGACCATGAGCATCAACGGGAAGGCGTACATCGCCGGGGCGTTCGAGCACCCGACGCGACTGGCGCCCGACAAGTCGGTCGCACAGCTGCATGCCGAGGCGGCACGCGGCGCGATCGCCGACGCGGGCCTGTCCAAGAACGACATCGACGGCTATTTCAGCGCCGGCGACGCACCGGGCCTGGGCGGCCTGGCGATGGTCGACTACATGGGCCTGAAAGTCCGTCACATCGACTCGACCGAGACCGGCGGTTCGTCGTACCTGATCCACGTGGCGCACGCCGCGCAGGCCATCGCCGCCGGCAAGTGCAACGTCGCACTCATCACGCTGGCCGGGCGCCCGCGCTCCGAAGGCTCCAGCGGCACCCAGCCGCGTGCCCAGAACACCGCCACCCCCGACGTCGGCTACGAATGGCCGTACGGCGGCGCCACCGCCAACATGTACGGCATGTGCGCGATGCGTCACATGCACGAGTACGGCACCACGGCCGAGCAGCTCGCCTGGATCAAGGTGGCCGCGTCCCACCACGCGCAGCACAATCCGCACGCGATGCTGCGCGAGGTGGTGACGGTCGAGGACGTCGTCAATTCGCCGGTGATCGCCGATCCCCTGCACCGCATGGACTGCTGCGTCGTCACCGACGGCGGCGGGGCGCTGATCGTCACCCGTCCCGAGATCGCGAAGAGCCTGAAGCGTCCGCTCGTGAAGGTGCTGGGCACCGGCGAGGCGCCCAAGGGCCAGATGGGCGGCAAGGTCGACCTCACGTACAGCGGCGCGCGCTGGGCCGGCCCGGCGGCATTCGCCGAGGCGAAGGTCACGCCCAAGGACATCCAGTACGTGTCGATCTACGACAGCTTCACCATCACGGTGCTGATGCAGCTCGAGGACCTGGGCTTCTGCGCCAAGGGCCAGGGCGGGCACTTCGTCGCCGATGGCAACCTGATCTCGGGCCGCGGCAGCCTGCCGTTCAACACCGACGGCGGCGGCCTGTGCAACAACCACCCGGCCAACCGCGGCGGCATCACCAAGGTCATCGAGGCAGTGCGCCAGTTGCGCGGCGAAGCCCATCCGGCCGTGCAGGTGAAGGACTGCCGCCTGGCCCTGGCCTCCGGCATCGGCGGCCTGCTCGGCGCGCGTCACGGCGCCGCCGCCCTGATCATGGAACGGGAGTGAACCGATGAGCACCGTACGCAAGATGCCCGCTCCGCTGCCCAACCCGGAGAACCAGCCCTACTGGGACGCCGCCAAGGAAGGCAAGCTGCTGGTCAAGCGCTGCAAGGACTGCGGCGAATTCCATTTCTATCCGCGCGCGATCTGCCCGTTCTGCTTCTCGGACCAGACCGAGTGGGTCGAATCCAAGGGCACCGGCAGCATCTACTCCTACAGCGTGATGCGCCGCGGGGTGCCGGTGCCGTTCGCCATCGCCTACGTGACGCTCGACGAAGGCATCACGATGCTCACCAACATGGCTGACGGCACCGATCTCGACGGACTTTCCATCGGACAGAAGGTGAAGGTCGCCTTCAAGGCGGCCGAGGACGGCTCGGCGGTCCCGGTCTTCACGCCGGCCTGAACCCGTGCAAGCGTGACGGGCCGCCGGCATCGCCGGCGACCCGTTCGCTGTCGCGCACCCGCCCGACGCTCAACAGCTCGGGCACTCTTCATGCGGCGTGGCGAACAGCCGGCGCGTGGCGGCGACCAGCGCCTGAGCGGCGCGGGCCTGCTGCCAGGCGGGCGGCTGCAGCGCCGCGAGGGCGCCGGCCGTGGCCAGGCCGGCCGCGGCGACGGTGGCAGCGATCGCGGATTCCGGCTCGGCGGAGTCGGCCACCCATTCGGCCGATCGCCCCCGTTCTCCCGATTGCACGCGTTCTCCCGATCGCATCTGGGCGCTCACCTGCACCAGTGCAGGCGCGAACGCCTGCAGCAGCACCAGGCCGGCCGTCTCGATCTCGACCGACGCGCCCGCTTCCAGCACGAGATCCTTGCGCACGTTGTCCTGCGTGAGCCAGACCGTGCCCGTCTCGATCCGGACCGTCGAGCCCGCGGCGTCGGTGATGCGCTGCACCTCGCCCGCACGCAGGGCCAGCATCGCTGTGTCGAAGTCGTGGATCATGTCGCACTCCTTGTGATCGACCGCTCGACACATGCTCTGACGGAATGCCTGAGATTGCAGCCGCGGTCCGTATGACGCATTCTGTGCGTCCTGAACTGCGCACTCAAACGATCATTCAGAACGTCATGCATTCCCACAGATCATGCAAGCCGCCACACGCCGACTGCCCAACCCCGAGTTCCTGCTGACCTTCGACGCGGCCGCGCGGCACCTGAGCTTCACGCGTGCCGCCGAGGAGCGCTTCGTCACCCAGTCGGCCGTCAGCCGCCAGATCCGTGCGCTCGAGGACGACCTCGGGGTGACGCTCTTCGAGCGCCGTCACCGTGCGCTCGCGCTCACCGCCGAAGGCGCCCAGCTCGCGCGCACCTGCCGCAGCGTGGTCGAGCAGCTGCAGCAGGCGGTCGAGCAGCTGCGCGGCGCGCGCCAGCGCCGGGTCGTCACGATCACGACCACGCCCGGACTCGCCGCGCTGTGGCTGATCCCCCGCCTGGCCGGATTCACCTCGCAGCATCCGGACGTCGACGTCCGCATCGACGCCAGCTTCGAGCGGCGCGACCTGGTGCGCGACGGGATCGAGATCGCGATCCGCTACGGTCGCGTCGATGCACCCGTCGGTCCGCTGCTGTTCGAGGAATCGGCCTTGCCCGTGTGCAGCCCGGCCCTGCGTGCAACCGGTCCGGCGCTCGCCCGCCCGGAGGACCTCGCGCAGCACACGCTGCTGCGCCTGGACGACCGCAGCGCGGGCGGCCCGCTGGAGGACTGGGCCCCCTGGCTGGCGGCGTCCGGCGTGGGCGGGCTGCAGCCGCGCGCGATGCTGACGTTCTCGAACTACGATGCGGTGATCAGCGCCGCCGTCCACGGCCAGGGCGTGGCGATGGGACGGCGGCCGCTGGTCGACGACCTGCTGAACGACGGGCGCCTGGTGGCGCCGCTGCAGGGCGGGCTCGCCTCGCCCCGGGCCTACTTCGTTCAGGTGCGTGAGGATGCACGCCGGCGCCGCGAGGTCTGCGGCTTCGAACGCTGGCTGCTCGAGCAGGCGCGCACCGCACACTGAACGGCACCCGGCCGTGCGCTTGGGCGCACAATGTGCACATGACCCGATACGACGTCTTCAACGGTGATGCCGACGGCATCTGCGCGCTTCACCAGTGGCGTCTGGCCCATCCGGCGCAGACCGAGCTGGTGACCGGCGTCAAACGCGACAACGCGCTGCTGGCGCGCGTGCCCGCGCAGTCCGGCGACGAGGTCTGCGCGTTCGACATCGCGCTTCCGGGCAACCTGGCCGCGCTGCAGGCGCTGCTCGCGCGCGGCGTGCGCGTGCGCTACGTCGACCACCACGAACCGGGCCCACGTCCGGCCCATCCGGGGCTCGAACTGCTGGTCGACACCGCACCCGACGTCTGCACCAGCGTGCTCGTGAACCGTCTGCTCGACGGTGCGCACCGGCGATGGGCCATCGTGGGCGCATTCGGAGACAACCTGGCGGCGACGGCGCGGCGCATGGCGGATGCCGCCGGCATCACCGACAAGGCCCGCATGGTGCGCTGGCGCGAGCTCGGCGAATGCCTGAACTACAACGCCTACGGCATCGACGAACGTGACCTCGTCTACCCGCCGGCGGAACTCTTCCGGGCGTTGCAGCCCTATGCCGATCCCGATGCGTTCATCGACAGCGGTCCGCACCTCGAACGCCTGCGGGAGGCGCGCAAGGCCGACCTCGACCGGGCGCTCCGGGTGGCGCCGCTGCTCGACGGGAAACGCGCCTGCGTGCGTGCGCTGCCGGACGAGCGCTGGTCACGCCGCGTGATCGGCACCCTGGCCAACGTGCTGGTCGATCGCGATCCGAAGCGCGCCCACGCGGTGGCCGTGCCGGTCGATGCCCAGCGCCTGCAGGTCAGCCTGCGGGTGCCCGCCGACGCGCCCGTGACGGCCGACGCGGTGTGCCGCCGCTTCGGCGGGGGCGGGCGACGCATCGCCGCCGGCATCGACGCGCTGCCGCCGACGCAGCTGGCGGAGTTCGCCGAGGCGCTCGAACGGGGCATGTCGACCGGCGCGACCTGAGCGCGGATCCCGAGGGCGAATCCCGTCGGCGGACGCGCGCCGATCCCGTCGGCGGACATGCGCCGATCCGGACGGCGAACATGCGCGGCTCCGATCGGCGGACGTGCGCGCCCCCGGGCACGCGGAGGCGCGGACGCGTTAGGATCGCGCCCTCGCGGTTGCATCCGCCTCCTTTTCCCTTCTCTGGAGCACAACGAGATGACCTCCCTCCTCCGCATTCCCCGCCTGCTCGCAGGCCTCACGGTCGCGCTGGGCCTGCCGCTCATCGCCGGACTGCCCGCCACGGCGCACGCCCAGGCCGACTGGCCCCAGAAGCCGGTCCGCATCGTCGTGGGCTTCGCGCCGGGCGGCACCACCGACATCACCGCGCGCATCGTGGCCGAGCAGCTGTCGACGGCGCTCAAGCAGACGTTCGTCGTCGAGAACAAGACGGGCGCGGGCGGCAACGTCGCGGCCACCGAGGTCGCGCGCGCGGCGCCGGACGGCTACACGTTCCTGATGGGCACGCCCGGCACGCAGGCGATCAACCAGTTCCTGTTCGCGAAGATGCCCTACGACACGGCCAAGGACTTCCAGCCGGTGTCCTTCGTGGTGCGCATCCCGAACGTGCTGATGGTCCATCCGTCGGTGCCCGCCCGCACCATCGAGGAGCTGATCGCGCTGGCCAGGTCGAAGCCCGGCGCGCTCACCTACGGCTCCCCGGGCAACGGCTCCACCGGCCAGCTGTCGACGGAGCTGTTCAAGACCCAGGCGAAGATCTTCGTCACCCACATCCCGTACCGCGGCAGCGCACCGATGCTGCAGGACCTGATGGCCGGACAGATCCAGATGTCGATCGACAACCTGCCGTCGGCGCTGCCGCACATCAAGTCGGGCAAGCTGCGCGCGCTCGGCGTGACGTCGCCGGCGCGCAGCGACCAGCTGCCCGACGTGCCGACCATTGCCAGCGTGCTGCCCGGCTTCTCCGCCGAGTCCTGGTTCGTGCTGATGGCGCCGGCCGGCACGCCGCGCCCGATCGTCGATCGCCTGTCGGCCGAGGTCGACCGCATCCTCAAGCGCAAGGAGATCGTCGAGCGCTTCAAGGGGCTGGGCGCGGACGTGGTGGGCGGCACGCCCGAGTCGCTCGGCCGCTTCATCGCCGACGAGACGAAGAAGTGGCAGCACGTGGTGAAGGTGTCGGGCGCGAAGGTGGACTGACCGCCGCGTGCGGCGCGCGCGGCGCGCACGGCGCGTGCGGCGCGCGCGGCACGAACGCGCACACGGGACCGGCGCGATCGAATGCCGACCGCGTGCGCCCCTCAGGGCGCGATGCCGCCCTTGAGCACGCGCCGCGCGAGGGTCGCGCGGTGCAGCTCCGAGGCCCCGTCGTAGATGCGGAACGGCCGCAGGTCGCGCACGATCATCGACACGGGCGTGTCGTCCGACATGCCCAGCGCGCCCATCATCTGCGCGGCGCGGTCCGCGACCCGGTTGACGGCCTCGGACACGAACACCTTGGTCATCGCCGACTCGTGCTTCACCGACAGGCCCGCATCCATGCGGGCCGCGCAATGCCAGGTCATCAGCCGCGCGGCGTGCAGGTCGATGTGCGCGTCGGCGACCATCGCCTGCACCTGCTGCAGCTCGGCCAGCGGCTGGCCGAACGACGAGCGCTCGCGCACGTAGCGCTGCGCGATCTCCATCGCGCGCGAGGCGCGGCCGATGAAGCGCATGCAGTGCGAGATCCGCGCCGGCTCCAGCCGCACCTGCGCGTACTCGAAGCCGCGTCCCACCTCGCCGAGCACGTCGTCGGCGCCCACCCGGCAGTCGGTGAAGTCGATCTCGCCGTGGCCGCCGATCTGGTAACCGTCGATGCCGGGAATGTTGCGCAGCACGCGCATGCCCGGGTTGTCGGCGTCGACCAGGAACTGCGTGGCCCCTTCGTCGGTCATCGCCAGCACGATCGCGAAGCGCGCGCCGATCGCACCGCTGATGAACCACTTGCGCCCGTTGATCACCCAGCCGCCGTCCCGGCGCTCGGCCCGGGTGCGCAGCATCGACGGGTCGGAACCGGCGCCCGGCTGCGGCTCGGTCATCGCGAAGCACGAGCGGATCGCACCCGACGCGAGCGGGCCGAGCCAGCGCGCGCGCTGCGCGTCGCTGCCCTGCTCGATGAGGCTGATCATGTTCGGCTGGTCGGGCGGCGCGCAGTTCAGCGCGCCGGCGCCGAGAAAACTGCGGCCGAGCTCCTCGAGCACCACCGAACGGTCGCGCCAGCTCAGCCCCTGACCGCCCAGCGACACCGGCAGCTGCGGCGCGTAGATGCCGGCGCGCTGCGCGATCGGCCGCAGCTCGGCCAGCACGGCGTCGAGCGCGGCGACGTCGTGCGCGAGCGCCGGGCGTTCGCGCGGGATCGCCTCCTCGTCGATGAAGCGGCGCACGCGTGCCCGCAGCGCCTCCAGGTGCGGGCTGAAGCCGAAGATCGCAGCGGTGTCGTTCATGTCGGGACTCATGGCGGGTGCGCGCTCATGCGCTGCGCAGCCGCGCGATGCGCACCAGCGCGATCGCGGTCAGCGGCAGCACGAAGGCCAGCACGGTGCAGGTGATCAGCAGCTCGCCGAGCCGGCTGTAGTCGGCGGGCACGGTCACGACGCCGGCCGCGTCCCTGACCTGCCGGGTGACGACGAACACCTGGTTCAGATACTTGGTGCCGAGCTGGGCGGCCGACAGCGCAAGGTTCGTGAACGACGCCATCACGGCGAAGTAGGTGGCCTTCAGGCGGTCGGGCGCGGAGTTCGCGATCCACGCCAGCATCGGCACCATCGCGATCTGCCCGAGCGGCGACTCGATCGCCGTGTCGATCACCGCGATGAAGCGGGCGTCGACGACCCCGCCGGTGCGGGCGGCGGTCCATTCGTGCAGGCCGTAGAACATGCCGGTCACCGGCAGCGACAGCAGCGTCGCCAGCACGGTCAGCACGCCCACCACGTAGTAGATCGAGCGCTCGGCCATGAAGCGGCGGAAGACGAACAGGCCCACCAGGGTGAGCACGCTGCCGATCAGCGACAGCTCCGACAGGAACTGCTGATCGAAGCCCAGCACGTCGATCATCCACCAGGTCGACCCGGCACCCGGACCCGGCAGCGCGCGGAACACGAAGATCACCACCGCCGTGCCCACCAGGGTGGCGCGCGCCGAGGGCTCGAGCTCGCCCAGCAGCCGCCACATCAGCACCAGGATCACCGTGGTCGATGCGAGGAAGACGAGCTCCTGCCCCCACCGGAATCCGCCCAGTCCGACGGTGACCGAGACCAGCGCGAACGCGAGCCCGCCGCCCAGCACCCACCAGTTGACCGGCGGACGCTCGACGCGGGTCTCGGTGCGGGCGTCCACCTCCGCGCGCGCCAGGCCCTGCGCGAACATGCGCGCACGGGCGCGCCGCCGCAGCGCGGTCGCCAGCAGCACCCCCAGCACCGACACGATCGGGATCAGCAGCGCCAGCTCGTGCACCGCGATGTAGGTGTCGAGCCGCGCGCGCTCGGGCAGGTTCTGCACGCCGCGCAGCATCACCACGTTCACCAGCGACACCAGCAGCCCGCCGCCGATGATCGCCACCCGCCCCAGCGTCTGCATCGTCGTGTGCATCGAGCGGCGGGTGTCCTCGGACAGCAGCTGCCCGTCGTCGTCGGCGTGGGGCACGGCCTCCACGGTCATCGCGTCGGCCACCACGTCCTGCATCACGTAGCCGATCGGCGACAGCAGCGCGGCCAGCACGTACCACGCTTCCACGCTCGCGTAGGCCCGCATCGCCGCCGGATCGGCGAGCAGCCCGATCATGATCGTCAGGCTCGCCGCGATCAGGCCCGCGCCGAGATAGACCAGGCCCGCCTTCCAGCGCCAGATCAGGTCGACCAGGTGCCCCAGCGGCATCTTCAGCGCCCAGGGCAGGCCGGCCCAGAACGCGAGCCCGGCGAGGAACTCGGCCGACAGCCCCAGGTAGTCCTTCACGAAGAACGTGCCGACGATGGCCGTCAGGCCGGAGATGCCGGCGGCCAGATAGACCATCAGCGGCGGCAGGAAGGACCAGCGGAGTTCGCGCAGCAGGCGGGGCATTACGGCTTTCGGTGAATGAAAACCGCTGAAGTATCCGCGATCCGACGCCTGCCGGGAAGCGCGCTGCACGTCCGCGCCGTACGACCGCAGCCCGCAGGGGATTTCGCACCTCGAACCCGTCGTGCGGCAGACCCCGCCGGCCGATCGGAACGCCGGCACCGCCCGTACGCGGTGCACTGCGCTAACATCGACGACCGTCCCGGTTGCGGCGCCTCGCCGCACGGGCCTCCGTCGGTCCGGCCCGACGACGCCGCCCGCGTGCGGGCGCACGGCGGATCGGCCCTTCGTCCACGCCCAGCGCGAGCCGCGATGCACGACACCCCGCTCACCGAGAAGATCCTCGCCGCCGTCGACGCCGGCTTCGACGAACAGCTGCGCTTCACCGAGCAGCTCACGCGGATCCCGTCGCTGCGCGGGCAGGAGGCGCCGGCCCAGGACATGATGGCTGCCGCGATGCGCGCGCGCGGCCTCACCGTCGACCGCTGGCGCATCGACGTCGACGACATCCGCCACCTGCCGGGCTTCTCGCCCGTCACCGTGTCCTACGACGACGCCTGGAACGTGGTCGGCGCGCACCGCGCGGCCGAGCCCGCCGGGTGCTCGCTGATCCTCAACGGCCACATCGACGTGGTGCCCACCGGCCCGGCCGACATGTGGACCACGCCGCCGTTCGAGGTGCGCATCGCCGACGGCTGGATGTACGGCCGCGGCGCCGGCGACATGAAGGCCGGGCTCGCGGCCAACCTGTTCGCGCTGGATGCCCTGAAACGCGCCGGTGTCGCGCCGGCCGCCGACGTCTACCTGCAGTCGGTGGTCGAGGAGGAATGCACCGGCAACGGCGCACTCGCCTGCCTGCAGCGCGGCTACCGCGCGCAGGCGGCGCTGATCACCGAGCCGTTCGGCGACGCGCTGATGTCGGCGCAGGTGGGCGTGATGTGGTTCCAGGTCAAGGTGCGCGGCCGGCCCGCCCACGTGGCCTACGCCGGCACCGGGTCGAACGCGATCGAGGCGGCGCTGCCGCTGATCGCCGCGCTGCACGCGCTCGAGCACCGCTGGAACGCGCAGGGCCACCCCGCGTACGCGGGCCACGCGCATCCGATCAACTTCGTCGTCAGCAAGATCGAAGGCGGCGACTGGACCTCCTCGGTGCCGGCCTGGTGCACCTTCGACATGCGCATCGGCATGTTCCCCGGCATGGAGCTGGCGGCGGTGCGCCGCGAGGTCGAGGACACGATCGCGCAGGCCGCGCGCAAGGACGCCTTCCTCGCCGCGAACCCGCCCCAGGTGGTCTATCACGGCTTCCAGGCCGAAGGCTACGAACTGCCCGCGGGCACCGAGGCGCAGGCCACGCTGGCGCGCTGCCACGAGCGCGTCACCGGTGCGCCGCTCGGCACCATCGCCAGCACCGCGACCACCGACGCGCGCTTCTTCGGCCTGTACGCCGACACGCCGGCGCTGGTATACGGCCCCACGGCGGAGAACATCCACGGCTTCGACGAGCGCGTCGAGATCGAATCGATCCGCCGGCTCACCCGCACCGTCGCGCTGTTCATCGCGGACTGGTGCGGCACGCGCCCGCTGAGCTGACGCCGCCCGATACGCCCGATACGCCTGACACTGCCGAAACCGGCGAGACCGCCGCAACCGCCGAACACCGCCGCACCGAGGACCTTCACCATGAACGCCCCGATGAACGCCCCGATGAACACCATCGCCCGCATCTCCGAGTTCCACGCCGAGCTCACCGCCTGGCGGCGCGACCTGCACGCGCACCCCGAGCTGGGCTTCGAAGAGACCCGCACGGCCGACCTGGTCGCGCAGCGGCTCGAGCAGTTCGGCATCGAAGTGCACCGCGGCGTCGGGCGCACCGGCGTCGTGGGGGTGCTGCGCAACGGCAGCGCGAAGAAGGCGATCGGGCTGCGCGCCGACATGGATGCGCTGCCGATCGACGAGACCAACGGCTTCGACCACCGCTCGCAGCACAAGGGGCGCATGCACGCCTGCGGTCACGACGGCCACACGACGATGCTGCTGGGCGCGGCGCGCTACCTGGCGCAGACGCGCAACTTCGACGGCACCGTCCACTTCATCTTCCAGCCCGCCGAGGAAGGCCTGGGCGGCGCGCAGGCGATGATCGCCGACGGCCTGTTCCGGCGCTTTCCCTGCGACGTGCTGTTCGGCATGCACAACCGGCCCAAGCTCGCGGTCGGCCGCTTCAACGTGCGGGCCGGGCCGATGATGGCGGGCGGCGCGTTCTTCGACATCGACGTCACCGGCGTGGGCGCGCACGGCGCACGTCCCGAGACCGGCGTCGACGCGGTGATGGTGGGGGTGCAGATCGCCTCGACCCTGCAGACCATCGTGTCGCGCAACGTGCGCCCGGTCGACACGGCGGTGCTGTCGATCACGCAGTTCCACGCGGGCGACGCCTACAACGTCATCCCCCAGACCGCGCGGCTGTCGGGCACGGTGCGCGCGTTCTCCAAGGACGTGATGGCGCTGGTCGAGCAGAACATGCGCCGCGTGGCCGACGGCGTCGCCGCCTCGATGGGCGCCAGTGCCAGGGTCGATTTCCGCGTGAACTTCGCGCCGCTGGTCAACGACCCCGAGCAGGCCGAGTTCGCCGCGGCCATCTGCGCCGAGCTGGTCGGCGCCGACAAGGTCGACCGCGCGCCGGCCCTGGTCATGGCGTCGGAGGACTTCTCCTACATGCTCGAGCAGGTGCCCGGCTGCTTCATCAACATCGGCAACGGCGACGCCGAGGGCGGCTGCGAGGTGCACAACCCGGCCTACGACTTCAACGACGCCGCGATTCCGCTGGGCGCGTCGTTCTTCGCCCGCGCCGTCGAGCGCTACCTGGCATGACGACGATGTCCGGACGGATCCGCACCGGCGTCGCACGCGGCGTCGCACGCGGCGTCGCCGCGTGTCTCGCGCCATGAGCGCCCCCGGGTTCGACGGTCTGGCGATCGGCCCGGCCGACGTCGAAGCGGCCGCCGCACGGCTGGACGGGGTTGCGCACCGCACGCCAGTCCTCACCTCGCGCACCGCCGACGAACGCACCGGCGCGCAGCTGTTCTTCAAGTGCGAGAACCTGCAGCGCATCGGCGCGTTCAAGTTCCGCGGCGCCTACAACGCGCTGGCACGGCTGCCCGACGCGCAGCGCCGGGCCGGGGTGATCGCCTTCTCGTCGGGCAACCACGCCCAGGCGATCGCGCTGTCGGCGCGACTGCTCGGCATGCCCTCGGTGGTGGTGATGCCGGCCGATGCGCCGGCGCTCAAGATCGCCGCCACGCGCGGCTACGGCGCCGAGGTCGTGCTGTACGACCGCTACACCGAAGACCGTGAAGCGATCGGCGCCCGCATCGCCCGGGAACGCGGCATGACGCTGGTGCCCCCGTACGACCATCCGGACGTGATGGCCGGCCAGGGCACGTCGGTGCTCGAACTGATCGACCAGGTCGGGCCGCTCGACGCGCTGGTGGTGTGCCTGGGCGGCGGCGGCCTGCTGTCGGGCTGCGCCGTGGCCGCGCATCATCGCGCGCCCGGCGTGCGGGTGTTCGGCGTCGAGCCCGCGGCCGGCAACGACGTGCAGCAGTCGCTGCGCAGCGGCCGGCGCGTGCGCATCGACGTGCCGCACACCATCGCCGACGGGGCGCAGACGCAGCAGGTGGGCGCCCTCACGTTCCCGGTGATCCAGCGACTGGTCGAGGACGTCGTCACGGTCGACGACGTGCAGCTCGCGCGCACGATGCGCTTCTTCGCCGAGCGCATGAAGCTCGTCGTCGAGCCCACCGGCTGCCTGGCGGCGGCGGCGCTCCTCGAAGGCGTGCTGCCGCTCCCCGGACTGCGCGTGGGGATCATCGTCAGCGGCGGCAACATCGCGCTCGAGCGCTATGCCGAACTGCTGGTGCGCGATCCGTAGCGCGCACCGCCACCGGACCCCACGCACCGCGACCCCGTACCGCACCCCCCCCCGCACCGCAGCCGCGTCGCATCCGCCACCGGGGCCCTGCGCAGCCGCGCCGCGCGCACCGCCGATCCGGGCGTCGGGTGCACCGGGGCGCGGCGGCCGCGGCGGCACGTGGTGCACGGCGCGGCCCGAGTGCCATCGCATCGCCCCCGGACAACACACGAATACAACCTCCAGGAGACCTCATGACCGCCCCCTCCCCCAGCCCCGCCACCGCCGACCCGGAGGATCACGGCCCCCTCACCGGCGTGCGCGTGATCGACCTCACCCAGGTGCTGATGGGCCCGTTCTGCACGCAGCTCCTGGGCGACTTCGGCGCCGACGTGATCAAGATCGAGCCGCCCTCGGGCGACACCTCGCGCGGCATCGGACCGATGAAGTCGCCCGGCATGGGCCACGACTTCCTGCACATCAACCGCAACAAGCGCGGCATCGTGCTCGACCTCAAGCATCCCGAGGGCCTCGCGGCGATCAAGCGTCTGGTCGAGACCGCCGACGTGCTGGTCTACAACGTGCGCCCGCAGGCGATGGCCCGCCTCGGCCTGCAGTACGAGGCGCTGGCCGAGATCAATCCGCGCCTGATCTACGTCGGGGTCTTCGGCTATGGCCAGGACGGCCCGTACGCGGCCAAGCCCGCGTACGACGACCTGATCCAGGGCGTGATCGGGCTGCCCTCGCTGATCGCCCAGGTCGGCGACGGCGTGCCGCGCTACGTGCCGCTGGCGTTCGTCGACCGCACGGTCGGCCTGGCCGCGGTGAACGCCGTGACGGCCGCGCTGTACCGGCGCGAGAAGACCGGCCGCGGCCAGCGCATCGACGTGCCGATGTTCGAGACGATGGTGCCGTTCATCCAGGCCGAGCACATGGCGGGCGGCACGTTCAGCCCGCCGCTGGGCCCCGCCGGCTATCCGCGGCTGCTGGCGCGCGAGCGCACGCCCTTCCCGACCAAGGACGGCCACGTCTGCGCGCTGATCTACAACGACAAGCAGTGGCGCAGCTTCTTCAAGCTGATCGGCGACCCCGAGCGCTTCGACCGCGACCCGCGCCTGGCGAACATCGGCGTGCGCACCCAGCACATCGGCGCGCTGTACGCCGAGGTGGCCGAGGTGCTGCGCACCCGCACCACGGCCGAATGGCTCGAGGCGCTCGAGCGCGCCGACATCCCCGCGGTGCCGCTGCACACGCTCGAGTCGCTGCTCGACGACCCGCACCTGAAGGCGATCGGCTACTTCGAGACGGTCGAGCACCCCAGCGAAGGCACGATCCGGCAGATGACGGTGCCGGGCACCTGGTCGGAGTCGAAGCCCGGCATCCGGCGGCTCGCACCGAAGCTCGGCCAGCACAGCGCCGAAGTGCTCGCCGAAGCCGGCTACACGCCGGACGAGATCGCGCGCATGCTGGCCGCGGGCGTGACGCGGCAGGCGCAATGATCCGGTGCCCCATCGCCGGGCGGCGCCGCGGTCCCATCGCCGGCCGGCGCCGAGGACCCGACACCGGGCGCCGCCGCCCGGCCGCCCCGCACGGCACCGCTCTAGAATCGTCGCGAGCGACGACCCACGGTTTCGAAGGACGGACGACATGGATGCACTGAACATCAACCCCTGCACGCTCGACGCGGGCTGCGAAGCCCTGCGCCTCGAGGTGCGCGAGTTCCTCGCCGAGAAGCTCGCCAACCACCCGCCGCGCTCGCGCGCGAAGAACTGGACCGACGCCAGCCCCGAATTCAGCCGGGCGCTGGGCGCGCGCGGCTGGATCGGCATGACCTGGCCGAAGGAGTTCGGCGGCCATGAGCGCACCAGCCTCGAGCGCTACGTGGTGCTCGAGGAGCTGCTGGCTGCCGGCGCGCCGGTGGCCGCCCACTGGATCGCCGACCGCCAGAGCGCGCCGCTGCTGATGCGCTACGCCGATCCGGAGGTGGCGCGCAAGGTGGTGCCGGGCATCGCCCGCGGCGAGACCTACTTCTGCATCGGCATGAGCGAGCCGAACTCGGGCTCGGACCTCGCGTCGATCCGCACCAAGGGCGAGAAGATCCCCGGCGGCTGGCGCATCAACGGCAGCAAGGTGTGGACCTCGTTCGCGCAGCACGCGCACTACATGATCGCGCTGGTGCGCACCGACTCGAGCGCGGCGAGCAAGCACTCGGGCCTCACGCAGTTCATGATCGACATGAAGACGCCGGGCCTGACGGTGCGTCCGATCATCAACCTCACCGGCGAGCACGACTTCAACGAGATCTTCCTCGAAGACGTCGAGGTGCCCGACAACCACGTGATCGGCGCCCCGGGCGACGGCTGGAAGCAGGTCACCGCCGAGCTGGCGTTCGAGCGCAGCGGCCCCGAGCGCTACCTGTCGAGCACCCAGCTGGTGGCCGAGATGGTGGGCGCCGCCGACGCGGCCAACCCGCGCCACCGCGTCGCGCTCGGCCGGCTGGTCGCCAGCTACGCGGCGCTGCGCCAGATGTCGCTGGGCGTGGCCGGCATGCTCGCCCGCGGCGAGAACCCCGCGCTGCAGGCCTCGCTGGTGAAGGACGTGGGCGCGGTGCTCGAGCAGGGCATCCCCGAGATCGCACACGACCTGTTCGGCGGCTCGCTGCTCGACCCCGACTCGAGCCTCGCCGACGTGCTGGACTACACCACGATGTCGGCCCCCTCGTACTCGCTGCGCGGCGGCACCCGAGAGATCCTGCGCGGCATCATCGCGCGCGGGCTGGACCTGCGATGAGCACCTCGAGCACCCACATGAACGACGACACCCCCCAAGGCAGCGAACTGCAGCGCATGTTCGCCGACAGCGCCGAGCGCCTGTTCTCCGAGAACGTCACCAAAGCGCAGATCGAACGCGTCGAGCGCGGCACCTGGCCGGATGACCTCTGGAAACTCGCCACCGACGGCGGCTTCACCCTCACCACCGCGCCCGAGGCCGCCGGCGGCGTCGGCGGCACGTGGGCCGACGCCTATCCGATCCTGCGCGGACTCGGCTACTGGCGCGTGCCGCTGCCGCTGGCCGAGACGATGGCCGGTGCGTGGCTGCTGGCGCAGGCCGGCCTCGCCATCCCCGACGACGGCGCCACGCCGATCACGCTGATCGAACAGGGCCGGCAGTCGCAGCTCGCCGCGCGGCTCGACGGCGGCACGCTGGTGCTCGACGGACACGCGCACGGCGTGCCCTGGGCGCGCCACAGCCGCCATGCGGTCGTGTCCCTGCGCCTGCCCGATCCGGCCGACGGCCGACGCAAGCCGCAGCCGGTGATCGCCCTGCTCGCGCTCGACGGCAACGCCGGCGTCACGGTCACGCCGCAGGAGAACATCGCCCGCGAGCCGCGCGACAAGGTCGCCCTGCAGGGCGCCCGCTGCGTGGGCTGGGCCGCATGCGGCACCGCGTTCGGCGCCGAGCCCGTCTGGACGCTGGGCGCGCTGCTGCGCTGCGCGATGATGGTGGGCGCGGCCGAGTCGGTGCTCGCCCAGTCGCTGCAGTACGCCTCCGAGCGCGTGCAGTTCGGCAAGCCGATCGGCAGCTACCAGGCGATCCAGCACACGCTGGCGATGCTGGCCGGCGAGGTCGGCGCGGCGCGCATGGCCACGCGGATCGCGTTCGACGCGGCAGGCACCGAGTCGACCCTGTTCGACGTGGCCGCGGCCAAGGTGCGCGCCGGCGAGGCCGCCACGCGGCTGGGCGCGGCCACCCACCAGGTGCACGGCGCGATCGGCTTCACGTACGAGCACACGCTGCACTTCGGCACGCGGCGCCTGTGGGCCTGGCGGGCCGACTTCGGCGCCGACGCCGAGTGGGCCGATGCGCTCGGCGCCGCGATGATCGCCGCGGGCGCCGACGGCTTCTGGCCGGCGATCACGGCGCGGATGCTGGCCCCGCAGGGCTGACCGGCGACCGGCATCGGGACGGTGGTGCGCCCGGCGCGCCCCCGTCCCGCATCGTCACTCACTGCACGGTCACCCGCCGCGCCCCGCACACGCGACCCGCACCGTCAGCCGCGCCCCTTCAGGAATCCGTCCAGGAAGCTGACCAGGTTGTCGCCAAGTTCCGGACCGAGGTAGCCGCCTTCCTGCACCAGCACCGTCGGCAGCCCCATGGCGCCGATCTTCGCGGCCATCCGGCCGAAGCCCGCGGGCGTGATCTTCATGCCCTGCAGCGGGTCGCTTTCCGAGGCGTCGAGCCCCAGGGCCACCACCAGCACTTCGGGCGCGAAGCGGCGGATGTGCTCGATCGCACGCTCGCCCGCCGCCAGCCACGGCGCATCTCCGGTGCCCAGCGGCAGCGGCAGGTTCAGGTTGAACCCTTCGCCCGCACCAACGCCGCGCTCGTGCGCGTGGCCCCAGAAGAACGGATAGAAGCCGTGCGGGTCGGCGTGGATCGACACCGTCAGCACGTCGCTGCGCGCGTAGAAGATGCCCTGCGTGCCGTTGCCGTGGTGCACGTCGACGTCGAGGATCGCCACGCGGCGGTAGCGGCTGCGCAGGTGCTGCGCGGCGATCGCCGTGTTGTTCAGGAAGCAGAACCCGCCGGCCATGTCGGCGTACGCGTGATGCCCGGGCGGGCGGCACAGCGCATACGCCTCGCGCGCGCCGTCGAGCACGCGCTGCGCGGTCGTGACCGCGACCTGCGCGCCCGCGTACACGCCGTCCCAGGTGTGCGGACCGATCGGGCAGGCGCCGTCGACCTGGTGCCAGCCGGCACGTCCGACGATGCTGCGCGGATAGGTGGGCGGGGTGTGGGCCGGATGCGCCGGATGGATGTTGGGGATGACCTCGGCGCCCGCGCCTTCGAGCAGCCGCCACTCGCGCTGCGCGACCTGCAGGAAGTCGAGATAGTCGGGCGTGTGGATGTCGGCGATCGGGGCCAGGCCGAAGTCGTCGGGCGGCGCGATGGCATGGCCGGCGCGCTGCGCGGCGGCCAGCAGGATGTCGGCCCGCGCCGGCTGCTCGGCACTCTGGCGCTTCTCGCCGCGCACCAGGAAGAACTTCGGGTCGTGCAGCGCGTGGCGGTCGGTGTGGATGATCTGCATGGTCGGACGTCGCTCCGTGGCGGCAGGCAAGGGGGTCGTGCCATCAGCGGCACTCATACCACGCAGCGCCATCCGCCCGGAAGCCGGCGATCTCGAAAGCCGTGACGTCGCCCGGCCGCCGTGACCTCGGCCCGGCCGCGCTATCCTCGAACGGTCACGGACGCCCCCGCGCGTCCGCCCTCACCTGCGACCTCCGGAGACGACCCCCATGAGCAGCACCCCCACGCCCCCCGCACGCCCCCAGACCCCCATCCGCTCCGACATCGGCTGGAGCACCACCGACCGCATCGGCGTGTTCGGCCGCGACCTGGTCAACGATCTCATCGGCAAGGTCAACCTGGGCGACATGGGGTTCCTGGAGATCACCGGGCGCCTGCCGAACGAACGCGAGTCGGTGATGTTCAACGCGATCTCGGTGACGCTGGTCGAGCACGGCATGACCCCGTCGGCGATCGCCGCGCGCATGACCTACACCGGCGCGCCCGAGTCGATGCAGGCCGCGATGGCCGCCGGCCTGCTGGGCCTGGGCAGCGTGTTCGTCGGCTCCACCGAGACCTCGGCGCGCATGCTCACCGAGGCGATGGCCACGCGCGCACCGGGCCAGAGCCTGGAGGCGCTGGCCGAGGCCACCGTGGAGCGCATGGCGCGCGACAAGCAGCAGATCCCGGGCGTGGGCCACCCGATCCACAAGCCGATCGACCCGCGCACGCCGCGCCTGTTCGCGATCGCGCAGGCGCAGGGCTTCCACGGCGACTACATCGCGCTGCTGCAGCTGATCGCACGCACCGGCGAACAGCGTCTGAACCGTCCGCTGCCGATCAACGCCACCGGCGCGATCGGCGCGATCTGCTGCGAGATGGGCATTCCGTGGCAGGCCTGCCGCGGCATCGCGGTGATGTCGCGCGCGGTCGGGCTGATCGGCCACCTGATCGAGGAGAGCCGCCAGCCCACCGGCCGCGAGCTGTGGCGCCGCGTCGACGACGAGGCCAGCGCGCACATGAAGGGACGCTTCAGCGGCGAGTGACCCGCCCTCAGCCCTGCGCGAGCCGGTGCCCGTGCTCGCGCGTGGCGTGGAACTTCACCTGCGGCCAGTGCTCCATCGAGACACGCAGGTTGTACTGGTTGGTGGCGAGGTACACCGGGTTGCCGTCGATGTCGCGCGCCATGCGCAGCGCCTGCTCGGTCTCGAACTTCTTGCGCGTGCCCTCGTCGGGGAACACCAGCCAGCGCGCCGTGTGGATGTCGGCCGCATCGTAGACGGCGTCGACCTGGTATTCGGTCTGCAGGCGCTGCGCGACGATCTCGAACTGCAGCGGCCCCACCGCACCCAGCAGCGTCTGCCCCATCTCGGTCTCGAAGACCTGGATGGCGCCCTCCTCGCCGAGCTCGTGCAGGCCCTTGTTCAACTGCTTGGCCTTGAACGGATCCTTCGGCCGCGCCATGCGGAACAGCTCGGGCGCGAAGTACGGAATGCCCTTGAAGCCCAGCGCCTCGCCTTCGGTCAGCGTGTCGCCGATCTGCAGCTGCCCGTGGTTGTGGATGCCGATGATGTCGCCGGCGACGGCGCTCACGCTGGCCACCCGCTCGTTGGCCATGAAGGTCAGCGCGTTGGCGATCTTCATCTCGCGGCCCAGCCGCAGGTGGCGCACCTTCATGCCGGGCACGTAGCGGCCCGAGCACACGCGGAAGAACGCGATGCGGTCGCGGTGGCGCGGGTCCATGTTCGCCTGGATCTTGAACACGAAGCCGGTGAACGCCGGCTCGTCGGGCTGCACGCTGCGCACGCCGGCGTCACGCGGCTGCGGCGACGGCGCCCAGTCGACGAGCGCCTGCAGGATCTCCTGCACGCCGAAGTTGTTGATGCCCGAGCCGAAGAACACCGGCGACTGCCGGCCGGCCAGGAACAGCTCGAGGTCGAACGGCGCGCTGGCCCCGCGGATCAGCTCGACGTCGTCGCGCAGCGCGGCGACCTCGTCCGGGAACAGTGCGTCCAGACGCGGGTTGCCGAGGCCTTCGATGACCTCGGCGTCGTCGCTGCGCCGCTCCTCGCCCGGCGTGAAGCGCATCAGCCGATCGGCCAGCAGGTGGAACACGCCGCGGAAGCGCTTGCCCATGCCGATCGGCCAGCTGATCGGCGCGCAGTCGATCTTCAGCACTGACTCGATCTCTTCGAGCAGCTCGACCGGCTCGCGCACCTCGCGGTCGAGCTTGTTCACGAAGGTGATGATCGGCGTGTTGCGCAGCCGGCAGACCTCCAGCAGCTTGATCGTCTGCGCCTCCACGCCCTTGGCCGCGTCGATCACCATCACCGCGGCGTCCACCGCAGTCAGCACGCGGTAGGTGTCCTCGGAGAAGTCCTCGTGACCGGGCGTGTCGAGCAGGTTGATCGTGTGGCCGGCGTACTCGAACTGCATCACCGAGCTGGTGACCGAGATGCCGCGCTGCTTCTCGACCTCCATCCAGTCGGAGGTGGCGTGGCGCGAGCTCTTGCGCGCCTTCACCGTGCCGGCGAGCTGGATCGCGCCGCCGAACAGCAGCAGCTTCTCGGTCAGCGTGGTCTTGCCCGCGTCGGGGTGGGAGATGATGGCGAACGTGCGTCTGCGCTTGACTTCACTGAGGATCTGCTCGTTCGACATCACCCGAATACCTCGTCAGGTACACCGCTGTGTACACATTGCCAATCCCGCTCCATCCGAGCGATTCTGCATAATAACCTAAAGATTGCTTGACATCAAAACCTAGAACTTATAAAACATGAAACCCTAAGAATCGCGAGACCACCGTTCCCGGAAAATGGCCACCCCCGCCGACAAGCTCGCCCAGTCACTCGACGCGCTGAAAGCGCTTCAGGACACGAAGGCCGTGGCAATCCGGGCGTCCGATCTCACGCGCGTCCACAGGGAGCGCCTGCTCAGGAACGGCTTCATCCGCGAAGTGATGAAGGGTTGGTACATCCCCGCGCGGCCCGACGGCGCCGCTGGCGAGAGCACCGACTGGTACGCGTCGTTCTGGCCCTTCTGCGCGGCCTACCTGACCGAACGCTTCGCAGACGACTGGTGCCTGGGGGCCGAGCACTCCATCGCCCTGCACACCGGCAACTGGAACGTGCCCCGCCAGCTCCTCGTGCGCGCCACACGAGGCGGCAACAAGCCGACCGGACTGCTGCACGATACGTCGATCTTCGATCTGCGCCTCGAAGTCCCTGCGGCAGCAGATCTCGAGGTCATCGACGGCCTGCGGATCATGCGCCTTCCGGCGGCGCTCATCACCTGCGCACCGGGCCACTTTGCCGCGCACCCGGTCGAGGCGCGCGCGGCGCTGGCGATGATTGCCGACGCTTCCGATGTCCTGAGCCGGCTGCTCGACGGCGGGCACAGCAGCATCGCCGGACGACTGGCAGGCGCCTTTCGCAACATCGGACGCCCCCAGATCGCCGAGGCGATCGTCTCGACCATGAAGTCGGCGGGCTACACGGTCCATGAAGCCGATCCGTTCGCCGACCGGCCGCCGGTCGCCCTGGGGCTGCGCGAAACCTCGCCCGCCGTCAACCGGCTGCGCATGTCGTGGGCGACGATGCGGCACGCCGTGCTGCAGGCGGGGTTCCCGCCGCCGCCCGGCCTGCCGCGCGATGTCGACGCCTACCTGCATCGGGTCGAGGACGGATATGTCACCGATGCCTATCACTCGCTGTCCATCGAAGGCTACCGGGTGAGCGCTGAACTGATCGAGCGCGTGCGTTCGGGCCACTGGAACCCCGACAGCGAAGCCGACCGCTCGCATCGGGACGCGCTTGCGGCACGTGGCTACTGGCTGGCCTTTCAGAAGGTCAGAGACACGGTGCGCCGCATCGCCCAGGGTGCGAACGCGGGCGAGGCCACGCAGACGGATCACGGCGCGTGGTACCGCGAACTGTTCGGCCCCGGCGTTGCGGCGGGTCTCCTGAAGCCCGGCGACCTTGCAGGCTACCGGAACGGCCCGGTCTACATCCGGCAGTCCATGCACGTCCCGCCGCGCGCCGAAGCGGTGCGCGCGCTGATGCCCGCCCTCTTCGACCTGCTGCGCGACGAACCCGACGTGTCGGTGCGCGTGGTGCTCGGACACTTCTTCTTCGTGAACATCCATCCGTACTTCGACGGCAACGGTCGGATGGGGCGCTTTCTGATGAACGCGATGCTGGCGTCGGGCGGCTACCCCTGGACCGTCATACCGGTGACGGAACGAACGCGCTACATGAGCGCGCTCGAAGCGGCGAGTGTGCAGGGGGACATCCGGCCGTTTGCGGGGCTGGTGGCGGAACGGGTTGCACGCGGCTGAAGCCCCCTCAGCCCGTCACCGGCCCGAAGAACGGCATCATCCGCCCCTCGGTCGACGGCTGGAAGCGCACCTGCACCACCTGGCCGATCGACCACGCGTCGATGGGCGCGCCGACCAGGTTGGTCATCAGCGTCGGGCCTTCGTCGAGCGTCACGTACGCGAGCACGTACTGCGGTTCGGCGCGTCGCGCCGGGCTGAACGCATGGACGGTGCCGCGGCCGGAGGCCGGCGTCCAGCGCAGCTTCTCGCTGCCGCACAGCGGGCACAGCGCGCGCGGATACCAGTGCGCACGCCCGCAGTCCTCGCACACCGGCAGCATCAGGCGGCCGTCGGCGGCCGCCTCCCAGAACGCACGGGTCTCGGGGAAAGCGGCGACGAACGGGTCGTGCTCGAACGTCTTTTTCTCATCGGTCATCGCGTCACTCCCGCTCGAAGATCACGGTGGCGTGCGCATGGCCGGCGCCGAGCACCATGCCCGGCCCGGCCGCCAGCGCGAGCCGGCAGTCCTTCACCTGCACCGCCGGGGTCGCCTCGCCGCGCAGCTGGCGCACGGCCTCGATCGCCTTGGTGATGCCGCCGCGGTTCATCGGATGGTTGTTGCACAGGCCGCCGCCGTCGGTGTTCCAGGGCAGCTTGCCGACGCCGGAGATCAGGTTGCCGTCGGCGACGAACCGCCCGCCCTCGCCCTTGGCGCAGAAGCCGAGGTCCTCGAGCTGGGTGATCACCATGATGGTGAAGTTGTCGTACACGGACGCATAGTCGATGTCGGCGGGCGTGACGCCGGCCTGCGCGAAGGCGGCCGCGCCGGAGCGCTCGGCCCCGGTGCGGGTCAGGTCGAGATAGCCGCCGGCGTTGGTGTTCATCGTCTGGCCGCAGCCGATCACCTTCACGCGCGGCCGGTTCAGGCTGCGGGCGATCTCGGGGCGGGCCAGCACCAGCGCGCCGCCGCCGTCGGTGATCACGCAGCAGTCGTCGCGGCGCAGCGGGTCGGAGATGATCGGCGAGGCCATCACGTCCTCGACCGTCAGCGGCTTGCGCAGCAGCGCGTGCGGGTTGTGCTGCGCATGCCGCGACGCCGCGACCTTCACCCAGGCGAGCTGCTCGAGGGTGGTGCCGTACTGGTGCATGTGCCGCTGCATCGCCATGCCGTACACCCCGCCGATGGTCCAGCGGAAGGTGGACTCCCAGGCAGCCTCGGGCCGGTCGAACGGCGGCGGACGGAAGGCGGTGCCGGTGGCCTGGCCGCTGGAGCGCGGCTTGCCGGCGAGGGTGATCAGCACCACCGAGCACTGCCCGCTGGCGAGCGCCGCGGCCGCGTGCTGGATGTGCGCCAGGTACGAGCAGCCGCCGGATTCGGTGCCGTCGTACCAGCGCAGCTTCAGGTTCAGGTAGTCGGCCATGTACAGCGGCGCCGAGCCGGGCGCGTCGCCGGCGCACATGTAGCCGTCGACGTCGGACAGGCTCAGGCCGGCGTCGCGCAGCGCGCCGAGCGCGGATTCGGCGTGCAGCTGCGCGACGGACTTGTCGGGCGCAAGCCGCGTCGGGTGTTCGTAGGCGCCGACGACGTAGGCGCTCGCGGATCGGGTCATCGTGGGGGTCTCCCGGGTCGGGGGCGGTCGTTGCAGTGTACGGTGTACGCGGGCGGCGCGCGTGCCCGGCGCGTCGCACCGTGCCCTGGGGCGTCGAACGAGCCCCAGCGCGGTCCGCGCGCCGACCAGGCCGTTCATGACCATGACCATGGTCATGGTCGTTTCGAGCGCACACCGGCAGTCACTACCGCTCGGTATCTTAGAATACCCGATCGCCGCTCAGCGTTCGTTCCGAGCGTGCGCACGACAGGAGAACGAGGGATGACGACGTCGACGGAATTCGACGCGGCGCGGCTCGAGCGCGCGCTGGCGCAGGCCGATCTGCGGGTGCTGCTGATGGTGGTGTTCCATCTGACCGGCGACGAGCGGTGGCTGAACCCGCCGTACCGCCCCGTGCGCGACACCACACTGATCGCCGACCCGAACGCCGGTCTCGACGCGGCGGTGGGCGCGGAGATCCGTGCGGCCGCGCAGGCGGCGCTGCTCGCCGGGCGCCCGCCCGCGGTGCGCGATCCCGGCGACGCGCTGATGAACCGCATGATGCGCGTGTGCCTGAACGAGCGCGTGCCCGAGGAGTACTCGGGGATGATGCGCGAGGAGGTCGGGTTCTGCCCCCGGTTCACCACCTGGACGGATCCCGAGGCGGCACGCGCGAAGATCGCGCAGCGCCCCTTCCGCGTGGGGGTGGTCGGGGCCGGCGCGGCCGGCATCATCCTCGCCACCCATCTGCGCCGGCTCGGCATCGACTTCGTCGTCTTCGAGCAGGGCGCCGACGTCGGCGGCACCTGGCGCGCGCACCGCTACCCGGGCTGCAGCGTCGACACGCCCAACCACGCCTACTCGTTCTCGTTCGGCACCCGCTACCCGTGGTCGCGCTACTTCGCGCCGCGCGCGCAGATCCAGGACTACATGGAGCGCATCGCCGACGAGACCGGCATCCGCCCGCACATCCGCTTCTCGACGACCGTCGAGCGCGCGACCTGGGACGACGCGGCCCGGCGCTGGCAGGTGCAGGTGCGCGATGCGGCCGGCGTGCGCGTCGAGTCGGTGAACGTGTTCATCAGCGCGATCGGGCAGCTCAGCGACCCGTACCGGATGCCGATCGCGGGCGAGGACACCTTCCCCGGGCCGCTGTTCCATCCGATGCACTGGCCGGCCGATCTGGACGTCGCCGGCAAGCGCGTCGCGCTGATCGGCACCGGCGCCACCGCAATGCAGATCGTGCCCGAGATCGCGCCTGCGGTCGCGCAGCTGACGATCTACCAGCGCACCCCGCAGTGGGCGCGCCCGATCCCGCGCTATCACGATCCCATCGACGAGGATCAGCAGTGGCTGCTGAGCAGCGTGCCCTTCTATGCGGAGTGGTTCCGGCTGACCATGCTGTGGCGCTACGGTGACGGGCTGCTGCCCACGCTGCGCAAGGACCCGGCCTGGCCGCACCCCACGCGGTCGGTGAACGCGACCAACGAGCGTCACCGCCAGGAGATGCTCCGCTACATCGAGTCCGAGCTCGACGGCCGTCCCGACCTGCTCGCCAAGGCGATTCCCGACTACCCGCCCTACGGCAAGCGCATCCTGCTGGACGCCGGCTGGTACCAGGCGCTGCGGCGCCCGAACGTCGAGCTCGTCACCGAGCGCGTCGACCGCATCGAGGGCGACACCCTGGTGGCGTCGGACGGCCGCCGCCGCGGGGCGGAGGTCGTGATCGTGGCGACCGGCTACGACGTGAACTCGATGACCGCGCGCCTGAACGTCACCGGGCGCACGGGCCGCACGCTGGCCGAGGTCTGGGGCCGGGACGACCCGTTCGCCTACCTGAGTGCCGCGGTGCCCGAGTTCCCGAACCTGTTCATCGTCTACGGCCCCAACACCGGTCTGGCGCACGGCGGCAGCGCGATCTTCATGGACGAGTGCGTGGCGCGCTACGTGGTCGACTTCGTCGTGCGCATGGTCGAGGACGGGCTGGAGACGGTCGAGGCCGATCCCGAGGCCACGCGCGCGTATACCGCGCGCGTGGACGCCGAGCACGAGGCGCTGGTGTGGAGCGCGCCCGGGCTGGCCAGCTACTACCGCAACACGAAGGGGCGCGTGACCTCTGCCAACCCGTGGCGCATGGTCGACATCTGGTCGATGACGCGGCGGGCCGACCCCGAGCACTACCGCGTCACGCGGGTGGCTGACGGCGGCACCCCGCGCGGGCACGCCGCCACGGGCACGCGCACATGACCGGCATCACGCTGCACGTGGCGCATCACGTCGCCACGATCACGCTCGATCGCCCGCCGGTCAATGCGCTGTCGCACGCGATGATGCAGGCGCTGATCGATGCCCTGCGCCGCGCGGACGCCGACGACAACGTGCGCGCGGTGGTGCTCACCGGCGCGGGACGCTGCTTCTGCGCGGGCATCGATCTCAAGGAGCAGCTCGCCGCGCTCGAGGCCGGCCGGCCCGGTCCGGCCAGCCTGGGCCCGGCGCTGTACGACGCGCTGCTGAACGGGCGCAAGCCGACGATCGCCGCCATCAACGGCCCGGCGCTGGGAGCGGGCGTGGGCATCTCGGCCTCGTGCTGCATCCTGGTCGCCAGCGAGACCGCACGGTTCGGCCTGCCCGAGATCGACGTCGGCATGCTGGGCGGCGCGCGCCATGCGATGCGGGTGCTGGGGCACTCCGCGGTCAACCGCATGCTGCTCACCGGCCGCGCGCTCGACGCCGCCGAGCTCTACCGGCGTGGCGCCGTCGAGGCCTGCCTGCCGCCGGCCGAGCTGCTGCCCTACGCCCACGTGATCGCCGGCGAGATCGCCGCGAAAGACCCGCACGCCGTGCTGCTGGCCCGCCGCAGCCTGGCGCGCGTCGAGGACCTGGGCGTGCTCGACGGGTACGCCATCGAGGCGCAGATGGCCGAATCTCTGGCCGGATCGACCGCCGGTCGCGCGGCGATGCAGGCGTTCGCCGCACGATCGCGCGGCGTGTAAGGCCCCCCGGGCGGTGCCGACTGCGCACAAGATCGTGCGCCGTGCTCCGTTGACCATAGGCCTCCGCCCGTCGGGGTGTTGATTGACAGCGATTTGACGCAACGCACAAAATCCGCAGGCGGGTTCCGCGAGGAACCCACCGCACCTCGAGGGGAGTAGCGACGGCGTCGCAGCACCGGATGCCGATGGTGTGCCCGACAATTCGGAAAGTGCGCTTTCCCGGGCCACCACGCAGTCTGCCGCCGTTTCGCTGACGGAGCGCAGTCGCGCGCAAGACCTTGATGACGTCGTCCTGCCTGGGTGGCCTCACTCCCGGCCGGGCCGGCATCGGGTCTCGCCGTGCAGGAGATCGATGCCGTTCGTATCGAACCTGCACGACGTGGACCGCACCGATGATTCCTACCTTCCCGCCGTTCCTGCACACCGTCCGCGCGGCGCTGTGCGCCGGTCTGCTGTGGGCCGGCACGCCGGTGCACGCCGCGGACTACACGATCGGCCGCCTGCTGAGCATCGCCGAGCAGTCCAGCCCCGTGCTGGCCGCCGCCCGGGCCGAGGCGCGCGCCGTGCGCGCGGGCATCCTCACCGCCCAGACGCTGCCCAACCCCACCTTGCAGGTCGGCCCGTCGTGGCTGCGCGCGCGCACCACGGGCGCAAGCGGCGGTTCCGGGCTGTCGATGGCGGTCACCCAGCGCATCGAGCGCCCCGACCTGCGCCAGGCGCGCATCCAGACCGCGGCGCTGGCGGCGCAGTCCGGCGACCTGAACGTGGTGATCACCGAGAACAGCCTCTTCGCCGAGATCAAGACGCGCTTCTACAACGTGCTGCGCCAGCAGGAGGCGGTGCAGGCCGCGAGCGAAGATCTCGCGCTCACCGAGCAGATCCGCGAGCGCACCGCCGTGCGCGTGCGCACCGGCGAAGGCGCACGCTTCGACCTGATCCGCGCCGAGGCCGAGGCGGCCAACGCCGCCAAGGCGCTGGAGCGCGCCCGCGCCAGGCTCGAGCAGGCCCGCGCACTGCTGCGCGAGGTGGTGGGCGAGAGCCTGCCGCCCGACTTCACGCTGAGCCAGGACTTCTACCGCAGCCTGCCGACGGCCGACTACGGCGAGCTGCTCACCTCGCTGTCGGTCGACAACCCCGTGCTGCAGCGCGCGGTCACCGAGGTCGAGCGCGCCCGTCGCCAGGTCGACGTCGAGCAGCGGCAGGTGATGCCCGGCGTCGAGGTCTACGTGGGACGGGACCGCGACCCCGAACTGTCCACCACCCGGATGGGCCTGTCGCTGACGATTCCGCTGACCGATCGCCGCGCCGGCCCGATCGAGGAGGCCCGCCGGCTGGTCGAGCGCAACGAGGCGCTGCTCGAGCAGCAGCGCCTGGCGCTGCGCCAGCAGTTCGAGGCGGTGTGGCGCGAATACGGCTCGGCGCGTGCGGCGGTGCTGGCGCTCGAGAACGGCATCATCGACAAGGCCCGCTCCGCGCTGACGATCGCCGAGTCCGCCTACCGCTTCGGCGAGCGCGGCATCCTCGAATTCCTCGACGCCCAGCGGCAGTTCCGCCTGGTGCGCAACGAACTGATCGAAGCCCGCTTCGAGACCTACGCAGCGAAGGCAGAGCTCGAGCGCCTGTCCGCACGCGAAATCCGTGGAGAATGAGATGACCCTGGCCCTGCCCCGAATGCACCGCCGCGTCGGCTCCGCGCGTATCACCGCGCGCGCCGCCGACGCCGCACGCGCACCGTCCGCCACTCGCGCACGGTCGGCCGCACGTCCGCTGCACGCGGCAGCAACGCGTTTTGCGCTGCCGCTGCTGGCCGCCGCCACGCTGCTGGGCCTCGCCGGCTGCCAGGACCGGGCGAGCGCGCCCGCGGCACCGGCCGCTTCGACCGGTGAAGCCACCCAGAAGGCCGGCGCCTCGGCCAGGAAGCAGGCGCCCGCCAACCCCGACGAGGTGCAGGCCACTGCGGCCCTGGCCCAATACGTCAAGACGGGCGTCCCGGTCCGCGCCGTGGTGCGGCGCACGCTCCAGATCCCCGGCCGCCTCGAGATGAACGAGAACCAGACGGCACGGGTCGGTGCACCGTTCACCGGACGCATCATGTCGCTCAACGCCGTGGTCGGGCAGGTGGTCAGGCGCGGTGACGTGCTGGCCGAGGTAAGCAGCCCGGAGCTGTCCACCGCACAGCTCGGGTTCCTCAAGGCACATTCGGCCAACGAGCTCGCCGAGCGCGCCGTCGAGCGCGCGAAGCTGCTGCTGGCCGCCGACGTGATCGGCACCGCCGAACTGCAGCGCCGCGAGAACGAGCTGACCGTGGCCCGGGCCGAGAAGCGTGCCTCCACCGATCAGTTGCGTGTGCTCGGACTGCCGATGGCGGTCATCCAGCGGCTCGAGAGCACCGGCCAGCTCGTGGCCAGCACGCCGGTGACCGCGACCAAGACCGGCACGATCATCGAGCGCAAGGCAGCCATCGGGCAGGTCGTCGACCCGACGGACGAACTGTTCACGATCTCGAACCTCGACTCGATCTGGGCGGTGGCCGACGTGCCCGAGCAGGAAGCCCGCGAGCTGCGCCGCGGTCAGCGTGTGCACCTGGACATCCCGGCGCTGCGCAACGGGAAGCGGCTCGGCACCATCGAGTTCGTCTCCGACCTGGTCAACCCGGAAACCCGGACGATCCAGGTGCGCATGGCGCTGGCCAATCCGCAGCGCGAATACAAGCCTGCGATGCTGGCGTCGATGGTTCTCGAAGGTCCGGAGGAGTCGCACCTGGTGGTGCCGCCGTCAGCGATCGTGCGGGAGGAGAACCGCGATCACGTGTTCGTCGCGCTGGGCAACGACCGCTACGTGCTGCGCCCGATCACCGTGGGCATGGAGCACAACGGCCAGCGCGTGGTGCTCAGCGGCCTGCAGGAGCATGACCAGATCGTCACGAACGGGGCCTTCCATCTGAACAACGAGCGCAAGCTGCGCGCCTCCGGGGGCTGAGCGGTCATGATCGAATCCCTCGTCCGGACGGCGCTGCATCAGCGCCTGATCGTGCTCGTCGTCGCGCTCATCCTGCTCGCGTTCGGCGCCGACGCCACCCGCAAGCTGTCGGTCGACGCGTTCCCCGACGTCACCACCGTGCAGGTGCAGATCGCCACCGAGGCGCCGGGCCGCTCGCCGGAGGAAGTCGAGCGCTTCGTCACCGTGCCGCTCGAGATCGCGATGACCGGCCTGCCCGGCCTGACCGAGATGCGCTCGCTGAACAAGCCCGCGCTGTCGCTGATCACGCTGGTCTTCACCGACCAGACCAACGTCTACTTCGCGCGCCAGCTGGTGATGGAGCGGTTGCAGGAGGTCACGTCGCGCATGCCGCCGGGCGTGACCCCGGTGCTGGGCCCGGTGTCGAGCGCGCTGGGCGAGGTCTACCAGTACACGCTGGAGCGCGCCGACGACGGCGACCGCGCACTCACGCGCGCCGAGCTCACCGAGCGGCGCGTGGTGCAGGACTGGGTGGTGCGTCCGCTGCTGCGTTCGATCCCGGGTGTTGCCGAGATCAACTCCACGGGCGGCTACGTGCGTCAGTACCAGGTGCTGGCCGACCCGGCCAAGCTGCGCTACTACAAGGTGTCACTGAACGACGTGCATCGCGCACTGGCCGAGAACAACGCCAACTCGGGCGGCGGCATCCTGCCGCAGGGCGCCGAGCAGTTCCTGGTGCGCGGCGTGGGCCTGATCCGCAGCCTCGACGACATCGGCACCATCGTGCTGAAGGAGGTCAGCGGCACGCCGGTCTTCCTGCGCGACGTCGCATCGATCACCCTCGGCGACGAGGTGCGCTACGGCGCGATGATCAAGAACGGTGTCACCGAATCGGTCGGGGGCATCGTCATGATGATCCGGGCGGGCAACGCCAAGGAAGTCGTCAGCCGCGTGAAGAAGCGCGTCGACGAGATCAACGCGAAGGGCATGCTGCCCGACGGCCTGAAGATCGTGCCGTACTACGACCGCTCCGAGCTGGTCGACGCGGCGCTCTGGACGGTGACCAAGGTGCTGCTCGAAGGCGCGGTCTTCGTGATGATCGTGCTGTTCCTGTTCCTGGGCGACCTGCGCTCGAGCCTGGTGGTGATCGCCACGCTGGTGCTCACGCCGGTGATCACGTTCATCGTGATGAACCGCATCGGGCTGTCGGCCAACCTGATGTCGCTGGGCGGCCTGGCGATCGCCATCGGACTGATGATCGACGGCTCGGTGGTGGTCGTGGAGAACGCGTTTGCGCAGCTCGGCCACCGCAAGGGCGTCGACCGCCTGCGCGTGGTGTTCGAGGCCGTGCGCGACGTGGCCACGCCGGTGGTGTTCGGCATCGGCATCATCATCCTGGTGTTCCTGCCGCTGATGACGCTCACCGGCATGGAAGGCAAGATGTTCGCGCCGCTGGCGTACACGATCGCGATCGCGCTCACGATCTCGCTGGTCATCTCGCTGACCCTGACGCCGGCCCTGTCGATGTACGTGCTCAAGGGCGGCGACGAGCACGACACCTGGCTGATCGCACGCCTGAAGCGGCCCTACCTGAAGCTGCTGCACCTGGCATTGCGCAACCCGACGCGCACCGTCGCGATCGCCGGCGCCGCCTTCGTCGGTGCGCTTGCGCTGGTGCCGATGCTGGGCACGTCCTTCATCCCCGAGATGAAGGAAGGGTCGGTGTCGCCCAACATGGACCGCGTCGCCAACATCTCGCTGAACGAATCCATCGCGATGGAGATGGAAGCGATGAAGCTGGTGCGTGACGTCCCGGGTGTGAAGGTCGTTGTCTCGCGCCTCGGCCGCGGCGACAGCCCGGCCGACCCGGCCGGGCCGAACGAGGCCGACGTGATCGCCACGCTGAAGCCACGCGACGAATGGCCCGAGGGCTGGACACAGGACACGATCGCCGACGAGATGCGCCAGAAGCTTTCGCGGTTTCCGGGTGTGCAGGTGGTGATGGCCCAGCCGATCTCCGACCGCGTCGACGAGATGGTCACCGGCGTGCGCTCCGACGTGGCCGTGAAGATCTTCGGCGACGACATGGAGATGCTGCGCGACAAGGCCGGCGAGGTGGCGGCCGTCGCCGCGCAGATCCAGGGTCTGCGCGACCAGCGCATCGAGCGGGTGGGCGGCCAGCAGTACCTGACGCTCACGATCGACCGGCAGGCGATCGCTCGTGCCGGGCTCAACGCGGCCGACGTGCACGACGTGATCGAGACGGCGATCGGCGGCAAGGTCGCCACCGACATCTTCGAGGGCGAGCGCCGCTTCCAGGCGGTGGTGCGCCTGCCCGAATCGATGCGCGACTCGGTCGACGAGATCCGCAAGATCACGGTGACCGCGCCGGGCGGCGCACTGGTGCCGCTGGACAACCTGGCGCGCATCGAAGTCAACGAAGGTCCGGCGCAGATCAGCCGCGAGACCGGCAAGCGCCGCATCGTGGTGGCGATCAACGTGCAGGACCGCGACCTCGGCGGCTTCGTCGCCGAGCTGCGCAGCAAGGTCGAATCGCAGGTGAAGCTGCCCGAGGGCTACTACTACGAGTGGGGCGGCACCTTCCAGAACATGGAGCGCGCGCTGAGCCACCTGACGATCATCGTGCCGGCCACGGTCGCGGCGATCTTCTTCCTGCTGTTCCTGCTGTTCTCGTCGGTGCGGTTCGCGGCGCTGATCATCACCGTGCTGCCCTTCGCGTCGATCGGCGGCATCGTCGGCCTGTTCGTCAGCCGAGAGTACCTGTCGGTGCCCGCGTCGGTGGGCTTCATCGCGCTGTGGGGCATCGCCGTGCTCAACGGCGTGGTGCTGGTGTCCTACATCCGCAAGCTGCGGCGCGAAGGGCACGACACGCTCGGCGCGATCGTCGAGGGCGCCACGCAGCGCTTCCGCCCGGTGCTGATGACGGCGACGGTGGCGATGCTGGGCCTGATCCCGTTCCTGTTCGCGACCGGGCCGGGCTCCGAGGTGCAGCGTCCGCTGGCGATCGTCGTGATCGGCGGGCTGATCACCTGCACGCTGCTGACGCTGATCGTGGTGCCGGTGCTGTACCGCTGGTTCGAGAACCCGGCGGCCGAGGACGCGCTCGCCGCGGTCGAGAAGCAGGTGCAGGCACGCCGTGCGGCGCGGGCCGCGGCGCTCGAGGCGGCGGGCGACGCGCGCCCGCATTGAGGGCTCGGGCCGGCGCGCCGCCGACGGATTGGCGCGCCCGGTGCGCCGCCGACGCGGCGCGCCGCCCCCCCGCTCAGGCGCCCGCGTCGTCGACGACCGCGACCGCCTCGATCTCCAGCATCATGTCCTCGTGCACCAGCGCCGGCGTCGCCACCAGCGTGCTGGCCGGCAGATGCCCTTCGAAGCGGCGCGTGCGGATCTCCCGCAGCAGCGCCACCTTCGCCGACGTGAGATCGCGCACGTAGGTGTTCAGCTTCACCACGTGGCGGAACTCGGCGCCGCCGGCGGCCAGCGCCACCTTCAGGTTGTCGAACACGCGCTCGGCCTGCTCGGCGAAGGTGCTGCCCACCACCTTGCCGGTCTCGTCGACCGACACCTGTCCCGACACGTAGACGGTGCGCCCGCCGGTGACGACGGCGGTGTGCGAATAGCTGCCCTTGGACAGGCCGGGGGGATTGAGGAAACGGGTCGCCATGTTGCGCTCCTGAACGGGGTGCGACGATCATAGACGACGCGACGGCTCAGGTGATGCCCGCGCGCACCGGAGCCCCTGATGACCCCTGTCGGCAACGAGCGACCGCTTCCGGCACCGCCGACGGACGGGACGCCGCGCCCCGTCGGGGCCACGATGCGCGTGCTCGCGCTCGTACTCGCCTGCGTGGCGTCGGCCTGTTCGCATCGCAGCGACGAACGTCCGCTCGAGACGGCGTCGATCGCGCACGGCCCGTTCGAGATCGTCGCCAAGGGGCGACGCATCTCCACCGGCACCTTCCCCAACACGGGCGGGAACCCGTTCGCCACGATGGAGGTCACCGGCTTCACGGTGCGCCACCAGGGCCAGCCGGTGTCGATCACGCACGGCAGCCGCACGCTGCAAGGGTTCTGGCGCGTGGTCCGGCTGACGGACGCCCCGGTGCCCGCGCTGCTCGTCTCGACCACCGACTTCCATCTGATCAGCGACGAAGGCGGTCGGCTGGTCACGCGTTCGTTCGGCGCGCCCAGCACCGACATGGCCGACTACCAGTGGCTCGACGCCGACCGCGGACAGCCGACGCCGCCGCGCGCGTTCGGCATCCAGAAGGTCGATCCGAATGCCGGCACCGAGCTGCGCGGCGGGCGCTGGCTGCGGCTGGCCGGGCACACCGTGCTCGACGTGCACACCCTGCGTAGCCATCCCATCCGACCCTGGATCCCCAGCGGGACGCATCGGCCGATGGCGGGCCTGAACGGCGGCGGCGTGCGCGCCATCGCGTTCTCGCCCGGCCAGACGCAGTACGTGACGATCGGTTCGGGCTACGACTACGAGCGCGACGGCGAGCACTACCAGGCGCTGCTGGTCGTCGACATCCCGAGCGGCGAGGCCTATGGGCACCGGCTCGAACGGCGGCAGACGCACTTCATCGACATCGACGACGCCACGCCGGAGTGGCTCGCACGGCACTTCCGCTGGACGAAGGACGCCCAGGGGCGCGAGCGCCTCGAGCCGCGTCCCGGCGCGAAGCCCGCGCCCTGGGTGGGCCGGGTGGTCGACACCAGCGGCGGCCCCAACTACCGGCTGCGGCCGACGCTGCCCGCGATGGAGGCGACGCTGGTGCGCTTCATCGTCGAGCGGATGCAGGGCCGGCCCGCGCCGGATCCTGTCGACCCCAAGCGTCCCAGCGACCGCACGCTCGCCGTGCCGGGCTGCGACGACACCGTGGTGGTCTATCACCACGACGCGCAGACGGTGCTCTACACGACCGGACCGACGCACCGTGTACGCGCCGACTGCTCCGCCGTCGTGCGCCGCATCGCCGACGCGTTCAACGCCGAACTCGCGCGCGGCGCATACCAGGCGCTGTTCGAGCGCGACTGAACGGCGCGTGTCCGGCGCCGACTGCGCGGAACCTGCGCGGTCGGCACGATGTTCACGGTCTGCGTGACGTTCCCGGTCTGCGCGGGCTGCGGGGTCTGCGACGTCTGCGGGGTTCTGCGCTACCAGCGCAGCACGCGCGGCCCCAGCAGCGCCCCCAGCGCCGCGACCGCCAGCACACCCCCCACGTACCAGACGGCCAGGAACGGCGCGGCCATCTCCGGGCAGTGCAGGCTGTAGGCGGTCGCACCGATCGCCCCGGACAGCAGGCCGGCGACGGCCCCTGCGGCGCGCAGCCGCGTGGGCGCCATGCGCGCCATCGCCCGCATCGCCAGCACGAAACCGGGTAACGACAGCACCACGATGGCCACCGGGCACACCGCCCAGGTGGTGCCCAGCACGAGCGCGGCCCGCTCCTGCGGGGCGGCCGACCCGAGCGCCGCGAACGCGAGCGCCCAGAGGGCCAGCACCGGCAGCGCCGGCGCCCAGGCGAGCAGACCTGCCCGTGCCCCCGGACGGCCCAGCCGGCGGCCGAGCGGCAGGGCCAGCAGGGCGAGCGCCGCGACGAACCCCGCCTTGCCCCAGAACATCGGGGCGTGCGCCGCCTGCGCCAGATCCGGGCGCAGGCCCAGGGCCAGCAGCACCAGCACGGTCGCGCAGACGGCGCCCAGCGCGGCGGCCATCCCCCAGGTCCGGCCGGCCGCCCGCGGATCGGCCGCCACCGGCCCCCGGGCCAGCAGGTCGATCAGCTCATCGGTCTTCATCGGCGCTCCCCCGGATGCGGGCGGCCAGCGCCTTCAGCCCGCGATGCACGCCGATCTTCACGGCCGACTCCGACAGACCGGTGCGCTGCGCGGTCTCGGCCACCGACAGGCCTTCGAGCTTCACGTGCACGATCGGCAGGCGCTGCTTGTCGGGCAGGGTGGCCAGCAGACGGCCGAGATCGCGGCGCGCCTCCTGCGCCTGCGGCTGCGGGTCGGCCAGCCACTCGACCTCGTCGTCGAGCGGGTCGGTGACCAGCGCCTGCCGGCCGTGGCGGCGCAGCATGTCGACCAGCTTGTAGCGCGCGATCGCATGGACCCACGGCGTCAGCGGCTGGGCCGCGTCGTACGTGTGCCGCTGGTTGTGCACGGCCAGCAGCGCCTCCTGCACCAGGTCCTCGACCTCGTCGGGCATACGCGCGAGCCGGCGGCGGAAGAACCCCCGCAGCAGGGCGCCGAGTGCCTCGAGGAAGCGGTGATACGCCCGGGCGTCGCCCGCCTGCGCGGCGACCAGCCACGCCCGCAGACGCGCTTCGCGCTGCGTGGGATCGGCGGCGTCCGGTCGGTTCAATCATGTCTCCTGGTTCGTCGTCGCGTGCCATCCGGTTACAGCGGCCGCGCACACCATGCGCAGCCGACGCACCAAGCGCACCGGGCACGGCGGACGCGGCACAGGGTACTGCACGCCCCGAGCGGATCGCGCAGGTCGCGTCGGTGATGCCGATGTGCCGATGTGCCGGTGAATCCGATCGCGCCGGTCGTGCGGCCGGTGAGTCCGAGCGGGGCTGAAATCCTGACCCGGCGGCACAGGCGGCACAGGCGGCACTGGCGGCACAGGCTGTGGACAGGATCGTGGAGAAATCGTCGGAAAACCGCTGGGCAACGCGGGGAAAAGTGCGGGACAGGGGGCGGGGAAGACCGTGGACAACCCCGGGGCAAGGGGCGGAAAAGTGTCCGGACAAGCCGGTGGAAAAGCGACGGGAAGGGCTGTGGACGGATCTGTGGACAATCCGGCGGGCGCCGACTCCGGCGGCCGGCGCACGGACCGCTAGATCACCGCCAGGTGACGGGCGTGCGCACCGCGGACGGCGGACAGGGGCACCGACGCATCGAAGGTGGCGAGACAGCCGTCATGGGCAACGGCAAGCGCCAGCAGGTAGAGATCGGTCACCTGCCGATGCCCGTGCAGGCGCGCATGGTCGAAGCGGGTCTCGTCGAGCAGGGCGCGCATCAGATCGCGTCGTCGTCGCGCAGCCGGTCGATCACGGCGTTGGTGACCACGCCGCCGCGGCGGGCGAACGGCTCGATGCCATGACGGGCCGACGGTTCGGCCGCGCAGACCGGCGCGTGCCAGTCGCGACAGCACGCGGCCGGCCGTCTCGCCTTCGCGTCGCGCAAGCTCCTTGGCGGCGAGCAGCACGTCGTCGTCGATATCCAGCGTGGTGCGCATGCATCTGACGCTATCGCATCAAGGTATGGCGGTTCAAGCATCGCGCTACGATCGCACGCATGCGCCCCGACGCCCGTGCCTTCAGCCCTGCGGCCGACCGCAACAAGGACCCGATCCTGCAGGTGCTGCAGCGTCTGCTGCCCGCGCAGGCGTGCGTGCTGGAGATCGCCGCCGGCACCGGGCAGCATGCCGCGCATTTCGCCGCACACATGCCGGGCTGGACCTGGCTGCCGACCGACGGCGATGCCGCCGCGCTGGCGTCGATCGCCGCCTGGTGCGCGGGCCTGCCGAACGTGCGGCCACCGCAGCGGCTGGATCTGCTCGCCGCACGCCCGGCCCCCGCGTCACCGTCCTCACCGCCTTCGGGCAAGACCGACGATGTGAGCGCCCACTGGCACGGAATCCCTCGTGAAATCGATGCGATCTGGTGCGCCAACCTGCTGCACATCGCACCCTGGGCCACCTGCGACGCGCTGATGCAGGGGGCGGCCCGACATCTCGCGCCGGGCGGCCTGCTGATCACCTACGGCCCCTATTGCGTCGACGGCGAACCGGTGGCGCCGAGCAACCTCGCCTTCGACGCCGACCTGCGACGGCGCGATCCGGCCTGGGGCCTGCGCCGTCTGGCGGACGTCGCCGACAGCGCGGCACGGGCCGGGCTGCGGCTCGTCGAACGTATCGCCATGCCCGCCAACAACCTCGTGCTGGTGTTCCGCTAGTCGCGTTCGGCCGCGATCGCCTCGTCGACGATCCGCCGGAAGCGCACCAGCGCCGCGTCCATCGCCAGCGGCAGCATGGACACGCCCGGGCTGCGCGCGATCATCCGCGCCTGCGCGGTGATCATGCGGCGGTCCTCCTCGAAAGCGACCAGCAGTCCTTCGTGCATCGTCCGCGCGAGCGTGCCGTCGCCCATGCCGGTGCGGTGCGCTTCCTGGAAGAAGTAGTGCGTGCTGTGCTCGGTCTCGGGCGTGAGCGTCTGGCAGCTGTGGAAGCGCAGCGCGCGCGACAGGTCGTCGGGCGCGTCCTCGACCGGCCGGGCGCCGGAGTCCATCAGCAGCGTGCCGGGCAGCACGAAGTCGTAGACGAACCAGCGGTCGACGTTGCCGTCGGAGGTGCGCATCGGCGCGTGGTACGCCGGCGACGGCACGTCGTGCACGCGGCGCGACACCTTGATGCCGCGCGGGATCGGCTCGATCGTCGGGCGGGCGTGCGCGATCTCGTCCGAGCCGCCGAGCGTCTGCGCATGCACGTAGCTCAGGTGCGAGAAGTCGAGCAGGTTGTCGCAGATCAGCAGGTAGCTGGTGTCGTAGTGCAGGTAGCCGGGCACGTGCTGCCAGTCGGGATGGTCGCAGGAGAAGTTGTCGGGCAGCAGGGCCGGATCGGCCCGTTCGGGAGCGCCCATCCACACGAACACCCAGCGGTTGCGCGTCACCACCGGATAGCTGCGCACGCGCGCCCTGGCCGGCACGCTCGCCAGCCCGGGGATCTCGACGCAGTGGCCCTGGCCGTCGAACTTCAGGCCGTGATAGCCGCAGCGCACGCAGTCGCCCTCCTTGCGGCCCATCGACAGCGGCGCCAGGCGATGACAGCAGCGGTCCTCCAGCGCCACCACCGTGCCGTCGGCCTTGCGGAACAGCAGCAGCGGCTCGTTCAGCACGGTGCGGGCGAACAGCCCGTCGTCCGGGATCTCGTAGTCCCAGGCGACCACGTACCAGCAGTTGCGGATGAACATCGCGGGCTTCCTTCGTCGTTGGGGCGGGCCGCCACGGCGCGACTGCGCTGCGCGGGCGGCCGGTTGCGCGTATTGTGCGGCCACCATGACCGCCCCCACACGTCCCGACGCCGCACGCCCCGCCGCCGCAGCGCGCTTCCACGGCTGGACCGTGGTGTACGGCTGCATGGCCATGGCCGTGGTGTCGTGGTCGCTCGGCCTGTTCGGCCCCAGCGCCTACCTGCGCGCACTGCACGAGTCCACCGGGCTGTCGGTGAGCCTGATCTCGTCGGCGATCACCACGCACTTCCTGGTGTCGGCCTGCGCCCAGATGCTGGTCGGCAGTGCGATCGACCGGCTGGGGCCCGGGCGGGTGCTGCCGTTCGGCGCCGGCGCGATGGCCGTCGGCGTCGCCGGCATCGGCTTCGCCTCTGCGCCCTGGCAGCTGTTCGCCACGTTCGCGGTGCTCGGCGTCGGCTGGGCCTGCCTGTCGAGCACTGCGATCAGCACCACGCTGTCGCCCTGGTTCGAACGGCACCAGGGCCGCGCGATGTCGACGGCCCTGCTGGGCGCCAGCATCGGCGGCATGGTGGGTGCGCCGCTGCTGCTGTTCGGCGTCGCGCACCTGGGCCTGCGCACGGCGATGCTGGCGGCCGCGGCGGTGGTGCTGGTGGTGGTCGTGCCGATCGCCCGGCGGGTGCTGAAGCATCGGCCGCACGAACTGGGCCTGTACCCGGACGGCGACCCGCCCCCTGCACCTGCTGCCGCACCTGTCGCACCTGTCGCCGCACCCGCACCTGCACCTGCTTCGCCTCCAGTTGCGGCACCTGCGCCGATGCCGCAGCCCGTGCCGGCCTCCCCGATCGCAACGGCCACGCCCCCCCGGCCCGCCGACGGCGCCGGCGACTGGACCCGTGCGAGCGCCCTGCGCTCCCTGCGTCTGTGGACCGTGATGCTGGGCTTCGGCTTCGCCTTCCTCGTGCAGATCGGCTTCGTCGCCCATCACGTGGCGCTGCTGGTGCCCGCGCTCGGCGTCGCCGTCGCGTCCGTCGCGGTGTCGGCCACCTCGGTCGCCGCCTTCGTCGGACGGATCCTGCTGGCCCGCTACGCCGACCGCATCGACGTGCGGCGCGGCGCGGCCGGCGTGCTGCTGTCGACGTCGGCCTGCCTCGCGCTGCTCGCGCTCTTTCCGAACCCGGTGGTGCTGATCGTGGCCAGCGTGCTGCTCGGCCTGAACATGGGCAACGTGACGACACTGGCGCCGATCATCGTGCGGCGCGAGTTCGGCGCACGCGCGTTCGGCAGCGTGTACGGCTCGGCCGCCACCTGCATCCAGCTGATGGGCGCGGCCGGACCGGGATTCTTCGGCGCCCTCTACGACCGCTTCGGCGGCTACGGCCCGCCGCTGCTGGTGGCGACGGCGCTGGAGGTCGCGGGCGCGGCGCTGCTGCTGTACGGCGCACGCGGGGCGCGGGCACCATCCGCATCCCGCACGGCCTGACCCGCCGGCACGTCGGACGGGGCCGTGGCGGGTGCCGCCCGCCAGGATCCGTTCAACCGGCCAGTTCGATCGCCCGCTGGCGGCCGTTCGGCCACAAGGCGGTGTCGTGCGCGGTGCGCGCCGCCGCAGACCAGTCGGTCGTCGATGTCGCCACCTTCCTCAGGCGCACGTAGAACTCGAGGTTGTGCGAGGGCGTGGTCTCGAAGTGATCGAGATCGAAGCCGAGGCCCGCTTCATGCACGACACGCCCGATCAGCGCGAGGAAGTGCCAGGGGGTGAACACCCAGCAGTGCACGTCGATGTACTTGCCTTCCTGCATCTCGCGCGCAGCCACCTCGAGAAGGCCGGGCGGATTGTTGTACGCGAAGCGGTCGACGACCGCATAGTCCTCCCACATCTGCCACGTATCGGCGGCCACGACATTGGAGAAGTGATCCATCACGCACCGGATCCCCGGCTTGCGGCGACGCTCATCGTGCGCCAACCGGACCTCCTCCCATGCGCTGCAGCGACGGAACACGTCGAACGTGAAGCGCTTGTCGGGAACCACAAGCATCAGCTGACCGTCCTCGCGCAGGGCCGCATGCATCTCGCCGAGCCAGCCGATCAGGTCCGGCACGTGCTCGACGACGTGAGAAGCGACCACGTAGTCGACCGGTGCCTTGTCGCCCAGCAGGGTGGACAGATCTGAGTCGCCCCAGACGAAATCGACCTCGACGATGCGCTCGGCAGGAACGTTCGCGTGACCTTCGTATTTCTGGCGCAGTTCGGCAGTGCTGCAATGGTCGACGTAGTACACGCGGTGCGTCGGCCGCTCGACCATGGGATAGCACAATGGACCGATCTCGACACCAACCTTACCGTCGAGCCGATACCCGGCGAACAGACGCTCGCGCTTGCGCTTCAGGACCAGTTCAATCCCCACCGAAGTTCCTTTGACGCGGACGAGCGCGCGCCGCGCCAATCCACGCAATGTGCTGCGAACGCGACGCAGTACCGGAGATGCGAGTTCGCCCATGGCCGCACTGTACCGCACGCGAACAGTGCGTCGTAGGATGCCTCGATGCCTCCGCCGATCATCGTCTTCGGCGCGTTCGACCGCCACAATTTCGGCGACCTCCTCTTCGCGCACGTCGCCGAAGCGATGCTCGTGCAGGCCGG
>JAKOZZ010000188.1 GCA_029779755.1 Pseudomonadota bacterium
TCGGCGGCGGCAAGGTGATCCGCGACGGCATGGGGCAGTCGCAGGCGGGCTGCGCGACCGCGGTCGACACCGTGATCACGAACGCGCTGATCATCGACCACTGGGGCATCGTGAAGGCCGACATCGGCCTGCGCGCCGGACGGATCGCCGCGATCGGCAAGGCCGGCAACCCCGACGTGCAGCCCGGCGTCGACATCGTGATCGGCCCCGGCACCGAGGTGATCGCCGGCGAGGGCATGATCGTGACCGCGGGGGGCATCGACACCCACATCCACTTCATCTGCCCGCAGCAGGTCGACGAGGCGCTGATGTCGGGCGTCACCACCCTGCTGGGCGGCGGCACCGGCCCCGCCACCGGCACCAAGGCCACCACGTGCACGCCCGGCCCCTGGCACATCGCCCGCATGCTCGAGGCCGCCGAAGGCCTGCCGATCAATCTGGGCTTCATGGGCAAAGGCAACGCCAGCCTGCCCGGCGCCCTGGTGGAGCAGGTGCAGGCCGGCGCGATCGGACTGAAGCTGCACGAGGACTGGGGCACGACGCCGGCGGCGATCGACTGCTGTCTGTCGGTGGCCGACGAGCACGACGTGCAGGTCGCGATCCACACCGACACGCTCAACGAAGCCGGCTTCGTCGAAGCCTCGATCGCGGCCTTCAAGGGCCGCACGATCCACACCTTCCACACCGAAGGCGCGGGCGGTGGCCATGCGCCCGACATCCTGCGGGTGGTGGGCGAACCGAACGTGCTGCCCTCGTCGACCAACCCGACCCGGCCGTACACCGTGAACACGGCCGACGAGCACCTCGACATGCTGATGGTGTGCCACCACCTCGACCCGGCCATCGCCGAGGACGTGGCCTTCGCCGAAAGCCGCATCCGCCGCGAGACGATCGCCGCCGAAGACATCCTGCACGACCTGGGCACGATCTCGATCATGTCGTCGGACAGCCAGGCGATGGGACGGGTGGGCGAAGTCATCCTGCGCACCTGGCAGACGGCGCACAAGATGAAGGTGCAGCGCGGCGCGCTGACCGACACGATCGCGGGGCGCGACGCGGCGGACAACGCCCGGGTGAAGCGCTACGTCGCCAAGTACACGATCAATCCGGCGATTGCCCACGGACTGGCCCACGAGGTCGGGTCGATCGAGGTCGGCAAGCTCGCCGACCTGGTGCTGTGGCAGCCTGCGTTCTTCGGCGTGAAGCCGGCGCTGATCGTCAAGGGCGGCATGATCATCGCCGCCGCGATGGGCGACCCCAACGCGTCGATCCCCACCCCGCAGCCGGTGCACATGCGACCGATGTTCGGCGCCTACGGGCGGGCACTGGCCTCGTCGTGCGTCACGTTCGTGTCGCAGGCGGCGATGGCCGCTGGCGTGGGCGAGACGCTGGGCCTGCAACGCCGACTGGTGCCGGTGCGCGGCACCCGCACGGTGGGCAAGAAGGACATGATCCACAACAGCCATCTCCCGGTGATCACCGTCGACGCGCAGGACTACCGCGTGCATGCCGACGGCGTGCTGCTGGCCTGCGAGCCCGCGAAGGTGCTGCCGATGGCACAACGCTACTTCCTGTTCTGATGGGCCGCGTACGCATCGTCGACCCCGACACCGAGCGGCCGCCGGAAACGGCCGGGCTGCCCGTGTTCGATCGGGTGGTGTGGGCCGGGGGCGTGGCGGGGCAGGGGGCTCCGGGCGAGGGGCCGTCGGGCGCGCGCACGTTGGCCGAGCGCGTGTCCGCCGGGAGCGCATCAGGCGACGGCCCGACGGGCGAGCACGCACCGGGTGGAGGCGCATCGTGGGAAGGCGCGGCCGGCCACGGGGCATTCGTCGGCGTGCTGCGGCTTCCCTTCGAGATGCGCGCGCGCAGCCGACTGCGCGCACGGCTGGTCGAGGGCGGCGAGGTCGCGCTCGTGCTGCCGCGCGGCACCGTGCTGCGCGGCGGCGCGCTGGTCGCCGGCGCGCACGGCTGCCTCCGGATCGAGGCGGCCGACGAGGACATCGTCACCGTGCGGGCCGCCCATCCGATCGCGCTGGCGCGGGCGGCCTATCACCTCGGCAATCGTCACGTGCCGGTGCAGGTGCTGCACGACGCGCTGATGTTCGGCTACGACGCGGTGCTGGTCGACATGCTGGTGCGCATGGGCGTGCGCACGCAGCGCGGCTGGGCGCCCTTCGAGCCGGAGGCGGGCGCGTACGGCTCCGCGGACGCGCATGGACATTCGGCCGGCCATGGACACTGAACTGCCCGACTGGCTGCCGGCACTGCTGCAGCTGGCCTCGCCGGCGCTGCCGACCGGTGCGTTCAGCTATTCGCAAGGCCTGGAGACCGCCTGCGACGCCGGTCTGGTCCACGACGAGTCGAGCGCGCTGGCCTGGATCGACACGCAATGGCGACAGGCGTTCGCCGTACGCGAACTGCCCGCGGTGGTCGGCGCATGCCGCGCCGTGGCCGCGCGCGATGCGCAGGCGCTGCAGGCGACGGACCGCGCGTTCGTCGCCAGCCGCGACAGCGCCGAAGCGCGCGCCGAGACCCGGCAGGTCGGTGCGGCGCTGCTGCGCTGGCTGACGACGCTGTACCCCGGCGGCGCCGAGGCGTCGCTCGCCGCCGCCTGCGGACACCGGCT
>JAKOZZ010000246.1 GCA_029779755.1 Pseudomonadota bacterium
GGCGAACCCGGGCAAGTACGCGTTCGGCTCGTTCGGCGCCGGTTCGTCCTCGCACATCGTCGGCGAGCGCTTCGCGCGGGTCGCCGGACTGGACATGACCCACGTGCCGTACAAGGGCTCCGCGCCCATGACCACCGACCTGCTCGGCGGGCAGGTGCCGTGCGCGTGGGCCGACGTCAGCACGGCCACCGTGCACATCAATTCGGGCCGGCTCAAGCCGCTGGCGGTGACGGGTCCGAAGCGCGCGCCGCTGATGGCGAGCGTGCCGACGCTGCTCGAGAACGGCTACGCGGGATTCGAGCCGCTGGGCTGGGTGGGCCTGTTCGTGGCGGCCGGCACGCCCCGACCGATCGTCGACGCGATCTCGAAGGAGACGATGCGCGTGATGAAGCTGCCCGAGGTGCGCGCGCGCCTGTACGAGCAGACGCTGATGCCGGTCGGCAGCACGCCGGCCGAGTTCGAGAAGACGCTGAAGGACGACAGCGAGCTGTGGGGCAAGCTCGCCCGCGGCGCGGGCATCAAGCCGCAGTGAGTTCGTCAGCGGCGGTGCGACTCCGGCGCGTAGCGGGCGAACAGCACGCCCACCAGCACGATCAGCGCCGCCGAGACCGACAGCGTGACGCCGGCGCCGGCGGCGTCGGCCAGCAGGCCCAGGCTGATCGGGCCGACCACGTAGCCCACGTCCGACAGCATCCGGTAGCTGGCCATCGCGGTGGCGTTCGTGCCCGGTGACGCCGAGTCGGCCGCGTACGCCGACGGCGCGGCACCGCTGATCGCAGCCGCCACGCCCCACACGACGCTGGCCACCAGGAACCACGCGAACGACGGGGCGAGCCAGTAGGCGACGAACGAGATCCCGGTGAGCAGGGTGGCGGGCACGATGATCGGCTTGCGTCCGTAGCGGTCGGCCAGCGCGCCCGCCGGATACGCGGCCAGCATGCCCAGCACGCTGCCGAGCGCGAACGCGCTGCCGATCTGTCCCGGTGACAGGCCGAGCGTCTTCGAGGCCAGCAGCGGCACGATGCTGAACAGGCCGCCGGTGCGCACGAACGCGTTCATGAAGCCGATCAGGCAGACCAGCATGAAGCCCCGGTTGCGCGACAGCGTGCGCAACTGCTGCAGGAACGCCGCACGCGGCGGACCGCCGTGCCCGTGGGCGTTGCGGCCGAAGTCGCGGGTCTCGGGGATGATCCACCAGGCCACCGCGCCGACCACCAGCGCAAGCGCCGCATAGACGTGGAACGGGGCCGCCAGCCCGAAGTGCTCGGCGAGCACGCCGCCGGGAAACGGTCCGATGCCGACGGCGAACAGGAACACGCCCATGTAGGTGGCCATGTAGCGACCCCGCCGCTCCGGCGGGCTGATGTCGGCCACCACCACCGAGCCGGCCGTCATCACCAGGCCCGCGCCGGCGCCCGCCACGAAGCGCGCGACCAGGAACTCGTCGTAGCCGGGTGCGAAGGCGGACCACAGGTTGCCGAGCGTGGACAGGACGCCGCCGAACGCGATCGTCGGTCGCCGGCCGAACCGGTCGGACAGGCCAGCCCCCGGCATCGCGGCCGCGAAGCGCGCCAGGCCGTAGATCGCGATCGTCATGCCGATCGCCGAGGTGGACACGCCGAACGACTGCGCGTAGAGCGGCAGCACCGGGACCAGCGCGCCGAAGCCGAGCTGGTTCACGCCGATGATCACGCACATCCAGACCAGGATGCGCTACGGGTCCATGCCCGCACGCAGTGCGGTCGCGCTCATGCGCGCTCGCGCGCGGCCTGGCGCTCCGGTGCCGTCATCGGGCGCGCGCCTCGACGTTGCGCTTGATGTTCTGCAGCGCGGTCTGCGCCTCGGCGTCGATGCGCGCGATCATCTCCGGCGTGGGCGCCTTGGGTCGCGCCGGGTTGCGCACGGTGCGGGTGTAGCGCGTGGCGTCGCCGGCGGGCTCGAACGTGTACTGCACGACGATCGGACCGATGAAGTCGGTGTCGGCGGTGGCGACCCACAGCCGGTGAGGCACGCTCTCGAGCACGGTCCAGCGCAGCAGCACCTCGGCCCGGGTCTGCCACTTCTCCTCGAAGGTCTCGCCCTTGCGCAGCGGGCGGTCGGGGCAGTCGATGTGGTGCGACGCCGCGATCCACTCCGGCCAGGTGTTCGGATTGGTCACGTAGTCGTACACGGCCTGTGCGGGCGTGTCGATCAGGATGTGGTGGCTGCGTTCGAACGCGACGGTGTCGGCCATGGGGGGCTCCGGGTGGAGGGCGCGCGCGCCCGGTGGACGCTGCGCAGGGAATGCGTGCCCGGGGGCGCCGGGGTGCCCGCGCACGGGCCCCCGGGCGGGCGCACGGATCGGATCACTGGGCGGCGGGCGCCTCGTCACGGGCGTGCACGGCGACGAACTCGCCGGCGTCGAACGTACGCGTCATCGCCCAGTAGTCGAGCAGCCGCCAGGGCGACGTCACGGTCAGGCGATTGCGGTCGTTCTTGTACCAGCTCTTGACGCCCGGGTGCGTCCA